>NZ_JBFECU010000008.1:0-173489 GCF_041379855.1 Microbacterium sp. BWT-B31
CCCGCCTGATCGGCGCCGTCCTGCAAGAGCAGCACGAGGAATGGCAATACGGCGAACGCCGCTACTTCTCCGACATCTCCATGCGCAAACTCGTCCACACTCTCCTCGAGACGGCCGAGCCCGTCCGCCCCGAGCTCTACCTCACCGCCTGACCATCACCCACCACAGGAAGCAAACGGAGTGACACCACACGACGGGACTTGACCCGACATCACCGTGACGCGAACCTTGTGCTCACGACCGTCGTCGCACGACGTACGCGAATCACCCGTCGCCCTCCGCCGACTGGAGCGCTCGGGTACCTGCTCGACGCGCGGCCAAGCGAGCGGCGAGATCAGCTCACCGTTCTGACGATGCTCAAGTGACTACTCTCAGCGACTGACCACGCTCAGCGTCGCGAGGGTCGGGTCGGCGGCGCCGCGCACGTAGCCGCCAGGGGTCGCCGCGACGTGCTGCAGAAACCGCACGAGCTCGGCAGTGATGACCTCGCCGGGGAACACGTTCGGGATGCCGGGCGGGTATGCGGCGAGCGCGTCTGCCGACACTCGGCCGACAGCCTCGTCGATCGGTACTACCTCGGTGGGGCGGAAGAACGCGTCGCGCGGGAGCATCGCGAGCTCGCCCGGCTCGGGAAGAGCGCCGGTCGCGCCCACGGCCTCGCCAACGGCCGCGGAGTGGATACTAATCGGCAGCGCGTGCAGGGCATCGACGACGCGCGCGGCATCCGGAATCACGCCCGGGGCAACGACGGCCACGACGCAGGTCTCGGTCGCGATCTCGAGGTAGATGCCGTCGCGATCCATGAGGAGCTCGCGCGCGGTGGGGCCGTGCACTCCCCCGCTCCCGACGTCGATCGAGACGCGGAGCGGGTCGGCGGCGACAATATCGTCGAAGCGGTCGAAGGTGTCGCTCACGATGCGGAACCGGCCACCTCGTCGAATCCTGTCACGCAACTCGTCTGCCGCGGCGATCGCGGCGGCGATCCGGTCGCGACCGTCCTGCAGTTCGGCGCGGGCGACGTCAAGCGAGGCCAACAGCAGCGAGCTCTCGCTCGTGGACTGGGCGAGCTTGAACGCGCGCTCGACGAGCAACTCGAGCTCGTCGCCGAACGGGCCGTCCCCGAGGTGCAGCATCGCCGACTGGGTGAGGCTTCCGCCGAGCTTGTGCGTGCTCGACACGACGAGGTCGGCGCCGAGTCGCAGCGGATTCTCGGGCAGCTCCTCGTGGAACCCGAAGTGCGCGCCCCACGCGGCGTCGACGACGAGCGGCGCCCCGGCCTCGTGCGCGATCTCGGCGAGCGCCGCGACATCCGCCACCGCGCCGAAGTAGCTCGGTGAGACGAGGTAGACCCCCTTCGACCGCTCGTGGTGGCCGAGCGCGTCGCGCAGAGCGGCGGGCGAGACACCGTGGTTTATTCCGAACCAGCCATCGATCGACGGGGTGATGAAGCGTGGCGACAGGCCCCCGAGGATTACGCCGTCACTGAACGACGAGTGCGCGCTGCGCTGCGCCACGACCGGTGCGTCGGCGTCGCGGAACGCGCCCAGCGCGAGCGCCGCAATGCGGTTCGCCTGCGATGCACCGTTCGTGAGGAACCACGTGCGGCGGGCGCCCCACGCTTCGGCGGCGAGGCGTAGGGAGGCCGCGAGCGGGTTGCCGGCGCCATTGTCGAGGCCGGTCAGGAGCGGCGGCACGTCCTTGCGCAGTAGGTCGTCGCCGAAGTAATCGGCGAGCCGCGGGGCCGCTTCGGAGTCAGCGGAGTGGCCAGGCACGTTGAGGCGCACGGTGTCCCGGGCTGCGTATCGGGCAAGCGCGTCGGCGTATGGGGTATCCGCAACGGAGCGAGATGCGAGGCGCGATGGGCGACCGAGGTCGGGGATGCGGGTAGCGAGCGACGTGGAGGCCATGCCTCCCATGGTGCGTTGCTCAGCATGAATAGTGAATAGCGACTATTCTGGATTCCTCCATACGTAATATTGAACGGGGAACGCGTGCTCGACCTCCGCCAGCTCCTCGCGCTGCGGGCCGTGGCCGAACGTGGCTCGGTGCTTTCCGCCGCCGATGCGCTCGGCTGGAGCCAGCCCACGGTCACGCATCACCTCACAGCGCTCGCCCGCCTCACGAACGCACCCGTCGTCGAGAGCTCCCGCTCGGGCACCCGGCTCAGCGCGGCCGGGCACCTCTGGCTGCCGCACGCGCTCGCACTGCTCGACCGTGCAGAACGCGCACGAATTGATGTCGCGGGGGCGCTCGAATCGGGCCGCCGCCGGGTGCGCCTGGGCATCTTCCCCACCGCCGCCGCGCGGCTATTGCCCGCGCTCGTCGGCGCGCTGTCCGCCGCCGGATACGACCCGCACATCACCGAAGGTGAGCTCCAGGAACTCACCGACGCACTCCACCGCATCGCGCTCGATGCAGCCGTGGTGTTCGATCGTCCCGGTGAGGCGAGCAACGCACCCCCAGGTACGCGCCGCACGAGCCTGTTCACAGAGCGGTTCTCGCTCATCGTGCCGTCAGGACATCCGCTCGCAGTCTCACCGCGGCGCTCGCTTCGCGACTTTCGCGACGACCCGTGGATCCTCGGAGTGAGCGATGACGATCCGGGCGACACGGCATTCCTCGCCGCGGCCCGGGCGTCGGGCTTCGAGCCGATCCGAGGCCCTCGCAGTGACGACTACCGGGTCGTCGCAGCCTATGTCGTCGCCGGGCTGGGCGTGGCCCTCGTCCCCGATCTCGCTTTGCCGAGCAACGCCGAGGGTGTGTCCGTAATCGAACTCGCCGACACCCGGCTCTCACGCGAGGTCTCGCTACTCACGACCGCGACCCTCGACGCGACGACAGTCGATTTGATGTGGCGTGCCCTCGCCGCAGAGGTTCCGTCGAGATCAGGCTCGCCACGAGGCCCGGGTCAAGGACCACGCGGCGCCCGTCGGCACTAGTACTAGTCACGTTCATGCGAGGTGGCCGCGGCGTCGGCAGTGGTGCCGTCGGGCGGTGTGTTGGGGTTTTCGGCGCCGTCGTGATCGACGTAGACGTACTCGGACAGCAGCGGCTATGTCCAGATGAGGTTGACGATGAGTCCTCGGATGTCAGGCATGCTCAGGCCGACGAACTCGTCGCTGGCGTGTGAAGCCCCCTCTTTGACCGGGTCCAGGCCACGAGCGCCTGGGCGAGCATGGAGAGCGTGATGTGCCGGTACCAGCCGGTGCATTCCCGGACTTGGTAGTTGTCCAGGCCGGTTTGCCTTCGCGGTCTGAAAGGCCTCCTCGATCGCCCACCGGGCGCCTGCGACGTGGACGAGGTCGACAAGGCTCACTTGTTCGGGGCCCCGCAGAGGCAGTAGGCCGATTCGGCCTCCTCGGCCAGGCTGCGGCGAGCCCAGCATCCAGTACTCGGCGTCGGGGTCGCGGGCCCCGCAGATCCGCGCCCGGGCCCACGCTTAGCGGCGGTCACCCTTGGCCGGCGGAGCGGGCACGCCGCGCGGTCTTCGGCAGCGCTTGGATCACCGCATCGGCCCTGTACTCGCCGCCGGTGATCGACATGGAGGTCTCGGCGATCACGATCTGACGGGACGGCACCGCGAACACGTGACTCAGCCCACGGGCTTCGAGACCCGCGCGAAACCGGCAGTGCTGGCCGTGGACGGCATCGCCGGTCACCCACGACGCGGTCAACTCCGCCGTCGAGCACACCCTCGACGCCGATGAACGGGTCGAATCCGCGCGACGGCGCGCGCAAGGCATCCGTCCCGGTCGTCGGATGCCCCCACGCGAGCACCCTGCGTCCTGTGCCGGGCGCCGGATCGTCGGGGCGACCACGATCCCGGTGACCACGATCGGGTCGCCGCGCAGGTCGGTCGAGCGGTACATGACGCGCTAGGCGCGCGACGCGAACGGCGTGCCGGCCAGCTCGACGCTCTTCACCAGCGCGCCCGGGTCGCCCGCGGCCGCGCGCGGCTGCTCGTAGAACGCGGCGAGCGTGCGCTGCTCGGCGGCGTCCTGGACCACCCGGATTCCCTCCGATGCGGCGACGAGCCCGACGACCGCCGCCGCCACGAGCGCGATCGTCGCGACCGGCGACCACCGTCGGCGGCCTGCGGCATGGCGCCAGCGTAGGGAATCGACGCGGTCAGCGCGCGAGCCTTGCCACCGCTGCCCGGATCTCGTCGTGCGGCAATGCGGGACTGAAGTGGTCGTCACGACCCGTCATGTCCTGCGCTGCCACGAGCGCATTCCACACCGACTCCTCGACCGCCTCGACGACGGCGGTGCAGAAGGCGTCGAGGAAGCTCCAGGGGACGAACCGAAGCTGTTCATAGTCGTCGTCCGTTGCAGGGCCGCGCGGGATCCTGGACGAGAGCGCTCCGGCATTTGCCGTCGACAGGGCGAGCACGATGTCGCCCGAGAAGTGGCTGCCGGTCGTTCCCGTCCGCCCCATGCCGAGCGGGCCGCGCCGTGCCAGCGCGGCGCACTGATCAGGCAGGAGCGGAGCGTCTGTGGCGATCACGATGATCGCCGAGCCCATGCCGCCTCGGGCGCGGGCGCGGGCGTCGTCCACGTCGAGCCACGGATCGTTCTCCAAGCCGTTCGCCGCAGACGACCGACGCCCGAGCGCAATGCCGCCGAGCACGAGTTCGTCGCGCGCGCCGAAGTTCGCCTGGATGAAGGCGCCGACCGTGTAGGTCGCCGAACCGTGCGCGACGATGCGGGACGCCGTGCCCGATCCGCCCTTGAATCCGTAGCAGTTCATTCCGGTGCCGCCGCCGACCGATCCCTCGGCGATCGGGCCCCCCGTTGCGGCATCCAGCGCGGCGATGGCATCTTCGGGCCGTACGTGGCGTCCGTTGATGTCGTTGAGGTAGCCGTCCCACGTCTCACCGACGACGGGCAGCATCCACTGCGCCGACACACGCGGATGCGTGCGATGCACCCAGGCGTCGACGCCCTCGTGCACCGGCCCGACCGCATGCGAGTTCGTGAGGGCGATCGGCATCGACAGCGATCCGGATTCGTCGATCCACGCGCGACCGGTCAGTTCGCCGTTGCCGTTGAACGAATGAACGGCGGCAGCACACGGGATGCCGACTCCGTCGCGGCCACGCGGCAGGATCGCCGTCACCCCCGTGCGCACCGGGCCCACGCCGTTGACGAGCGGGCCGTTCCCGCGCGTGATCGTCTGGTACCCGACCTGGAGTCCAGGCACGTCCGTGATGGAGTCGAGCGGTCCTGGCGTTCCGCCTAGCGGAATGCCGAGATCGCGCGCCCGCACTCGGGGGGCGGGCGTCGCGGATGCGGTCATCAATTAGCCTTTCGGGTCAGTTCTTTGTACATTCGTTCAAATTACACGCACTTCTCCACCAATGCGTTGACCTTGCGCGCATTTGAGTGTTGAATGCATGTTCAAACCTGGAGGAGTCAATGGTGTCTCATACCGAATCGAACGGCAACCGCGCAGTCGCGACCACAGACAAGCTCGCCTCACGACGTCTAGGCGTATGGGGGATCGTATTCTTCGTGGTCTCAGCTGCGGCCCCCCTCACGGTCGTAGCCAGCGCCGCACCGACCGCCTTCCGCGTCGGCGGCATCGGAGCGCCGGGGGCCATACTCGCCAGCGGAGCCGTGCTCATCCTCTTCGCCGTCGGATTCACCGCGATGTCGCGGTACGTCCGCAACACCGGCGCCTTCTATGCCTACGGCGCCCGCGGGCTCGGAAAGCCCGCTGGCCTCGGGATCGCATTGGTGACCATCCTGTCCTACGGCTTCCTGTGCGTGTGCTTCTACGGCTTCATCGGCTTCTTCGCACAGATGACCTTCGGGAGCCTTCTGAACATCGACTTGCCTTGGGGCGTCTACTCGGCCATAACCCTGGTGCTCGTCGCGGTTCTCGGGTACCGACAGATCGACGTCGGCGCGAAGCTGCTCGGAGTCCTGCTGACCGCTGAGGTGCTCATTCTGCTCGTGCTCGCCGTCGCCGTGCTGGCTCAGGGCGGCCCCGAGCCCGCGTCGGCCGCCCCGTTCGCACCGGACAATGTGTTCTTCGCCGCAGGAAGCGGCGCGCTCTTCGTGTTCGGCTTCGGCTCCTATCTGGGATTCGAAGGCACCGCCATCTACACCGAAGAGGCCAAGAACCCGCAGCGTACGATCCCTGCCGCCACCTACCTCGCCGTCTCGTTCCTGGCGATCTTCTACGCCTTCACCTTCTGGGTGCTCACGATGGCATTCGGCGTCGACGGTGTGCTGCAGCTCGCCGCGGGGGATGCCTTCCAGGACATGGCCTTCGAGGCTGCGGGCGCGCGACTCGGCCTCTGGGCGACGATCGCGATGCAGGTGCTCATCGTCACGAGCTTTCTCGCCTGCCTGCTCGCATTCCACAACGCGTGCTCCCGGTACCTTTTCGCGATGGGCCGGGAGCGGCTGCTGCCGCCCTCGCTGTCCCGCACGCATCCCGTCACCAACGCGCCGTACCGGGCGAGCATGGTCATGTCGGTCGTGGCGCTTGTCGCGGTCACCGTGTGCATCGCATTCTCGCTCGACCCGTTCCTGGGCTTCGCCGTGCCGACGTACTCGATCGGCGTCGCAGGACTCGTCTTCGCCCAGGCGGTCGCCGCGTTCTCGGTGGTGGGGTTCTTCGCCCGCGACCGCCGGGGGCACAGCGTCTGGCGGGTCATCGTCGCACCGACGCTCGGAGCGCTCGGCCTCACCACCGGGTTCGTCCTCATCGCCACCAACTTCGAACTCGTGACGGGCGTCGAGGGGTGGGTGAACGCGTTCCTCCTCGCTCCGACTCCTCTTCTCTTCATCGCCGGAGTGGTATGGGCGCTCATTCTTCGGCGTCGCCGCCCGCAACACTATGCTGAGTTGGCCACGTTCGTGGCCGATGCGTCCGAAGAGTAACTAGTGGCGACAGGGGACCTGGTGGCCGAACAGTCCAAACACGCCGCGCGTCGCGTGGAACTCATCGCGGCCACACGACGAGTGGCAAGCCGTGAAGGATTGTCCGGCACGAACGTCCGCGCCGTAGCGGCAGAGGCGGCGGTGAGCGCGGGGAGCGTGCTGTACTACTTCCCCAGCTTCGATGAGCTCATGCGCGCCACCATCGAGAGCGTGCTCGAAGAGATGTATCATCGCCGCCTCGCCGTTACCGAGCGTGAGTCCGATCCCAAGCATCGGCTGGTGTGCCTCATCAAGGCGGGAGTCCCCGACGCCATCAGCGACGATCTGCGGATGCTGTACGAGAGCGTTCCCCTCTTGCGCGCGCATCCGCAATACCGCCCTCTCCACCGGTCGATCGTCGAACGCCAGGTCTCGCTCTACCGAAGCACCCTCGACATCGGTACGGCGCTCGGCGCCTTCTCCCCCGCTTCCGAACTGAGCGTCATCGCGCGCAACCTTGTGGCTCTCGAGGACGCCTACGACCTGTACCCACTGATCGGCCTCGACCTCGACCCCGCGGCGTACCGGTCCAACATCGTCTCGTACGCCGAACTCGCGCTGCGCTGCACGCTCATCGACGCCGATACGCCCTCCGCCACGCGCGCGGCTTTCGCCAACAGCGCGGGGCTGTCTGGATAGCAGCGGGTCCGTCCGAAGCGACGAACCCGACGACGGATCGTCACTGGCCAGAAACGACAAGCAACCCGATCTCCCTCGAGAAGGCCCGGGCCGCATGGTTGCCGGCGACGCTGCCCTCGCCGTTTGTGGTATCAGCTCCGGGAGGCGGGCGGGATCGGGGTCACGCTTCGGCTACGTCCGATGACCGCGATCGCGGCAGCGATCAGCCACACCTGCACGATGGCAACCATGAGGCGCTCCGCGATACCCTGCGCCGAGGGCCGGTCGAACAGCACTCCGAGGGGCTGGTCGAGCATCCCGCTGGCCCAGAAGATCGCGACGGCGAGGATCGGGGTCCAGCCGATCACCCGGATGGTGTGCGACATCGGATTGCCAGGTGCCCCGAGGCGGCGGGAGATGATCGGCGCGGCGACGATGATGCCGAGTACGGCGAGCATGAAGCCGACGAGGTGCAGCGTTCCCGAAGTCGTGAGCTCGGTCGCTCCCGGGTTTCGCAGGTCGACCGGGTCCGTTCGGAAGATCGCGGCGATGATCGGTCCGATGCCCGCGACGAGGAGGAACACGATTCCCACGACAGGACGCGGATTCGTCAGCTCGGTCCAGAGGGCGGCTGCGAGCAGGATGATGCCGAGCCCGAACACCAGCAGGGCGACGACCAGCAGCCAGCCGAAGGAGCCCAGCGCATACTCGCTGATCGCCTGAACGATCGGATCGAGGTCACGATCAACGAAGTGGAGCGTCACGAGCATGACGTTGAACAGCAGCAAGGAGGCGAGGCTCAGCCACGCCAGGCGTGCCCCCTTCATGCCCGCCGTTCCGTCGCCACACGGGCGCTGATTGCGCGCTCCAGTCGGTCGAAGGCGTCGTCGACACGCGAGGCGTGGTCGGCCAGAAGCGCTTCGGCGGGTTCGCCGGCGAGTTGCCGCCGGGCGGTCTCGCAATAGATCGTGGCGTACGCCGCGGCCACGAGTGCGGCTGCGAGGCGGGCATCCGCGGCTTCTTCCGGGGAGCGGCGTTCCGCGTCAGCGAGCGGTCCGCCGGCGTCGGCGAAGAGACGTGCGAGGTGATCTTCGAGTTCGGCGGCCGCTTCGCGCGCGCGGGCGATGAGCACCGGCGAAGACGAGACGACCCGCAGGAAGCCGTCGTAGCTGCCGTCTCCGGCCGGAGCGAAGGGGTGCCGCCTGCGCGCCAGGTCGAGCAGCAGCGCCCGCACCGCGGCCAGTGGCGTGGTCTCCTGCCCGCGCACGGCCACCGCCGCCTCGAGCAGACTGTGAGCCTCGGGGAGCAGGTCGAAGAACAAGTCCTCCTTGCGCGGGAAGTAGTTGAACACAGTGACCTTGGACACCTCGGCGGCGTCGGCGATCTCGGCGATCGTCACCTCGTCGAACCCGCGCGCCAGGAACATCGCCATCGCCGTTTCCGCGATGTGCTGCCGGGTAGCAGCGCGCTTGCGCTCTCGCAGGCCAGGGCGAGGTTGGCTGATGGACACGGCGGTCTCCTTCTCGACGAATTGATTACCGGACTCAAGTTTGAGTCTAGTATGCCAATGTGAATCTGTTGCATGTGCATCTGACCGCCGAGACGACGACCGGCGCGACGCCGGAGCGCGTGTGGGAGTACTTCAGCGACCCGCACGCCATCGCCGAGTACGATCGCAGCGTCGCCAGCGTGGAGATCACCTCGCCGCCTCCCTACGGGGTGGGATCCACCTTCGACACCATCAGCCCGCCGCGCCGCGGCGGGCGTACCATCCGAACCTCCTACCGCGTCACCGAGGTCATCGAGCCAGAGCGCGCCGTCTCCGAGCTCGTTGGCTCGTCAGTGTTCTGCCGCGCAGCGTGGGAGATGTGCGTGGAGCCGATCGGCGAAGGCACCCGGGTCACGATCGGGGTCGACTTCGTGGCGAAACCGCAGTTCTTCTTCCTCGCCCCCCTCCTCCGCATCGCACAGCGCAACCTGCTCGCAACCGACATGGACGTGCTGCGCGAGGCCCTGGAAAGGCTCCGGTAATCGAGTTCGAACCGAGGTGCAGTCGGTCCAGGTGATGCGCTGGCAGTCACTGCGCCCAGAGGAGGCAGTCGCGGTCTCGAATGCGAGAGCGCCGACAGCGGCCATGCGACCAGTGAAGGTCAAGGGCCGGGTGATGAACTCCTCCATGCACGATGGCGACGTTCGGAGTAAGCGGGTTTTGGTGGACCTGAGGGGACTCGAACCCCTGACCCCCTGCATGCCATGCAGGTGCGCTACCAGCTGCGCCACAGGCCCGGATGCTCCCCCGCTCTCGCGAGGCAACTCGTCAATCTTACTACACGCGAAGCGATGCCTCGAACCAACCCGGGGCCTTCCGCGTGGCATCCGTCACTCGTCGGCGACGGCTCCCTGGGGAAGCTCGATCGGCACGATCGGGCAGTCTTTCCACAGGCGCTCGAGGCCGTAGTACACGCGCTCCTGCTCGTGGAAGACGTGCACGACGAGGTCGCCGAAGTCCAGCAGCACCCAGCGGGCCTCCTGCCGCCCCTCACGGCGAAGGCGCTTGTGCCCGGCTTCGAGGAGCTTCTCTTCGATCTCGTCCGCGATCGCCGCGACGTTGCGTTCGTTGCGGCCTGTCACGAGCAGGAAGATGTCCACGAGCGGAAGCGGGCCCGACACATCGAGCGCGACGAGATCCTCGCCGCTCTTCGCGTCAGCGACCGCGGCTGCGATCTGGAGCATCTCGCGCGACTGCTCGGTGGCCGTCACGAGAACACTCCCGTCGCGAACGCCAGGATCAGCACGCCCACCAGCGCGAGCGCCAGCACGCCCGCGGTGATCGCGAGAGACATCATGAGGCGGCCGCCCTTCTCGGGCGCCGGCGGCTTGATGATCTCGCCGGGGGTCTTCACCGTGCTGATCGCGGCGCTCGCCGCGATCGGCGTGGGCGACGAGTGCGCGGGCAGCTCACCGTCGACGAGCACCGCATCGGCTTCTTTGCCGTCCGCGACACCCGGCGCGTGGCCGGTCGATCCGAGCCCTTCGGGCAGGTTCAGCGTGCCCGTGATCAGCACCTCGCCGGTCGCCGTCACCGGTGAGATGATGGCCGGGCTCTCAGGCTGAGCGATGATGAGCGCGTTCGGCCTGGAAGCCGACCCGCTCGTCGACAGCGTCATGAGCTCGTCGAACGAGGGCGGCAGCGTCACCCCGGGCGAGCCGCCCGCGAGCAGCCCCGCGCCGAGGTCGGCGTTCACGGCAGGCGCGCGCTCAGGCTCTGCCGCCGGTGCGGGCTTGGCCGCTTCGGGCTCTGCCTCGGCTGCGCGGGGCGCGAACGCGGTGAACATCTCGGTGACGGATGCCTCGGCCCGCGGCTTCTCGGGCGCAGGCGCCTCGGCGGCCGGCCGCGTCGCATCGGCGGCGCCGACGATCCACGGCGGCAGTTCGGCGGCGACCGCATCTTCGACGACCCGTGCAGGCGTGAGGGGGGCGGCGTCCGTCGCGGGGACAGGCGCCGCGCCGGTCGCGGCGGGCTGGTACGCGGTGTACGCGGCGGCGACCTCGGGCGTGATCACGGGAACCGACGCCGTGCGGATGCGCTCCTGCTGGCGGGCCTGCCGACGGGTGAGCGGGGAGACCCCGAGGTCGACCGCGGCATCGGCCACGGGACGCTCCGGCAGAACGGGAGGCTCGGCGGCGCGCGCGAGGGGCGCCACGGGGACGGCCGAGATGACCGGGATCGCCGGCACCACGACGGTGGGCGGCGGGACGGGGGCTGATGCGACCGGCACCGCAGGGCTCACGGGCGGAGCGGCCTCGGGGGTGGCGGCCTGCTCGGGCGTCACGACGGGCGTGGTGCCGGTGTTGCGGACTTGCCGCATCTGCTTACGGGTGAGGGCGGGGCTGGCCGGCTGCTCGGGTGTGCTCATTCCTTGCTCCGGTAAAGGCGATGCTTCGCAATGTATTGGACGACCCCGTCGGGGACGAGATACCACACCGGGTATCCGCGGCGAATGCGATCTCGGCAGTCTGTCGACGAGATGGCGAGGGCCGGGACCTCGAGCTGGCTCACATCGTCACTCGGCAGGCCGTCCGTGCTCAGCACGTGTCCGGGACGCGAGACGGCGACGAAATGGGCAAGGTCCCACAGATCATCATGGTCCCTCCAACTGAGAATTTGCGCTATGGCGTCTGCGCCCGTGATGAAGAACAGCTCTGCACGGGGTCGCTCGAGCTTCAGATCGCGGAGGGTGTCGATCGTGAACGTCGGCCCGGACCGGTCGATGTCGGCACGGCTGACAGTGAAGCGCGGGTTGGAGGCGGTCGCGATCACGGTCATCAGATAGCGATGCTCAGCGGGCGAGACATCCTCTTTCTGCCACGGGTGCCCCGTGGGGACGAAGATCACTTCGTCGAGGTCGAAGGACTGCGCCACTTCGCTGGCGGCGACGAGGTGGCCGTGATGGATCGGATCGAATGTGCCGCCCATCACCCCGATCCTCGGGGTCCGTGCCTCCGACATCCAGTGCGGCCTAGTGGCCGTGACCCGCCTGCTGCACGTCGTTGGCGTGCGCCCGAGCGTAGGCCTCAGCCTTGTGCGAGTGGCGGTTGGCCACGTTCCGGTACGAGACCGAGACGAGCGCGAGGGCGGTGAAGACCAGGAGCGCGGTGATTCCGAAGCCGACGGTCTCGAAAGCGACGTTGCCGTGGTGCTCGGACTCTTCCGCGGCGAGGGCGACTAGCGAGGCGAGGGTCATTCGTGCTCCGTTCGGGTCGTGCCCCGGCCGGGGCGCTCATCCAGTCTATGCCTCACACGCGAACCTGTCCGGACCCGCGCGCGATCCACTTCGTGCTGGTGAGCTCGGGAAGGCCCATGGGTCCGCGCGCGTGCAGCTTCTGCGTCGAGATGCCCACCTCGGCGCCGAAGCCGAACTCGCCGCCGTCCGTGAAGCGGGTCGAGGCGTTCGCCATCACCACAGCGGAGTCGACCTCGGCCAGGAAGCGCTCGGCGTTGGCCTGGTCTTCGGTGATGATCGACTCGGTGTGGTGGGTCGAGAAGCGGCGGATGTGCGCGAGCGCGTCGTCGAGGTCGTCGACGACGCGCATCGCGAGGTCGAGGCTGAGATACTCGGTGGCCCAGTCCTCGTCGACTGCGGGCACCACGCCCTCCGCCAGCGCCGCGACGGTGTCGTCGCCGTGCACCGTGACGCCGTTCTGCTGCAGGGCGGCCACCACCGGCGAGACCAGCCGGGGCGCGGCATCCCTCAGCACCAGCACCGTCTCGACGGCGTTGCACACGCTCGGGCGCTGCACTTTGGCGTTCACGACGATGTCGCGCGCCCAGTCGAGCGGGGCGGTCGTGTCGAGCACGATGTGGACCACACCGGCACCCGTCTCGATGACGGGGACGGATGACTCGGTCACGACGGTCTCGATGAGCTGCGCGCTCCCGCGCGGCACGAGCACGTCGACGATTCCGCGCGCCTGCATGAGCTCGCGCGCGCCCTCACGCCCGTACGAGTCGACGGTCTGGATCGCCTCGGGGTCGATGCCGCGCTCGGCGAGCGCGCCGCGCATCGCGTCGACGAGCGCCGCGTTCGTCTTCTCGGCCGCCGTCCCGCCACGAAGCACGACGGCGTTGCCGGCTCGCAGCGCGAGCGCCGCGATGTCGGCCGTCACGTTCGGACGGGCCTCGTAGATCGACCCGACCACGCCGAACGGCACGGCGACCTTGGTCAGCTCGACGCCGCTCGGAAGGGTGCGCTCCTCGAGCACTCGCCCGACCGGATCGGCAAGACCTGCGACGTCGCGCACCGCCGCTGCGAGGGAGGCGACGCGAGGCTCGTCCAACCGCAGCCGGTCCTGCAGGGCGACGCTCAGCCCGTTCGCGCGGCCGCGTTCGAGGTCTTCCGCGTTCGCGCGCGCGACCTCGGGCGCCGCCGCCTCGATCGCGTCGGCGATCGCGAGCAGCGCGTCGCGCTTCTCGTCGTCGCCGAGGCGCCCGATCGAGCGCGACGCCTCCTTCGCGAGCAGCATGCGGTCGCGGGCGGTGGTCGCGGTGGCGGCGGTCATCACGCCAGTGTATCGGCCGCCCACGAGGTCGAGACGGTGCGCACGGGCCCCGTGGCTGCGGGTGCGGCAGGCTCGGGATTGGGTGCGAACCACGTGCCGATAGCGTCGCCGGCGAGGGCGCGGTCGACGAGGTCGGCGCGCGTGACGAGCACACCGACGCCGGATGCCGTCGCCAGCCGCGCCGCCGAGACCTTGGTGGCCGCTCCCCCGGTGCCGACGCTGTTGACGACCGTCGAGCCGAACTCGAAGTCCGCGAGGTCGTCGCCGTAGGCCACCCGATCGATCGGCACCGCGCCCGGCTCGCCCGGGGGGCGCGTGTAGAGCGACTCGATGTCGCTCAGCAGCACGAGAGCGTCCGCCCCGATCAGCTCGGCCACCAGCGCGGCGAGACGGTCGTTGTCGCCGAAGCGGATCTCGTGTGTCGCGACGGTGTCGTTCTCGTTCACGATCGGCAGGATGCGAAGGCCCAGCAGCCGCTCCATCGCGCGTCGCGCATTCGAGCGGGGTGTGGCGTTCTCGAGGTCGCCCGCGGTGAGCAGCACCTGGCCGGCCACGATCGAGAACGGGCGCAGAGCCTCTTGATAGCGATAGATGAGAACGTTCTGCCCGACCGCCGCGGCCGCCTGCTGGGTCGCCAGGTCGCTCGGGCGCTCCGCGAGCAGGAGGAACGGCATGCCGGTCGCGATCGCGCCCGACGAGACGAGCACGACCTCGGTGCCGCGCGCGTGCGCCGCCGCGAGTGCTTCGACCAGCGGCTGGATGCGCGACGCATTGTCACCGCTGATCGACGACGACCCCACCTTCACCACGACGCGCCGCGCCGACGGGATGCCCTCCCGTTCGAGCACGCTCACGCGTCGTCCTGGTCGGATTCTTCGGCGTCGGCGAGGTACTGCTCGCGCACACGCTCGGCTTCGAGCTCGGCGCGCGCCTCGGTCTTCGCGTCCATCCGGTCGCGATAGCGCTCGCGGCGCTCCGACGTGGTGCGGCGCGTGGACTGGTCCAGGCGCGGGTCGGTGCCGCGGGGCGCGGTCATGAGCTCGGCCGCCGACGACAGCGAGGGCTGCCAGTCGAACACGACGCCGGCCTCGCCGCCGATGACGACCGTCGAGCCGGGAACGGCTCCGACGCGGTACAGCTCGTCCTCGACGCCGAGACGCTCCAGGCGATCGGCGAGGTAGCCGACGGCCTCGTCGTTGTGGAAGTCGGTCTGGTGCACCCAGCGCACCGGCTTGTCGCCGATGACGTGGTAGACCGGGCCGTACGTGCCGCCCTCGACGCGCACCGAGAAGTCCGCCTCGGAGCCCTTCGGGCGGATCACGATGCGCTCCGGCGCAGGCTTGGCAGCCTCGGCGACGCGGTGCGCCGCGACGAGCTCGCCGAGCGCGAACGTCAGCTGGCGCAGCCCTTCGTGCGACACGGTCGAGATCTCGAACACGCGGTAGCCGCGCTCCTCGAGGTCGGTGCGCACCATGTCGGCGAGCTCGCGCGCCTCGGGCACGTCGACCTTGTTGAGCGCGACGAGCTGCGGACGCTCGAGCAGCGGCACCTGGCCCTCGGGCACGGGGTACGCGGCGAGTTCGGCGAGGATCACGTCGAGGTCGGACAGCGGGTCGCGACCGGGCTCGAGCGTCGCGCAGTCGAGCACGTGCACGAGCGCCGTGCAGCGCTCGACGTGGCGGAGGAATTCGAGGCCGAGTCCCTTGCCCTCGCTCGCCCCTTCGATGAGCCCCGGCACGTCGGCGACGGTGTAGCGGATGTCGCCGGCCTGGACCACGCCGAGGTTCGGGTGCAGCGTGGTGAACGGGTAGTCGGCGATCTTGGGCCGTGCCGCCGAGATCGCGGCGATCAGGCTCGACTTGCCCGCGGAGGGGTAGCCGACCAGCGCCACGTCGGCGACGGTCTTGAGCTCGAGGACGACATCGCCCTCCCATCCCGGCGTGCCCAGCAGCGCGAAGCCGGGTGCCTTGCGCTTCTGCGACGCGAGGGCGGCGTTGCCGAGTCCGCCGAGGCCTCCGGGAGCGACGACGAAGCGCGTGCCAGGCTCGACGAGGTCGATGAGCGTCTCGCCCGAGGCATCCTTCACCACCGTGCCCACGGGCACGGGGAGGTCGATGGGCTCGCCGGCCGCGCCGGAGCGGTTGTCGCCCATGCCGAACCCGCCGTTGCCCGCGGCGCGGTGCGGCGAGTGGTGGTACGAAAGGAGGGTCGTCACCTGAGGGTCGGCGACGAGCACGATGTCGCCGCCGTGCCCCCCGTTGCCCCCGTCGGGGCCGGCGAGCGGCTTGAACTTCTCGCGCCGCACCGACACGCAGCCGTTGCCACCCTTGCCGGCGCGCAGATGCAGCGTCACTCGGTCGACGAAGGTGACCACGATCTCTTCTCCTGACTGCGACCCCGGGCGGGGACGCGAACGTTATCGTTATGCGCAGTGAGGGGCGAGCCGAAGCCCGCCCCTCACCGGAATCCTTGTCAGCGCGTCCGGATCACTCCGCAGCGGCGACGATGTTGACCACCTTGCGGCGGCCCTTCGAGCCGAACTCGACCGCGCCCGCCTCGAGGGCGAACAGGGTGTCGTCCTTGCCGCGGCCGACGTTCGCACCGGGGTGGAAGTGCGTGCCGCGCTGGCGAACGATGATCTCGCCGGCGTTGACGGTCTGGCCGCCGAAACGCTTCACGCCGAGGCGCTGAGCGTTGGAGTCACGACCGTTGCGGGTGGAGCTTGCGCCCTTTTTGTGTGCCATCTCTGCGTCTCCTGTGGCTTTACTTGATGCCGGTGACCTTGACGCGCGTGAGGTCCTGACGGTGGCCCTGGCGCTTCTTGTAACCGGTCTTGTTCTTGAACTTCTGGATCACGATCTTCGGGCCGCGCTCCTGGCCGACGACCTCAGCGGTGACGGTGACCTTCGCGAGCTTGTCCGCGTCGGTCGTGACGGCGTCGCCGTCGACGAACAGGACGGCGGGCAGCTCGATCGTCTCGCCGATCTTCGCGGCCTGGCGATCGAGGACGACGATCGTGCCGACCTCGACCTTCTCCTGGCGCCCGCCGGCGCGCACAACTGCGTAAACCACTTCACACCTGTATTTCATCGGGGAGCGCGTGGCTCCGGTTGTCTTGTGAGACTGGGAAGTCTTGGTGCGGCCGTTCGGCTCGTCGCTTCACGACTCGCTCAGAAATCGGGTAGCAAGACCACGGTCCGGTACCACGCACCAAAGGACTACTTTACCGGATGCCCCGTACCTGGTGCAAAAGCGCCTGTCCGCGTGTCGCCGCGCCGAGGCATCCGCCCGCCGGTGCGTAGGATCGCGGGCGTGACGATCCTGATCGACGACCCGCAATGGCCGGCCCACGGCCGGCTGTGGGCGCACCTCATCAGCGACGACAACCTCGATGAGCTGCACGCGTTCGCCGCCGCGAACGCGATCCCCCCGCGCGCGTTCGACGTGGACCACTACGACGTTCCCGGCGAGGCCCATGACCGCCTCGTACAGGCCGGCGCCCGTCACGTCAGCGCCCACACCCTCGTGCGGGCGCTGATCGCGTCAGGCCTGCGCGTGCGCGCGCGAGACCGCCGCTGAACGACCGCCGCGCGGCGCCTCAGCCCTCGGGCGCGTGGGCGACCGGTGTGCCGGTGAGCGCGGCCGTCGTCACCCGGCGCCGTGACCGGCCCTGACCCGGAGCCTTCGGCTCGGGCAGGGCGCTCAGCACCGAGTCCAGGAGGAGCTCCTTCTCGGTCTTGGGCGCCGCGGGCGCGTCCGAGCGCTTCTTGCGCGGCTTCTTCGCACGCTCGGGACGCTCGGCGCGCTCCGGACGATCCGTGCGCTCGGGAGCCGCCTCGGCCACCGCGATCACCGGGATGGGCGTCGTGATCGGCGCACCCTCGTCGTGGTGGATCGTCGAAGCCGCGATCTGGGCGAGGGCGGACTTGGCGCCCTCGGTGATCGTGTGCGTGCCCCCGCCGGGCTGCGTCGGGGCCGAGGCGGCACGCGGCTGGCGACGGTTCTGCTGCGGGCTCGGCGCGGCGCGGTGCTTGACAACCGGGTCATGGTGCACGATCACGCCGCGGCCGGCGCACACCTCGCACGGCTCGCTGAAGGTCTCGAGCAGGCCGAGACCCAGCTTCTTGCGGGTCATCTGCACGAGGCCCAGCGAGGTCACCTCGGCGACCTGATGCTTCGTCCGATCGCGCGAGAGGCACTCGATGAGCCGGCGCAGCACGAGGTCACGGTTGGACTCGAGCACCATGTCGATGAAGTCGACGACGATGATGCCGCCGATGTCGCGCAGGCGCAGCTGGCGCACGATCTCTTCTGCGGCCTCGAGGTTGTTCTTGGTGACGGTCTCTTCGAGGTTTCCGCCCGAGCCGACGAACTTGCCGGTGTTGACGTCGACCACGGTCATCGCCTCGGTGCGGTCGATCACGAGCGAGCCGCCGGAGGGAAGCCACACCTTGCGGTCGAGGGCCTTCTCGATCTGCTCGGTCACCCGGAAATCGTCGAAGGGATCGGTGTCGGCCTCGTACCGCTCGACGCGCTCGAGCAGGTCGGGGGCGACCGATTCGAGGTACTTCGAGATCGTCGAGTGCGCATCGTCGCCCTGAATGAGCATGCGCGTGAAGTCCTCGTTGAAGACGTCGCGCACGATCTTGACGAGCAGGTCGGGCTCGGAGTGCAGCAGTGCCGGAGCCTGGATCGTCTCGATCTGCTTCGAGATGTGCTCCCACTGGTTCGTCAGGCGCTGCACGTCCCGCGTGAGCTGGTCTTCGGTGGCGCCCTCGGCCGCCGTGCGGACGATGACGCCCGAGGACTCCGGCAGCACCTCTTTGAGGATCTTCTTCAGGCGCGCGCGCTCAGTATCGGGGAGCTTGCGAGAGATGCCGTTCATCGCACCGCCGGGCACGTACACGAGGTAGCGGCCGGGCAGCGAGATCTGGCTCGTCAGGCGCGCGCCCTTGTGGCCCACCGGGTCTTTCGTCACCTGCACCAGCACGCGGTCGCCGGACTTGAGGGCGAGCTCGATGCGACGCGGCTGGTTGCCCGTCTCGACGGCGTCCCAGTCCACCTCGCCCGAGTAGAGCACCGCGTTGCGTCCACGCCCGATGTCGACGAAGGCGGCCTCCATGCTCGGCAGCACGTTCTGCACGCGGCCGAGGTAGACGTTTCCGATGAGGGAGGCGTCCTGGTTGCGCGCGACGTAGTGCTCCACGAGCACCTTGTCTTCGAGCACGGCGATCTGGATGCGCCCGTTCTTCGAGCGCACGATCATCTCGCGATCGACGGCCTCGCGGCGCGCGAGGAACTCCGCCTCGGTCACCACGGCGCGCCGGCGGCCGGCCTCGCGACCGTCCCGGCGACGCTGCTTCTTGGCCTCGAGTCGCGTGGAGCCCTTGATGCGCTGCGGCTCGGTGATGAGCTCGACCATGCGCTTGCGGGGCTGCTGCGGCTGCGACGGCGCGGAGTGCTCCTGGGGGCCGGATGCCTCGCCGCTGTCGCCACCGCGACGGCGACGTCGGCGCGAGCTGCTCGAGGCGGCCGGAGCGGCGCCGCCGCCGTCGAGGGGGGCGCTCGCCTCCCCCGGGCGCGCCGGAAGCGGCGTGATCTCGGGCGCGTAGAAGAGCAGCTGGGTCGACACCGACGACACGAAGACCTCGGGCAGCAGGCCGAGCGACACCGCAGTGACCGCCCCGGGCGCGGATGCCTCGGCCTCGGGTGCGGCCTCAGGTTCGGCCGGGGCGTCCGCCTCGGCCGAGGCGTCTGCGTCGGGTTCGGCCACGGGCACCGACTCCGCGTTCGCCTCGGCGGCGTCGGGCGCAACCTGCGCTGCGGCCTCCGCCTCGACAGCGGGCTGCGCGTCGGCTTCCGCCTCAACGGACGACTCGACGCCCGCGGCGGACTCGTCGACCGCCTCGGGCTCAGGCTCGGACTGCGCGACCTGCTCGGCCGCGGCATCCGTCTGGGTCGACTCGACCGACTGCGGCGGGTCCTCGAGGTCGGCCGGCGCGGGATCGACCGCGTCGGCCTGCGGCGCTACGGGATCCTGGGAGTCGGTGTGGGGGTCGAGGTGCGTGCCATTGTCATCAGCCATCTACGGCGTACTCCCTGCGAGGCGGCACCGCGCGCCGCCCGGCGAAATCTCGTGCTGCGCCGCTCCGTGCCCTCTGGTACGGGGCGTCGCTGCGAACTCACTCGGTCTGCAGCCGGAGCCGGCTCTACGGCGGGGGCTCGTGCTGCGATGGGCTGTCGTCGCCCGAAGTCTACGGTGATGCGCGTTCGCGGCGCGGCCGCGACACATCCCCATCATTATCGCACCTCCGGGCCGAAAAAGCCCATCCGCGGGCGTACCGAGCATTTCCCACGGCGCTCGCCCAGCATTCCGCAGGCCTGCGGGTGCCATAATCCGACGCATGTCGCACTCCGCCGTCCACACCCGTCCGACCGTCATGGCCGTCTGGCTCGTCATCGCGGGGACGATCGGCTGGTGGGCGGCCTACTCACTGACGATGGAGCGCCTGCACCTGCTCGAGAACCCCGGCAGCCAGGCATCCTGCGATTTCAGCCCGCTCGTGCAGTGCGGCAAGAACCTGGTCTCATGGCAGGGCTCGGTGTTCGGCTTCCCGAACCCCATCCTGGGGCTGGCGGGATGGATGGCCCCGATCGTCGTCGGCGTGGCGATCCTGGCCGGAGCCCGCTTCGCGCGCTGGTTCTGGCTGCTGTTCGGGCTCGGGATGACGTTCGCGTTCGGTTTCGTGATCTGGCTGATCGCGCAGAGCATCTTCGTTCTCGGCACGCTCTGCCCGTGGTGCATGGTCACGTGGGTCGTGACGATCCCGTCCTTCTACGTCGTGACGCTGCACGTGCTGCGCACGGGGCTGCTTCCGGCGCCGGCGGCGGTGCGCCGCGGGGCGGATGCGCTGATGAGCTGGGTGCCGCTGCTGGCCGTGGTCAGCTACGCGATCGTGGCCGTCCTGGCGCAGCTGCGCCTGGACGTGCTGAGCTCGCTCTTCTGAAGGGGTTCCGCGTGCGCTCGGCGCCGTCTATCGTCACCTCATGCGCGCACGCGAACGGATGCCACGTCTGGCCGCCCTCGCTGTGGCGGCGCTCGCGCTGGGGGCGCTGCCCGGATGCCTCGCGTCCGGCCCGCCGGCGTCGGTGTGCGTCCCCGAGCTCACCGTGACCCCCGACGACCCGAAGCCCGGCCGCATCGTCACCGTCGCCACGACGCACGCGTGTCCGGTGCCGGACGGCACCGAGTGGGTGGTTCGCATCCAGCCGGCGGGCAAGCCGATCCCGCTCGCCGAGGCGAAGGTGAAGCCCGACGGCGACGGATCGTTCGAGGTGTCGATCACGGTGCCGCCGACGATCGGCCCCGGCTCGGCGATCGCGTGGATCGCGAACTACTGGGACACCGCGCAATGCCCGAGCGGGGCGTCGTGCGCATCGGCCGAGGTGACCTTCACGGTCGCCGAGCCGTGAGGCGGAGCATCCGCACCCTCTCCCCCGCGCGCCGAGCCCGTGCTCTCACCGAACGCATACGAGGCGCCCGGGAACACACCGGCCATTCGGTGCGAGAACGGCTGGGCGAAGAAGCGTCAGCCGAACCAGATCTGCAGTTCGCGTGCGGCCGACTCGGGACTGTCGGAGCCGTGCACGAGGTTCTGCTGCACCTTCAGACCCCAGTCGCGGCCATAGTCGCCGCGGATGGTGCCGGGCGCGGCGGTCGTCGGGTCGGTCGTGCCGGCGAGCGAGCGGAAGCCCTCGATCACGCGGTTGCCCGCCAGACGGATCGCCACCGACGGGCCCGACAGCATGAACTCGACCAGCGGCTCGTAAAACGGTTTGCCGGCGTGCTCGGCATAGTGCTGCTCGAGCAGGTCGCGCTCGGGCTCGACGAGCTTGATGTCGACGAGCGCGTAGCCCTTCGATTCGATGCGCGCCAGGATCGCACCGGTGAGGCCGCGAGCGACGCCGTCCGGCTTGACGAGGACGAGGGTCTCTTCGGTGTGCATGTCAGTCTCCTGTCGGGTCGGCGCCGGCGGCCTCGGCGGCCAGGCGCGCGTTGCGCCGGTCGAGCGCGGCTCCCTTGATCGTCGCATATCCCCACATCGCTCCGAAAATGAGTGCGATGAGGATCAGCGCCGGTACGAGCAGGCCTCCCAGAGCCACCACGACCTGCAGCACCCAGCCGAGCCCGATCGCCCACCTGTAGCGCAGCAGGCCCGAGGTGACGAGCATGAGCACGGCGATCACGGCGCCGGCGACGATTCCCCACCACGGCGCGATGCCTGTCGGGAGCACCTTCAGCCCGTAGACGACGAGGCCGCCGAGGAACACGATGACCGACTCGAACACCAGCACGATGGAGCCGAGCGATTCCGCCGCGCCCCGCGGGCGACGCGCGCGGGGCGCGGGCGCTGCCGCCTCGGTCATTGCTCCCACCCCGACTTCCAGTCCTCGGCGGCGGCGAGCGCGAGCGCCTGGCCGGCCAGAACGACCGATCCCGCGATCACCACGGCGCGGCGAGCGGATGCCGCGGCCCAGCGCCGCGCCTCGTCGGCGGCGTCCGCGAGGTCGGGGTGCACGCTCGTGCGCAGCCCCGCCGCCTCCGCGAGGTCGGCGATCGTCTCGGCGTCGCTCGCGCGCTCCGAGTCGGGCACGGTCGCGAAGACGTGCGCCGCGACCGGCGCGAGCTCGGCGACGATCCCGGCGGCGTCCTTGTCGGAGAGCACGCCCAGCACGATCCCCCACTCGTCGAAGTCGAACGCCTCGCGCAGCGCGGCCACGAGCGACCGGGCGCCGTGGGGGTTGTGCGCGGCGTCGACGAGCACGGTGGGCTCGGCGCCCACGAGCTGCAGGCGGCCGGGCGAGGTGACCTGGCCCAGGCCCTCGGCGAGCACGTCGCCCGTGAGCGGGATCGTGCCGCCGCCGATGAGCGACTCGACCGCCGCGATCGCGAGCGCGGCGTTGTGCCCCTGATGCGTGCCGTACAGCGGCAGGTACTCGTCCGTGTAGGTGCCCGCGAGTCCGCGCACCGTGAGCAGCTGTCCGCCGACCGCGAGCCGGTCCTCGACGAGGGCGAACCCGTCGCCCTCGAACGCGATCGTCGCGCCCTTGGCCGCGGCGGCCTCGCGCAGCACGCGCTCGGCCGCGGCATCCTGCCTCGCCGATACGACCGCCGCGCCGTCCTTGATGATGCCCGCCTTCACGGTCGCGATCTCGGTGATCGTGTCGCCGAGCCGGTCGGCGTGGTCGAGGTCGATCGGCGCGAACACCGCCACGTCGCCGTCGGCGGTGTTGGTGGAGTCCCACGAGCCGCCCATGCCCACCTCGAGCACGAGCACGTCGACCGGGGCGTCGGCGCACGCGACGAACGCGAGCACCGTCAGCAGTTCGAAGAACGTCAGCGGCGCGTCGCCCGCCGCGGCCAGCTCGGCGTCGACGATGCCCGCGAAGGGCTCGACCTCGTCCCATGCGTCGGCGATCGCGGCGTCGGCCACCGGCTCGCCATCGATCATGATGCGCTCTGTGAAGCGCTCCAGGTGGGGACTCGTGAACAGGCCCGTGCGCAGCCCGTGGGCGCGCACCAGGCTCTCGATCATGCGGCTCGTCGACGTCTTGCCGTTGGTGCCGGTCACATGCACGACGCGGTATGTGCGCTGCGGGTCATCGAGGAACGCCAGCAGGCGTGCCGTGCGCTCGACGCGCGGCTGCACCCACCGCTCGCCCTGTCGCTGCAGCAGCGCCTCGTAGACGCGGTCCGCCCGCGAGCGATCGTGGTCTGTCGTCATGCCGCGCTCCAAACTCCTGAGACTCTGCCCGTTTCCCGCGGTGCCGGGCCGTGGACGCCGCTCCGAGGCCCGAAGCTCAGGAGTTCGGCACAGCCGCCGGTCATGAGGATGCCGCCACCCGCGTGACGGCGACCTCGAAGGCGCCGCGGTTGGCGAACGCGCCGGCGGGGAACACTCCGACGTGGTCGGGCGCGGGTTCGGCCGGCCGGCTGCCCCGCGGACCGTAGAACGAGTGCTCGACCGCGAGGGTCTCTCCCGCGACGTTCGCGGTCTCGAACGCGGACTCGACGGCGACACGGTCATCGGCCTCGTCGAAGGCGAGCTCGAGACGAATGCGGTCGCTCACCTCGAAGCCGGCGGCCTTTCGGGTGTCTTGCACGGCGCGGATCACGTCGCGAGCGAGGCCCTCGGCCTCGAGCTCGGGCGTGGTCTGCGTGTCGAGCAGCACGAAGCCGCCGCCGGGAAGGAGCGCGATCGCGGTGCCCTCGGCCACTCCCCCCGCCTCGAGGGCGAGCTCGTACTCTCCCTCTTCGAGCGGAATGCCGTCGACGACCACGATGCCGCCCGACTCCTCCCACACGCCCGCCTTCGCTCCGGCGATGACGTGCTGCACCTGCTTGCCCAGGCGTGGACCCGCGGCGCGCGCGTTGACGGTGAGTCGTCGGCTGATCCCGAACTCCTCGGCGAGGGTCTCGGTCAACGGCACGCACTCGACGGCCTTGACGTTCAGCTCGTCGCGCAGGATGTCGGCGAACTGCGCGAGGGCCGCCGCATCGGTCACCGCCACCGTCAGACGCGACAGCGGCAGGCGCACGCGCTTGCCCTCCTTCTTGCGCAGCGCGTTCGCGGTGCTCGAGACCTCCCGCACGGCGTCCATCGCCGAGCGGATGTCGTCGGCCGGCGCGAACGCCGAGGCGTCGGGCCAGTCCTGCAGGTGGACGCTGCGGCCTCCGGTGAGCCCCTGCCACACGCGCTCGGACACGAGCGGGATCAGCGGCGCCGCGACGCGCGTGAGGGTCTCGAGCACGGTGTAGAGCGTGTCGAACGCCTCGCGGCTGCGCGGGTCGTCGGTCGCGCCCACCCAGAACCGGTCGCGCGAGCGACGGATGTACCAGTTGGTGAGCACCTCGGCGAACTCGCGCAGCTTGGCGGCGGCCAGCGTCGAGTCGAGCACCTCGAGGTCGGCGGCCACCTCGCGCACGAGATCGCCGGTCAGAGCGAGGATGTAGCGGTCGAGCACGTCGGTCGAAGAGGTCGACCAGGATGCCTCGTACCCGGCGCCGTCGGGACCGCCCGAGGCGTTGGCGTAGGTGGCGAAGAAGTACCACGCGTTCCACAGCGGCAGCAGGAACTCGCGCACGCCCGCGCGGATGCCCTCCTCGGTGACGATGAGGTTGCCCCCGCGCAGCACCGACGACGACATCAGGAACCAGCGCATCGCGTCGGATCCGTCGCGGTCGAAGACCTCGCTCACATCGGGGTAGTTCTGCAGCGACTTCGACATCTTCTGGCCGTCGCTGCCGAGCACGATGCCGTGGCACGAGACGCCCGTGAACGCGGGGCGGTCGAACAGCGCCGTCGACAGCACGTGCATGACGTAGAACCAGCCGCGCGTCTGCCCGATGTACTCCACGATGAAATCCGCCGGCGCGTGCGAGTCGAACCACTCGCGGTTCTCGAACGGGTAGTGCACCTGCGCGTACGGCATCGACCCCGAGTCGAACCACACGTCGAACACGTCCTCGATGCGGCGCATCGTGGAGCGGCCGGTCGGGTCGTCGGGGTTGGGGCGGGTCAGCTCGTCGATGAACGGGCGGTGCAGATCGACCTCGCCCTCGGCGCTCCGCGGCAGGCGCCCGAAGTCGCGTTCGAGCTCGTCGAACGATCCGTACACGTCCACGCGCGGATACTCCGGGTCGTCGGACTTCCACACCGGGATCGGCGAGCCCCAGTACCGGTTGCGGCTGATCGACCAGTCGCGCGCGCCCTCGAGCCACTTGCCGAACTGGCCGTGCTTGACGTTCTCGGGCACCCAGGTGATCTGCTCGTTGTTCGCGAGCAGTCGGTCCTTCAGGTCGGTGACGCGTACGAACCAGCTCGAGACCGCCTTGTAGATGAGGGGGTTCCGGCAGCGCCAGCAGTGCGGGTACGAGTGCTCGTAGCTGGCCTCGCGAAGAAGACGGCCCTCCTGCTTCAGCAGGCGGATGAGGGGGCGATTCGCGTCCATCCACAGCTGGCCCGCGACATCCGTCACGTGCGGCAGGAACCGCCCGCCGTCGTCGAGCGACAGGATCGTCGGGATGCCGGCGGCCTCGGCCACCCGCTGGTCGTCCTCGCCGTACGCCGGAGCCTGGTGCACGATGCCGGTGCCGTCGCTGGTGGTGACATAGTCGTCGACCAGGATGCGCCACGCGCTCTCGGTGCCCCAGGTGGCGGCATCCGCGTAATAGTCGAACAGCCGGTCGTACGCGACGCCCTCGAGCTCTTCGCCGGTCACGACCCGTTCGACCGCCTCGCGCGCCGCCTCGGCGGACTCGTAGCCGAGATCCTTCGCATAGCCGCCGAGGAGGTCCTCGGCGAGGAGGTAGCGGTGCGCCACCGCCGACTCGGACTCGTCGCCCGCGGGCACGTCGGCGGCGCCCTCCGGACCGCCGGGCACAACCGCGTACCGGATGCCGGGACCCACCGCCAGCGCCAGGTTGGTCGGCAGCGTCCACGGCGTTGTCGTCCACGCCAGCGCCCGCACGCCGGTGAGGCCGAGCGCCTCGGCCTTGGCGCCCACGAGCGGGAAGGTCACGGTGACGGAGGGATCCTGACGCATCTTGTACACGTCGTCGTCCATGCGCAGCTCGTGGCTCGACAGCGGCGTCTCGTCGCGCCAGCAGTACGGCAGCACGCGGTAGCCCTCGTAGGCGAGCCCCTTGTCGTAAAGGGACTTGAACGCCCACAGCACCGACTCCATGTAGCCGGGGTTGAGGGTCTTGTAGCCGCGGTCGAAGTCGACCCAGCGCGCCTGGCGCGTGACGTAGTCCTGCCACTCGCGCGTGTACGCGAGCACCGACTCGCGCGCCTTCGCGTTGAAGGCGGCGATGCCCATCTGTTCGATCTGGCTCTTCTCGGTGATGCCGAGCTGCTTCATCGCCTCGAGTTCGGCGGGAAGACCGTGCGTGTCCCAACCGAACACGCGGTCGACCTTCTTGCCGCGCATCGTCTGGAAGCGCGGGAAGAGGTCCTTCGCATACCCGGTCAGGAGGTGCCCGTAGTGCGGAAGGCCGTTGGCGAACGGCGGGCCGTCGTAGAAGACCCATTCGTCAGCGCCCTCGCGCTGCGCGATGGAAGCCTGGAAGGTCTCGTCTGCGTGCCAGAACGCGAGGATCTCGCGCTCGATCTCGGGGAACCGCGGGCTGGGCACGACAGATGCCGGAACGGCATCGGCGGCGGGGCCGAAGGCGGAGGTGCGGGGATAGGTCATGGCGTCTCGCAGGTCTCGGTGGACTGAACTGCCGCCGGGACGATCCTCACGGACCGCGGTACCACCCCGCTTGCCCGGGCCGAGAACCTTTCGATTCATGGCCGAGCCGCTTTCACTGCGGCTGTGACGGGCCTGCCCCGCTCGGTTCTACTGAGGACCGGGGTCCTGTTCTTCCGAGAGCTCCCCGGTGATGGCCGGATCGATGCTCGTCCCCCGAGTCTACCGGGCGCCGGCGACCGCGGGCGAGTCGGATGCCCTCGCTACTGTCGAGGGATGGCCCGACCCGTCACCCCCCAGCCCGCCGCGCGTCTCGCCGCCCGACCTGCCCGCCCGGCTCGACGACCGGGGCGGCCTCCGCCCCCGCTCAGACGCGTTCCAGACGCGCGTGAGCGGTCTTGACGAGGTGACGGATGCCGCGCACAGCGCCCTGACCGAGTGCGTGCTCGACGGCGTGAGCGCGCAGCGCCTCGACCTGACCGGCGCGAATCTCGTCGACGTGGACTTCGCCGAGCCGCGCGCCGACGAGGTCGACACGCGCGGGCTGAGGGCCGAGCACCTCGATCTGCGGGGGCTGAGGGCCGAGCACCTCGATCTGCGGGGGCTGGATGCCGCGGCCTACCTCGACCCGGCAGCTCTGCGCGGCGCGACCCTCACACCCTGGCAGGTCGAGCAGCTCGCGTCCGCCTTCGCCGTCGCGCTCGGCGTCGACGTGCGCGACTGAGCCGCGGCCCGGGGTCGCCGGGGGCCGGTCGCGCGTCGGGGGTCCGTGGCAGGATGAGCGCATGCCCGGCCGCCTCATGCTCCTCGACTCCGCCTCGCTCTACTTCCGAGCGTTCTACGGCGTTCCCGACTCGGTGCGCGCCGCCGACGGCACGCCGGTCAACGCGGTGCGAGGATTCCTCGACATCATCGCCAAGCTCGTCACGCTGTACCGGCCCACCGACCTCGTGGCCTGCTGGGACGACGACTGGCGCCCGCAGTGGCGCGTCGATCTCATCCCCTCCTACAAGACGCACCGCGTCGCCGAGGTCGTGGCCGGCGGGCCCGACGTCGAGGTCGTCCCCGACCCGCTCGAGGTGCAGGTGCCGATCATCCGCGAGGCGCTCGCCGCTGCCGGCATCCCCATCGTCGGGGCGGCCGAGCACGAGGCCGACGATGTGATCGGCACGCTCGCGACCACCGCGACGCAGCCGGTCGACATCGTGACCGGCGACCGCGATCTGTTCCAGCTGGTCGACGACGCCCGCGATGTGCGCGTGGTCTACACCGCACGCGGCATGAGCAACCTCGAGGTCGTCACCGATGCGACCGTGGTGACGAAGTACGGCGTGCTGCCGAGCCAGTACGCCGACTTCGCGACGCTGCGCGGCGACTCCTCCGACGGTCTTCCGGGGGTCGCCGGGATCGGCGAGAAGTCCGCCGCCGCGCTGCTCCTCGCGCACGGCGACCTCGCCGGCATCCTCGCGGCGGCCGAGGCGGGCGACGGCATGAGCGCGGGCGTGCGCACGAAGCTCACGGCGGCCCTGCCCTACCTCGAGGTCGCACCGCGCGTGGTCGCGGTCGTGCGCGACCTCGACCTTCCGGCGGTCGACACCGCGCTGCATCCGCTCGATGACCGCGCGAAGGCGCATGCCGCGGCCTTCGCCGATCGCTGGTCGCTGGGAACGGCGATGACGCGCCTCGTCGACGCGCTGAAGTCCTCGGGCGCTGCCGGCTGAGCCTTACGCGAGACCGAGCCCGGCGGCGATCGTGGCCCGCGCCCACTGGTAGTGGTTGCCCCCGCACTCGATCGCGAACTCGCCCAGCGCCGCCCCCTGCGTCCACGGCGTCAGAACCGGATCGCTGAGCTCGGCGTCCGTGTGCAGCGCGACATCGGCCTGCAGCGACTGGTGCGAGGCCTTCAGCAGGGGCAGCAGTTCGGCCAGGCTCGTCTGCTGCCACTGCCGCCGCAGGTCCTCGTTGAGCTCGGCGACCTGCGACCACGCGTAGCCGTCGGCGGGGATCTCGGGGGTTCCACCGCTCTGCCCCTCGGCGTACCACCCCTCGAACAGGATGTGCCACGCGTGCAGATGGGTGATGACGTCGCGAAGGTTGCGGTCGCGCGCGGCACCCGCGAACGGCTCGTCGAGCCGCTCCGGCGGCAGGGCGTCGATCAGCGCCATGAGCGCTTCGAACTCGTCGTCGTTGCGAGCCAGCACCGCGTCGCGAGAGTAGTCCATCCCCCGAACGTAGCGCCGCGCGCGCCGTTCAGCGAGACCTCTCCAGCCACTCCCGCAGCCCGCCGAGCGAGCGCGTCGTGACGATGCGTTCGGCGGGGACCCCCGCACGCTCGGCGCGCTCGGCGCCGTAGTCGATGAGCGACAGCTGCCCCGGCGCGTGCGCGTCGGAATCGATCGAGAAGAGGCATCCGATCTCGAGCGCGAGCGCGATCAGATCGTCGGGAGGATCCTGGCGTTCCGGGCGGGAGTTGATCTCGACGGCGACACCGTGCTCGGCGCACGCCTCGAACACCGGCCGCGGGTCGAAGCTCGACGGCGGCCTGGTGCCGCGGGAGCCTTCGACCAGGCGTCCCGTGACATGGCCGAGCACGTCCACGCGCGGGTTCGAGACGGCGGCGACGAGCCGCCGCGTCATCGGCGCACGGTCCATGCGCAGCTTCGAATGGGCCGATGCCACCACCACGTCGAGATCGTCGAGGAGGTCCGGCTCCTGGTCGAGGGCGCCGTCGTCGAGGATGTCGACCTCGATCCCCCACAGCAGCGCGAAGCCGTCATCGCCGAAGCTGCGCACGATCTCGCGCTGCGCGCGCAGCCGCTCGGGCGAGAGCCCGTTGGCGACCCGAAGCCGCGGCGAGTGGTCGGTGAGCGCGAGGTACTCGTGCCCGAGCGTGCGTGCCGCCTCGACCATCAGGCCGATCGAGGTGAGGCCGTCCGACCAGTCGCTGTGGCTGTGCAGGTCGCCGCGCAGCAGACGCCGAAGCTCTGACGCGCGCTGCGCGCCTGTCCGCTCGCGCAGGTCCGCCAGGTACCCCGGCACTCCCCCGGCCAGCGCCTGCTCGATGACCGCGAAGGTCGACTCGCCGATCCCCTTGCGACGCCGAAGGGATGCCGCGTCCCTCAGCTCGTCGTCGGTGAGGCCCGCGATCGCATCCGCCGCCGCACGGAACGCCTTCGACTTGTACCGCGACGAGCGCTCGCGCTCGAGCAGCGTCGCGATCTCGGTCAGCGCGTCGTGCGGGTGCATGACACGCTCAGCGGGGTGCGGTGGTCACCGTCGGCCGGTCACGCCTCCGGCGCGGCGAACGCCGACCGCTTCACGACGACCGGGGCCTCGGCCAGGCGACGCAGCGCCCAGCCGAAGAGGATCGAGAGCACGCCGATCGCCGCCGCGAAGGCCGCCACGCCGTAAGCGACGACCGACGTGAACAGCGACGCTCGCAGGAACGACGCGTTCATGACCGTCCCGCGCACAGGGTCGTCCTGGTCGAGCTCGGCGTAAGTCTTTCCCCCCGATGCCTCGAGCGCGTGCTGGTTGATGATGTCGGCCTGCACGTATGCGGTGAACGGCCCCGCGACGATCTGACCCTGGAAGGCCGCGGCGTCGTCGGGGATGGTGATGTCCTCGGCGACGAGCTGGTTGGTCACGGCGATCCACGCGATGGCGCCCACGAGGATGAGGAGGATGCCCCCGACGATCCCGAGGGTCCCGACGATCTTCACCCCTCCGGTCCGGCGTGCGGGCGGTTCGATCGTGTCTGCGGTTTCAGGGGTGACGGCATCCGACATGGCGACCTCCTCGAACGGGCTGATTGCGGCCAACCTAGCGCGCGCGAGCGGCGCGCCACCAGAGGTGCGCGCGGGCGTTTCGCGGCGTGTCGTCAGGCGCCCGCGAACGACCGGGTCACGGCGACCCACTCGTCGAGCTTCGCCGACGCCGCGCCTGCGTCGATCGCCGTGGTCGCGGCATCCATCGCCTCGGCGAGCCGATCGAGAATGGGGCGCTGCGCCTGCGTCGAATCCTGCGACAGGCGGTACGCGACGATGCCCGCGGCCGCGTTGAGCAGAACGATGTCGCGCACCGCGCCCTTCTCGCCCGCCAGCACGCGACGGACGACGTCGGCATTGTGGGCGGGGTCGCCGCCGAGCAGATCCGAGATGTCGGCGAGCGGGATGCCGAGGTCGCGCGGGTCGATGTCGTGCTCGTGGACGTCGCCGCGACTGATCTCCCACAGCCGGCTGTGACCGGTCGTCGTGAGCTCGTCGAGGCCGTCGTCGCCGCGGAAGACCAGCGCGGTCGCGCCACGCGTGCGGAACACGCCGGTGATGAGCGGCACCCGGTCGAGGTGCGCGACACCCACCGCGTTGGCCTCGGCGCGCGCCGGGTTGCACAGCGGCCCGAGGAAGTTGAACACAGTCGGCACTCCGAGTTCGGCGCGCGTCGGGCCCGCGTGGCCGAAGCCGGGGTGGAAGGCGCTCGCGAAGACGAACGTGAGACCCGTGCGCTCGAGGGTCTCGGCGACCGCCTCGGGCGCCAGCAGCAGTTCGACGCCGAGCGCGGCCAGCACGTCCGACGAGCCCGAGGAGCTGCTGGCGGCCTTGTTGCCGTGCTTGACGACGGGCACTCCGGATGCCGCGGCCACGATCGCCGCCGTCGTCGAGACGTTCACCGTGCCGAACCTGTCGCCCCCGGTGCCCACGATGTCGAGCACGTCGGCCGGGACCGGAAGCGGCAGCGCCGCCTCGAGGATCGCGTCGCGGAAGCCGACGACCTCGTCGACCGTCTCGCCCTTCGCACGGAGCGCGATGAGGAATCCGGCCAGCTGCGACGGCGTCGCTGTGCCGGTCATCACCTGTCGCATCGCCCAGGTGGATTCCGAGACGCTGAGGTCCTTGCCCTCGAGAAGAGTCGTCAGGACATCGGGCCACGAGTACAGATCCGCCATGGGTCAGAAGCCTACTGCCGGCAGACCGCGCGATCACGCGCGGGATCGTGCGCACGGCGCCGGGGCCACAGGCCCGGCTCTCGGCATCCTCACGGGAACCTGTCAGGGCGCGTCGAGGCGGCTTCGAGGTCGGCCACAGCCCACTGGGTGGAGCAGGATGCGAATATCCGAGCCCGACATCAGCCATAATGGGGACGTGACGAGCACGCCAGCGACCTATTCCCAGGCCATGCGATCCGTCAAGCGACCAGATCCGGTCGCTGTCGGCACGATCGTGTGGCTCGGCAGCGAGGTGATGTTCTTCGCGGGTCTCTTCGCGATTTACTTCACCCTGCGCAGCACCTCCCCAGAGCTGTGGGCGGAGCGCACACCGCTGCTGAACGTTCCCTTCGCGGCTGTGAACACGCTCATCCTGGTGCTCTCGAGCTTCACGTGCCAGATGGGCGTCTTCGCCGCTGAGCGATTCCAGCCCTACCGCACGGGTGGGTTCTGGAACCTCCGCAAGTGGGGAATGGTCGAGTGGTTCTACCTCACTTTCTTCATGGGAGCGGTGTTCGTCTCCGGCCAGGTGTGGGAGTACGCGCAGCTCGTCGCCGAAGGCATGCCGATCAGCGCCGACTCGTACGCGTCGGCGTTCTACCTCACGACCGGGTTCCACGCCCTGCACGTCACCGGTGGTCTGATCGCCTTCCTCCTGGTCATCGGCCGCGCGTTCGCGGTCAAGAACTTCGGGCGCAAGGAGATGACCTCTTCGATCGTCGTGTCGTACTACTGGCACTTCGTCGACGTGGTCTGGATCGCCCTGTTCATCGTCATCTACTTCCTGAGATAGAGCGGAGCAAAGTCCCGACATGGCACGAGAAAGCAAGCGCCGCTCGCACGGCCGCCGGAGCCCCTGGGCTGCGGCGGCGCTCATCGGAATCGGACTGCTGATCACCGGCGGCGTCTACGCCGGCGCGTCGGCGGCGATGGCCGCGACGAACGAGTCCGCACCCACCGCGGTCAGCGCCGAGGACGGCAAGAAGCTGTTCCAGGCCAACTGCGCCACCTGCCACGGCCTCAACCTCGAAGGCACCGAGAACGGCCCCGCGCTCTACGGCGTGGGCGAGCTCGCCGTCGAGTTCCAGGTCTCCACCGGCCGCATGCCGCTGCAGATGCAGGGCCCGCAAGCACCGCAGAAGCCGCCGCAGTTCACCGACGACCAGATCAAGGCGCTTGCGGCGTTCGTGCAGTCGACCTCGCCCGGCCCCGCCTTCCCCGACGAAGAGGTGCTCGACGCTGAGGGCGACGTTGCGCGCGGTGCCGAACTGTTCCGCATCAACTGCGCGATGTGCCACAACGTCGCCGCCGCGGGAGGCGCTCTCACCGAGGGCAAGTACGCACCGGCGCTCACCCACACAAGCCCGCTGCACATGTACGCCGCGATGGTGACCGGCCCGCAGAACATGCCCGTGTTCAGCGACATGAACCTCACGCTCGAAGACAAGCGCGACATCATCTCCGCCCTGGTCTTCCTGCAGGACAACCAGTCGCCCGGCGGGTTCTCCCTCGGGTCTCTGGGCCCGGTATCAGAGGGCCTGTTCATCTGGATCTTCGGCATCGGCGCACTGATCGCCATCACCGTGTGGATCACGGCGAAGTCCAACTGATCGAACGACGAAACCCCACGCGAAGAGGACACAGCATGGCACACGAGGACGATCCGCTCGAGCACGAGAGGGCTTCCTGGAAGCCTTCCCCGGGGCTCGCGGTCGCCGTCAGCGACCCGGTGAACGCTCCGGAGCTCCCGCCGCACCGGGCGCGCATGACCGACAAGGATCCTGCCGCGATGACGCGCGCGGTCCGCACCGTCTACACGCTGTTCTACCTGTCGGTGGCGGCGAGCATCTGGGCGGTCGCCGCGTACATGATCTTCCCGATCGAGAGCGGCCGGATCGTCGACATCCGCAACAACAACCTCTTCATCGGCCTCGGCATCGCCCTCGCGCTGCTGGCCCTCGGCATCGGTGCGATCCACTGGTCGAAGGCCGTCATGTCCGACAAGGAGTACGTCGAGCCCCGGCACGCCACGCGCGGACGCGACTCGACGCGCGAGGCCGCCATCAAGGCGTTCTCCGACGCGAACGACGACTCGGGCTTCGGCCGTCGCGCGATGATCCGCAACTCGCTGTTCGCCGCGCTCGTGGCCTCGATCATCCCGGGTGTCACGCTGTTTCGCGGCCTCGCCCCGCAGAACTCCCCCGAGAACCCGATCGCCGGAGACCCCGTCGCCCTGCTGTCGCACACGATGTGGAAAGAGGGCACGCGTCTGGCGCGCGACCCCGAGGGCACGCCGATCAAGGCGTCCGAGGTCACCCTGGGCTCCGCCTTCCACGTGATCCCCGAAGACCTGGCCGACCTGGGCCACGAGGACGGCTACCTCGAAGAGAAGGCGAAGGCGATCGTCCTGCTCATGCGGCTTCAGCCCGAGCAGCTCATCGAGACGGAGGACCGCAAGGACTGGTCGTATGACGGCATCGTCGCCTACTCGAAGGTCTGCACGCACGTCGGCTGCCCCGTGGCCCTGTACGAGCAGCAGACCCACCACCTGCTGTGCCCCTGCCACCAGTCGCAGTTCGACGTCACGCGCGGCGCTGCGGTGATCTTCGGCCCGGCGGCGCGTCCGCTGCCGCAGTTGCCGATCAAGGTCGATGCAGAGGGCTACCTCGTCGCGCGCAGCGACTTCACCGAACCCGTCGGCCCGAGCTTCTGGGAGCGCCATTGAGTACCGCATCCGCAACCTCCCGGTTCCAGGCTGAGAGCAAGCCGAAGCCCCTCGGCGGCCGCTTCGTGGGTGCCGCGTCGAACTACATCGACGAGCGCACCAGCCTGTCGGGCTTCGTCAAGGAGCTGGGCCGCAAGATCTTCCCCGACCACTGGTCGTTCATGCTCGGCGAGATCGCCCTGTGGAGCTTCGTCGCCGTGCTGCTCTCCGGCACGTTCCTGACGTTCTTCTTCCAGGCCTCGATGGTCCCGACCCACTACTCGGGCGCGTTCCTGCCCATGCGCGGCGTCGAGATGTCGGCGGCGCTCGATTCCACCCTGCGCCTGTCGTTCGACATTCGCGGTGGCCTGCTCGTGCGTCAGATCCACCACTGGGCGGCGCTCGTGTTCGTCGCGGGCATCGGCGTGCACATGCTCCGCGTGTTCTTCACCGGCGCCTTCCGCAAGCCGCGCGAGCTCAACTGGGTGATCGGCTTCATCCTCTTCATCCTGGCGATGGGCGAGGGCTTCACCGGCTACTCGCTCCCCGACGACCTGCTCTCGGGCAACGGCCTGCGCATCATCGACGGCATGGTCAAGGGCATCCCGCTCATCGGCACGTGGACCTCCTTCCTGCTGTTCGGCGGCGAGTTCCCCGGCAACCAGATCGTCGGACGCCTCTACACACTGCACATCCTGCTGCTGCCCGCGATCCTCGTGGCGCTCCTGGTCGTTCATCTGATGCTGATGGTGATCAACAAGCACACCCAGTTCGGCGGTGCCGGGCGAGCCAACAACAACGTCGTGGGCTACCCGATGATGCCGGTCTACATGTCGAAGATGGGCGGCTTCTTCTTCATCACGTTCGGTGTGATCGTGCTGGTGGCGTCGCTGTTCACGATCAACCCGATCTGGAACTACGGCCCGTACGACCCTTCCCCCGTGTCCGCCGGCACCCAGCCCGACTGGTACATCGGCTTCGCGGACGGCGCGCTGCGCCTGGTCCCGCCGCACCTCGAGTTCGTGTTCCTGGACCGCACGTGGTCGTTCAACATTCTGATCCCGCTCGGCGTGCTCGGACTGTTCATCATCCTCGTGCTCATCTACCCGTTCATCGAGGCGTGGATCACGGGTGACAAGCGCGAGCACCACATCGCCCAGCGTCCGCGGAACGCGGCGACCCGCACCGCCATCGGCGTCGCCGGCGTCATCTTCTACGCGGTGCTGTGGGCCGCGGCGTCCTCCGACATCATCGCGACGCACTTCTCGCTGACCATGGAGGGCGTCATCCACACCCTCCAGGCTCTGCTCATCCTGGGCCCGATCATCGGGTACTTCGTCACGAAGCGCATCTGCATCGCCCTGCAGAAGAAGGATCGAGAGATCGCGCTGCACGGCTACGAGTCGGGTCGCATCGTGCGTCTGCCCGGTGGCGAGTACATCGAGGTGCATCAGCCGGTCGACGAGTACGAGCGGTGGAAGCTGGTCGACTTCGAGACCAACGAGCCGCTGGTCGTACGCCCGAACGCCAAGGGCCGCATCCCATGGCACGAGAACCTGCGCTCGTCGCTGTCGCGCTGGTTCTTCGAGGACCGCCTCACCCCGGTCACGCAGACCGAGCTCGATGCCGCGCTGGCCCATCAGCACCACGCACTGGATCACATCGCTCACGAAGAGGACGCCGAGATCCAGGCCGCCCACGACCGTGCAGGTGTTCCCGATGCGCCGCACGTTCCGATCGACGACGGTCACAACAGCGAGACGGCCAACCGCCCGTCGAACGTGATCATCCCCGACGACGGAGCGAAGAAGTCTCGCAACCGCGATAGCGACGGCAGCCAGTAGCCGCCGATTCGACAGGCGATCGGATGCCCGGCCCCTCGCTCCTCAGGGAGCAGGTGCCGGGCATCCGTGTTCGGTGCGCCCGTCGATGACCGCCGAGGCGCTCATCGAGTAGGCAGGATTCCGGCGGACTCTGGCGCCTGGACGACAACACGCACCGCGGCGCGCTCGTAGGTTTGAGGCATGACAGACGCACTCTCGTACTTCACCGCCAAGCTGACTCACGAGACAGACCCCTCCGACGTGTACGCCGCACAGCAGGCCGGCGAACGCTTCGTGGTGATCGACGTCCGCGGCGACCAGGCATGGGCGCAGGGGCGGGTTCCCGGAGCCGTGCACATGCACTACAGCGAGATCGCGACGCGCGCGCCCCAAGAGATCCCCCTGGACATGCCTGTGATCGTCTACTGCTGGAGCCCGGGGTGCAACGCCGGGGCAAAGGGTGCGCTCGAGTTCGCGAAACTCGGGTACGCCGTACGCGAGATGATCGGCGGCTACGAGTACTGGGCGCGCGACGGGCAGCCTCTCGAGAACGATGAGGGGCCACTCCCCCGAACGTTCGACCCGCTCACCATGGTCGTGCGCGCGCGGGCTGGGGCTGCCTGAGCTCAGGCCGACTCGAGTTGCTCCCCGAAGCGTTCGGCGGCTGCACCGGCGAACACGGGCGCGGTCGCCGAGCGTTCCTGATCGGCGACGACGTCGCAGACGACCGCGGTGATGTTGTCTCGTGAGCCGACGTGAAGGGCGAGGTCGACGATCGATTGCGCGCAGGCCGACGGGGTCCCCTGTGCGAGAAGGGTCGCGACGTGACGTTCGGGGAGGTAGTCCGTGACACCGTCGCTGCACAGCAGCCAACGATCGCCCTCGACGGCCGGGCGGGACACGATCGCGACGACGTCCTCGTCGCCGCCGTGCATCGACGCGGTGATGATGTTCCGCTGCGGGTGCGTCGCCGCCTCCGCCTCGTCGAGCAGGCCCCGGTCGACGAGCACCTGGACGTAGGAGTCGTCATGCGACTCTCGGGTCATCGTCCCGTCACGCAGCAGGTAGGCGCGAGAGTCGCCGGTGTGAGCCAGGACGACTGTTCCGTCCCTTGCCGCGAGCAGCCCGGTGAACGTCGTCGCCATGCCCAGCAGCGCGGCGTCACGCTCGATGTGAGCGCGCAGATCCCAATTCGCGATGCGGATGCGCTGCAGCCAGCCATCGAGCGATAGACGGCCGTGTACGCCCGCAACGAGGCGATGGATGAACGCCGATGACGCCAGATCGCCCGAGGGGCCTCCACCGACCCCGTCTGCGACGGCCGCACCCCACGTCGCGATGAACGCCGAGTCCTGGTTGCTGGTGCGGTGCGGGCCGGCCTCCGACACCGCCGCAGCGTTCAGCTGCAACGGCACGTATCAGCGGGCGAAATAGCCGCGGTAGTACTCGTAGACCCAGCCGACGATCGCGACGACGAACACCGCGATCCCGATGGGCATCAGCCACGCTCCGACCGCGAGCCCGATCATGCCGAGCGCCGCCGAGAACGCCAGCACGAGCGGCCACCACGACCACGGGCTGAACTCGCCCATCTCGGGGTCGCCGTCGTCGATGTCGGCGGTGAGCGTGTCTTCGGGCAGGTCTCCGCCCTGTGCCTTGTGCACGCGGCTCACGTAGAACGCGATGAGCACACCCATGAACGAGGTGAACAGCAGCGCGACCGTGCCGACCCACTCGATGCGATGGACCACGTCACCCTCGTGGGCGATGATGCTCCACCCGGTGTACACGACCGCGACGACGAAGAAGAAGCCGCTGAGCAGCCACCACAGTCCGACGTTGGTGCGCATCTACTTCACTTCTCCTTCGGCGAGGTCGACGACCGGTGTGGCGGGTGCGTCCTTGGCGGGGCCCACACCGACCGGGATGCCGGCCTCGGGGTGGTTGAGGTCGAACGCGGGCCGCTCGCTGCGGATACGCGGGATCGACGTGAAGTTGTGCCGAGGCGGCGGGCAGCTCGTCGCCCACTCGAGCGATCCACCGTAGCCCCACGGGTCGTTGACCGTGACCTTGGGCGCCTTGCGCGCCGTGATCCACACGTTGAACAGGAACGGGATCATCGACGCGCCGAGGATGATCGCACCGACCGTTGAGATCTGGTTCTGCCACGTCCAGCCGTCTGCCGCGGAGTAGTCCGCGTAGCGGCGCACCATGCCGTCCACGCCCAGCCAGTGCTGGATGAGGAACGTCATGTGGAAGCCGATGAACAGCAGCCAGAAGTGCACGTAGCCGAGACGCTCGTTGAGCATGCGGCCCGTCCACTTCGGCCACCAGAAGTAGAAGCCCGCGAACATTGCGAAGACGACTGTTCCGAAGACGACGTAGTGGAAGTGCGCCACGACGAAGTACGAGTCTGACAGGTGGAAGTCCAGCGGCGGCGAGGCGAGGATCACGCCGGTGAGGCCACCGAACACGAACGACACGAGGAAGCCGAGCGTGAACACCATCGGCGTTTCGAACGTGACGGATCCTCGCCACATCGTGCCGATCCAGTTGAAGATCTTCACGCCCGTGGGCACTGCGATCAGCATCGTCATCACGGCGAAGAACGGCAACAGCACGGCCCCGGTCACGTACATGTGGTGCGCCCACACCGCGACGGAGAGGGCCGCGATCGCGATGGTCGCGTAGATGAGCGTCTTGTACCCGAAGATCGGCTTGCGGCTGAACACCGGGAGGATCTCGGAGACGATGCCGAAGAACGGCAGCGCGATGATGTACACCTCGGGGTGGCCGAAGAACCAGAACAGGTGCTGCCAGAGGAGCGCACCGCCGTTCGCGGCGTCGAAGATGTGCGAGCCGAGCACGCGATCGGCTGCGGCGGCGAGGATCGCCGCGGCGAGCACGGGGAACGCCATCAGGATCAGGATGCTCGTGACCAGCGTGTTCCACGAGAAGATCGGCATGCGCCACATGGTCATGCCGGGCGCGCGCATCGTGACGATCGTCGTGATGAAGTTCACCGCGCCCATGATCGTGCCGAAGCCGCTCATGCCGAGACCGAGCATCCAGAGGTTTCCGCCCACCCCTGGAGAGAACGTCGCGTTCGCCAGCGGCTGGTATGCGAACCACCCGAAGGCGGCGGCGCCCTGCGGCGTGAGGAAACCCGCGATGGCGATGATCGAGCCGAACAGGAACAGCCAGAACGCGAACGCGTTCAGACGCGGGAACGCAACGTCAGGAGCACCGATCTGCAGCGGCAGGATCGCGTTCGCGAAGCCCGCGAACAGCGGGGTCGCGAACATGAGCAGCATGATCGTGCCGTGCATCGTGAACAGCTGGTTGTACTGCTCTTTCGTCGGGATGATCTGCATTCCCGGCTCGAACAGCTCAGCGCGGATGATCAGCGCCATCACGCCGCCGAGCATGAAGAACAGCACCGAGGCGATCAGGTACATGTAGCCGATCGTCTTGTGATCGGTCGAGGTGATCCACCGGACGATGATGTTGCCCTTCTGGTCGACACGCGACGCGCTGAGCAGCGCGGCCTGTCGAGGCGGAAGGGTGGTCGGGCGTCCCGACGTGGTCTCCTGAAGCGGAAGCGTCGTCGCCATGATCAGTGATCTCCCTCTTCTGCGGATGCCTCGCCACCGGTTCCCGGCAGGTTCTGGAGGCGGTCGTAGGCGTGGTCGATGTCGCCCGTCTGGCCGGCTTCGCGCAGCGACTCGAGGTAGTCCTCGTACTCGGCCTCGCTGACGACCTTCACGTTGAAGAGCATCATCGAGTGGTACTCGCCGCACAGCTCGGCGCACTTGCCCGCGTACGTGCCCTCGCGCTCCGGAGTGAACGACCAGTAGTTGTCGCGAGCGGGGACCATGTCCTTCTTGTAGAGGAAGTCGATGATCCAGAACGAGTGGACGACGTCGCGCGTCTGGAGCTTGATCTTCACCGTCTTGCCGACCGGCAGATACAGCGTCGGCAGCTCGTCCTGGTCGATGTCGCCGTTGGGCTGAGGCTGAGCCTGAATGCCCATCGTCCAGACGGCATCGGCGTTGTCTTCGTCTTCGCCGTTGTACTGGAAGTCCCACGACCACTGCTTGCCGATCGCGGTGATCGACACGTCGGGGTTCTCGGTCTGAGTCTCGAGGGTCGTCTGGTCGCGCGCCGTGAATGCGAAGAAGCCCACGACCAGGATCAGCGGCACGATCGTGTAGAAGATCTCGATCGGCATGTTGTAGCGCAGCTGGACGGGAAGGCCCGACTGGCCCTTGCGACGGCGGTACGCGATGGCGGCCCACGCCATGAGACCCCACGTGATCACGCCGACGGCGAGCAGGACGATCCAGGAGTTGACCCACAGTCCGGAGACCATCGCGGTGTGGTTCGTGGCCTGCGTGCCGTCTTCGACGAACCCGGGGAGGAACCCGTTCAGCTCAGTGGGGGTACATCCGGCGAGCACAACGGCCGCGGCGATACCGACCGGTACCAGGGCCCAGCGAAGGCGGTGTTTCGACGGCACAGGTGCACCTTTCAGAGTTGCGAAATGTGACTCACGCAAGTCTAGGGCAAGCCTTCAGGCTATTCAGGCCAACCGCTCAGACTCCGGCCCCGCTGAGCGGGTCTGCACGGATGCCGCGGGCATGCGAAAGGGCCCGGAACCGCCTGGTTCCGGGCCCTTCAGAAACGCTGTGCGATCAGTGGAAGCTGTCGCCGCAGGCGCAGCTGCCCGATGCGTTGGGGTTGTCGATGGTGAATCCCTGCTCAGAGATCGTGTCCTTGAAGTCGATCGTCGCGCCGTCGAGATACGGCACGCTCATGTCGTCGACGATGACCTCGACACCGTCGAAGTCGACGGCCTTGTCGCCGTCGAGGAAGCGCTCGTCGAAATAGAGCTGGTAGATCAGGCCGCTGCATCCGCCCGGCTGCACGGCAACGCGCAGGCGCAGGTCATCACGGCCCTCCTGCTGGAGCAGGGTCCTGACCTTGAGCGCGGCGGCGTCGGTGAGCTGGACGCCGTGGTCACGTGCGATCTGGTCGGTCGACAGTGCGGTGTCGGTCATGGCATTCCTCCGAACGTGCCGCGGACTGCGGCGGGCCTGAGCCGATTCTACGTCAGCGGCGTGACCGGCGGCTCGGAAACCGCCGGTCACGCCTGGCTCAGACCGTGCGCGCGTCGAGCTTGGCCAGCAGCAGCGCCTCGGCCACGAGAGCGTTGCGGAACGTGTCGAGGTGGAGCGACTCGTTCGGGCTGTGCGCCCGCGCATGCGGGTCCTCGACCCCGGTCACCAGGATCTGGGCGCCTGGGAACTCGCGCACGAGGTCCGCGATGAAAGGGATGGAGCCGCCCACGCCCATCTCGACCGGCTCGGGTCCGTACGCCTCCCGCAGCGCGTCGCGCGCGTCGGCGACTGCCCATCCCGAGGTGTCCACGAGGAACGGGTCCCCGTAGTCCTGGTCGCTGAAGGTCAGCTGCGCGCCGAACGGCGCGTGCGCGCGCAGATGCGCCTCGATTGCCGCGTAGGCGTCGACGGCGCGCTGGCCCGGGGCCACGCGTGCGCTGATCACGACCGCGATCTCGGGGCTCAGGGTGTTGGATGCGTTCGCGACGCCCGGTGCGCCGATGCCCGTCACCGTGATGGAGGGCTTGTTCCACAGGCGGCTGAGGATCGTTCCGCGGCCGATCGGCGACACGCCGTCGGGAAGACCCGCCTCGTCGCGCAAGGTCTCCTCCGGGTACGCGGGGGTGGGGGCATCCCGCTCGGTGAGCCCCTGCACGGCCACCGCGCCGTCCTCGTCCCACAGGGTCGCGAGCAGCTTCACCGTCGCCATCGTGGCATCGGGCACCGCTCCCCCGAACATGCCGGAGTGCGAGGCGTGGTCGAGCGTGCGCACGCGCAGCGTGAAGCGCGTGTTGCCGCGCAGCGACACGGTGAGGGCAGGGGTCGAGGCATCCCAGTTGGTCGAGTCGGCCACGACGATCGCGTCAGCGCGCAGGGTGTCGGCGTTGTCGCTCAGGAACTGCGCGAACGAACGGGACCCGGCCTCCTCCTCGCCCTCGATGAACAGCGCGACCCCGAGGTCGAAGTCGTCGCCGAGCGCCTCGACGAGCGCGCGGAGCGCTCCGATGTGCACCATCACACCCGCTTTGTCGTCGGCGGCGCCGCGGCCATACAGTCGCCCGGCGCGGACCGTCGGCTCGAACGGCGCCGACTCCCACAGGCTCTCGTCGCCGACGGGCTGCACATCGTGGTGCGCGTAGAGCAGGATGGTCGGGCGGCCGTTGCGCGCAGCGCGCGTGGCGACCACCGCCGGCATGCCGATCTCGTCGGCGCCCGGGATCGCCGCCTGCCTGACCTCGACGGTCTCGAAGATGCCGAGATCGCGCGCGAGATCGGCCACGGCGTCCGCGCTGCGGCGAACGTTCGCGGGGTCGAAACCGGGAAAGGCGATGGAGGGGATGCGCACCAGCGCGCCGAGATCGGCGAGGGCTGCGGGCACGCCGCCCGTCGCCGCAGCGCGGACGGAATCGGTCCGAGAGTCATCTGAGGTCATGCGGGTAATCTTAAGCGCACCCCCTACCGCACGATCGAGGATCAGCCGTGGCAAAGACCCCACCCGACTCAGCAACCGACGGAGCCCCTTCGGAGGGCGCCGTCGCGGGCGGCTCGCCCCTCGCGGCGAACCCCAGCAAGGGCCGCGCGACCCCGTCGCGGGCCGCGCAGGAGGCGGCGCGCAAGCGACCGCTCGTGCCTGACACGAAAGAGGCGAAGGCGCGCGCCAAGATGGAGCTCGCGAACCAGCGCGAGAAGGCCCGCCTGGGCATGGCCGCTGGCGACCCCAAGTACCTCCCGGCGCGCGACCAGGGCCCGCAGCGCAAGTTCGCGCGCGACTTCGTCGACTCGGGCTGGCACCTCGGCGAGGCCGTCATGCCCGCCATGGTGTTCGTGATCGTGGCGATGTTCATCCCGGTGCAGGCGGTGCAGTACTACGCGTTCGTCGCGCTGTGGATCTTCATCTTCTTCGTCGTCGGCGACATGGTCATCACCTCGATCCGCGTCAAGCGCGCCGCGCGCGACAAGTTCGGCGCCGACCGCCTCGAGAAGGGGCTCGGCTGGTACTCCGCGATGCGCACGATCCAGATGCGCTTCATGCGGCTCCCGAAAGCTCAGGTCAAGCGCGGTCAACACCCTTGACGCGACCCGACTCAATGCCGCGCAGCGGCGTTGAGTCGGGTCGGGTCAAGATCGAGTGCCGGCGCGCAGCGCCGGTGTATCGAGATCTCCTCCGCAACCCGCGCCATTCCGCGCAGCCCCGGTAAGCCCGGGTCAAGATCGAGTGCCGGCGCGCAGCGCCGGTGTACCGAGATCTCCTCCGCCAACCCGCGCCATTCCGCGCAGCACCGGTGAGCCGGGTCGGGTCAAAATCGAGTGCCGGCGCGCAGCGCCGGCGTATCGAGATCTCCTCTTCAGGATGCCTCGACCAGGCCCCTGTTGATCTGGCGCGCCCACAGCGGCCCGCGGTAGAGGAACGCCGTGTACCCCTGCACGAGGTCGGCCCCGGCATCCAGTCGCTCGCGCACATCCGCCGCCGTCTCCACGCCGCCGGCGGCGATGACGACGAAGTCGTCGGGGACTGCCGCCCGCACGGTGCGCAGCACGTCGAGGGCACGCGCCTTCAGCGGTGCACCCGAGAGTCCGCCGTCGCCCGCGGCCGCGATCACGGCGGGGTCGGTGATCAGTCCGACCCGGGAGATCGTCGTGTTGGTCGCGACGATGCCCGCCAGCCCGAGCTCGACGGCGAGCGCCGCGATCGACGTGATCTCGTCGTCGGACAGGTCGGGCGCGATCTTCACGAGCAGGGGCGTGGTGCCTGAGGCATCCTTCACCGCATCAAGAAGCGGACGAAGCGTCTCGACCGCCTGCAGGCCCCGCAGTCCCGGCGTATTGGGCGATGAGACGTTCACGACGAGGTAGTCGGCCAGCGAAGCCAGCAGCGTCGCGCTGCGCACGTAGTCGGCGACCGCGTCGGCGACCTCTACCACCCGCGACTTGCCGATGTTCACCCCGATCACGGGCCGCCTCGCCCGGCGCCGCAGCTTCGTGAGGCGTGCCGCGAGGGCATCGGCGCCGCGATTGTTGAAACCCATGCGGTTGACGACCGCACGATCGGGGATCAGGCGGAACAGGCGCGGCCTCGGGTTGCCGTCCTGCGGGATCGCCGTGACGGTGCCGACCTCGATGTGGCCGAAGCCCAGCGCCCACAGCCCCGACACGCCGACCGCGTTCTTGTCGAACCCTGCCGCGACTCCGAACGGCGAGTCGAAGTCCAGGCCCAGCGCGGACCGGCGGAGTGCGGGCGCGGGCTTCGTGATCGCGCGCGCGGCCCACGAGAACACCGGCAACCCGAGCACGCGGATGACCAGCATCGCCGCGTGGTGCGCCGTCTCGGGATCCATGCGCGCGAAGAAGGTGCGGAAGATGAAGGCGTACATCTGTTCCAGGCTATCGGCAGGAACCGACCGCCCCGACCGGGGTCAGTCCTCGAGCGGCACGCGCGGGGACGGCCGGCCGTGGTCCGCGCGCAGCAGCGAGATCGCGGTCTCGAAGTCCTCAAGGGATTCGAACGCCTGGTACACGCTCGCGAAGCGCAGATAGGCGACTTCGTCCAGCTCGCGCAGCGGCCCCAGGATCGCGAGCCCGATCTCGTTCGTGTCGACCTGCGACGCTCCCGTCTGCCGCACCGCCTCTTCGACGCGCTGCGCGAGGACCGCGAGATCGCCGTCGGTCACCGGCCGGCCCTGACACGCCTTGCGCACGCCCGACATCACCTTCTCGCGACTGAACGGCTCGATCACCCCGGAACGCTTGATGACGTTCAGACTCGCCGTCTCGATGGTCGAGAAGCGGCCGCCGCACTCGGGGCATTGGCGCCGACGACGAATGCTGAGGCCATCGTCGCTTGTGCGCGAATCGATCACGCGTGAGTCGGGATGACGGCAGAACGGGCAATGCATGGCACCGACAGACTACGCCCCGACAGCGGCGGCGGTCGCGCCGGACGACGGCGCGTGCCCGTCGAAGCGCGCAGTGATCGCCTCTCCGTGGGCCGGCAGCGCCTCGGCCTCAGCGAGGGCGACGATCGCCGCGCTCACCCGCGCGAGCGCGGCGCGGTCATACTCGATCACCTGCTGCGGACGAAGGAATGTCGACGCCGACAGGCCCGAGGCGTAGCGCGCCTGGCCCCCGGTGGGGAGCACGTGGTTGCTGCCGGCGAGGTAGTCGCCGAGGCTCACCGGCGCGTGGGGGCCGACGAACACTGCCCCGGCGTGGATGAAGTCTTCGGGGCGCGGGGCTTCGAGGTGCAGCTCGAGGTGTTCCGGCGCGTAAGCGTTGCTGAACGCGGTCGCCGCGGCGAGGTCATCCACGAGCACGATCGCCGACTGAGGGCCCGATAGCGCCGTGCGGACCCGCTCGGCGTGGCGCGTGCGAGAGGCCCGCTCCACGATGTCGGCGGCCACCGCGTCAGCGAGGGCGGCGGAGGCGGTGACGAGCACCGCGGAGGCCTGCTCGTCGTGCTCGGCCTGGCTCACGAGGTCGGCCGAGACCAGGCGCGGGTCGGCGGAGTCGTCGGCCACGATCAGGATCTCGGTGGCACCGGCCTCGGCGTCCGTCCCGACCAGACCGGCCACGACGCGCTTGGCGGCGGCGACGAAGTTGTTGCCGGGACCGGTCACGACGTCGACCCGCTCAAGTCCGAGGCTCGGCACGCCGTGTGCGAACGCGCCGATCGCGCCCGCGCCGCCCATCGCGTAGACCTCGGTGACACCCAGCAGCCGCGCCGCCGCGAGGATGACCGGGTGGATCCTTCCGCCGAACTCGCGCTGCGGCGGCGACGCGAGGGCGACCTCGTCCACGCCGGCGACCTGTGCGGGCACGACGTTCATCACGACGCTCGAGGGATACACCGCCTTGCCGCCCGGCACGTAGAGACCGACGCGGCGGACCGGCTGCCAGCGCTGGATCACACGCGCGCCCGCGTCGAGATCGGTCGTGGCCGGCGGCGGGACCTGCGCGGCCGACGCGGCGCGCACCCGGACGATCGCCTCTTCGAGCGCCGCCCGCACGATCGGGTCGAGACCCTCGAGCGCCTCGTCGAGGTGCTGCTGCGGAACCCGGATGTCGTGACCGGCCACCCCGTCGAAGCGCTCCGCCTGGTCGCGCAGCGCGGCCTCGCCGTCGGAGGCCACTGCGGCGACGATCTGCGCCGCGGCGTGCTGGGCTTCTTCGAGAGCGGCTGTCGCGCGCGGGACGGTGTCGAGCAACTCGGAGGCGGTCAGCGAGCGACCGCGCAGATCGATGGTCCGGAGCATCCCCTCAGGGTATCGGTTCGAGGTGATCGTCTCCTGAACCGCAGAAGACGCCCCAGCCGCCGCATCAGCCGCGCGTCACCTCGGAGACGTCGTGGAGGAAGCCGACCGTGCCGTCCTCGTCGCGCACGACGAACGTGTCGCCGCGGTCCTCGATGACGAGCGCCCAAGCCATGGGACCGATGCGGAAGAGCGGAATGCCCTGCTCGTCGACGACGTCGCGCTCGACCGGTGCGAGGGCCCAGAACGCCTGATACCGCACGGCGGGCGCCTCTTCGACGCGAGGCTCCGCCGCCACGGGAGCCTCGATGATGGGCTCGCCGTCGGCCGGGGCCTGCTCGTCGCTGCCCGAATAGGCGGTGTGCGCGGCTTCGGGGTCGGCGAAGGAGTACGCCCCCGTGTCGGCGTATTCGCCCGGCTGGCCGTAAGCGGCCGGCTCGCCGTAAGCGGCCGGCTGGCCGTACGCACCGGTGGCACCGTACGCACCGGGGTCGGTGGAGCCTGCCGGCTGGACGTAAGCGATTTCGGCGACGGGGCGAGCAGGCCGCGCGGTGACGGGACGGATGGGCCGGGCGCTGCGGTGGGCGACGACCTCGGGGCGACCGCGGAAGTCCTCGCTGAAGGGCGGGATGAACGGGGCGAACACCGTCAGCACGACGCCGGCGAGCATCGCGGCGAAGCACACGAAGACGACCCAGCTGCTCACCCACGCGCCGCCCTGGACGCTCAAGGTGCGGAAGGCGTCCCAGATCCACGCGAACCACACGGTGGCCGAGACGGAGAACGCCACGGAGGCGAACTGGTCGATGCCCAGCGACCCCACGCGGCGGATGCCCTGGGGCGACAGGCGACGCAGCGCCAGGAGGAAGACGGCGACCGTGGGCACGCCGATCATGAGGATCCACACGATGCCGAGCGTCCACACCGATGCGAACGCGAAGACGGTCACCGAGAAGAACGACGACACGAAGGCCACGAGCCACGCGCCGATGATCGAGACCTCGCGGATCGAGAAGGGGCCGACCCCGTACTGGGGCGGCAACTGGTCATCTGAGCCCGCCGAATCGGTGTGCGCGGTCGCCGGCGCTTCGGCCGCGGGGGCGTTCTCGTCAGGAGCCACGCTCTCGACGTCCGGCTGCGCCGCGTCGATCCGCTCTTCCAGGCTCTGCTCGTCAGTCACATTCTTCCCTTCTGCCACACGTCGCGTCGACGCGTGGAGCCGATACTACCCACGCCGGATGAGACCGCAAGGAGACGACGCGCGGCGCGAAACGAAGCTCAGCCGAGGCACTGTGGGCCGAGCAGTCCCTTGAGCTCGCCGTACAGGTCGGCGGTCACCGAGACCGGATGCGGCACCTCGAACACCTTCGCAGTGGACCCCTTGTGCAGCTTGAGTGTGACCTCGGTCTCGCCCACATGGCGCGTGAGCACGCGGGAGAGCTCCTCGACGAGGCCCTGGGTCGCACGATGCTCCGGAAGCATCAGGATGAGCGGGCCGGACGCGTCGACCGCTCCGAGATCCGGCGTGAACGCGGCTTGGGCGTGCAGGTTGAGGCCGTCGTCGCGGCGTGACACGCGGCCTCGCACCACGAGGATCGAATCCGCCTGCAGCATCGACTGGAACTCGAGGTACGTCTTGCCCATGAACATGATCGTCACCTCGCCGTCGAAGTCCTCGACGGTGATCATGCCGTAGGGGTTGCCGCTCTGCTTCGCGACCCGGTGCTGCACGCTCGTGACGAGCCCCGCGACAGTCACCTGGTCGCCGTCGTTGACGTCGTCGGATGCCAGCAGGTCGTGGATGCTGGTCGAGGCGTGCTTCGCGAGCGGGATCTCCAGGCCCGCGAGAGGGTGGTCCGAGACGTAGAGCCCGAGCATCTCGCGCTCGAAGGCCAGCTTGTCCTTCTTCGTCCACTCCGGCCGCTCGGGCACCTTCGCCGCGTGCTGCGGCTCGTCGTCGCCCCACAGCGAGTCGAAGTCGAACCCGACCTCGCCGTTGGCCTCGCGGCGCTTGTCGAGCACCGCCTGCTCGGTCGCATCCTCGTGGATCTCCATGAGGGCCCGCCGCGTCGAGCCGAGGGAGTCGAAGGCCCCCGCCTTGATCAACGACTCGACCGTGCGCTTGTTCGCGACGTGGGCCGGCACCTTGCCCAGGAAGTCGTGGAAGCCCGCGTACGAGGCATCCTTGCGCGCAGCGACGATGCCGTCGACGACGTTCGCGCCCACGTTGCGCACCGCGCCGAGGCCGAAGCGGATGTCTTCGCCGACGGCCGCGAAGTACCGGATCGACCCGTTGACATCGGGCGGGAGCACGCGGATTCCCATGCGTCGGCATTCGTTGAGGTACACCGCCATCTTGTCCTTCGAGTCTCCGACGCTCGTGAGGAGGGCCGCCATGTACTCGGCGGGATAGTGCGCCTTGAGATAGGCCGTCCAGTACGAGATGAGTCCGTAGGCGGCGGTATGGGCCTTGTTGAAGGCGTAGTCGGCGAAGGACTCCAGCACGTTCCACAGTGCGTTCTGCGCGTCGGCCGAATAGCCATTGGCCGTCATGCCCGCGAAGAACGTCTCCTGCTGCTTCTGAAGGACGGCGCGGACCTTCTTGCCCATCGCCTTTCGCAGGATGTCTGCTTGTCCGAGCGTGTAGCCGGCGAGTTTCTGCGCGGCCTCCATCACCTGCTCCTGATAGACGATCAGGCCGTACGTGCCGCCCAGGATGTCGCGCAGCGGCTCTTCGAGCTCGGGATGGATCGGAGTGATCTGCTGCAGACCGTTCTTGCGCAGCGCGTAGTTCGTGTGGGAGTCCACGCCCATCGGACCGGGGCGGTAGAGCGCGAGCACGGCCGAGATGTCTTCGAAGTTGTCGGGCTTCATCAGGCGCAGCAGGGAGCGCATCGGTCCGCCGTCGAGCTGGAACACCCCCAGCGTGTCGCCGCGGGACAGCAGTTCGTAGGACGCCGCGTCATCGAGGGCGAGATCCTCGAGGACGAGCTGCTCGCCGCGGTTCGCGGTGATGTTCTCGAGGGCGTCCGAGATGATCGTGAGGTTGCGCAGCCCCAGGAAGTCCATCTTGATGAGGCCGAGGGACTCGCACGCCGGATAGTCGAACTGGGTGACGATCTGCCCGTCCTGCTCACGGCGCATGATCGGGATGATGTCCAGCAGCGGATCGCTGGACATGATGACGCCGGCAGCGTGGACGCCCCACTGGCGCTTCAGGTTCTCGAGCCCGACGGCGGTGTCGAAGACCGTCTTGGCCTCGGCATCCGTCTCGATGAGGGCGCGGAACTCGGAGGCCTCTTTGAACCGCGGATGCTGGGGGTCGAACATGCCGGTGAGCGGGACGTCCTTGCCCATCACGGCCGGGGGCATCGCCTTGGTGAGTCGCTCCCCCATGCTGAACGGGAACCCGAGCACGCGACCGGCGTCCTTCAGCGCCTGCTTGGCCTTGATCGTGCCGTACGTCACGATCTGCGCGACGCGTTCGTCTCCGTACTTGTCGGTGACGTACTGGATCACCTCGCCGCGGCGGCGATCGTCGAAGTCGACATCGAAATCGGGCATCGACACGCGCTCGGGGTTGAGGAACCGCTCGAACAGCAGACCGTGCTCGAGCGGGTCGAGATCGGTGATCCTCATCGCGTAGGCGGCCATCGAACCGGCTCCCGAGCCGCGACCCGGCCCGACGCGGATGCCGTTGTGCTTGGCCCAGTTGATGAAGTCGGCCACGACGAGGAAATAGCCGGGGAACTTCATCTGCACGATGATGCCGGTCTCGTAGTCGGCTCGGCGGCGCACCTCATCGGGGATGCCGGCCGGGTAGCGCTCCCGCAGTCCGTTCTCGACCTCTTTGACGAACCAGCTCTCTTCGGTCTCGCCCTCGGGGACCGGGAAGCGCGGCATGTAGTTCGCCGACGTGTTGAACTCGACATCGCAGCGCTCGGCGATGAGCAGCGTGTTGTCGCACGCCTCGGCATGGTCACGGAAGACCTGACGCATCTCGGCGGGCGACTTGACGTAGTAGCCGTCTCCGTCGAACTTGAAGCGCTTCGGGTCATCGAGCGTCGAGCCGGACTGCACGCACAGCAGGGCGGCGTGGCTTCCCGCGTCGTGCTGATGCGTGTAGTGCAGGTCGTTGGTGGCGACCAGCGGAATCTCGAGGTCTTTGGCGATCTTCAGCAGGTCGGACATGACGCGGCGCTCGATCGAGAGGCCGTGGTCCATGATCTCGGCGAAGTAGTTCTCTTTTCCGAAGATGTCCTGGAACTCCGCCGCCGCCGCGCGAGCGGCGTCGTACTGCCCGAGCCGCAGACGCGTCTGCACCTCGCCGCCGGGGCAGCCCGTCGTCGCGATCAGCCCCTTCGCGTACGTCTGCAGCAACTCGCGGTCCATGCGGGGCTTGAAGTAGTACCCCTCCATGCTCGCGCGGCTCGAAAGGCGGAAGAGGTTGTGCATGCCCTCGGTCGTCTCGCTGAGCAGGGTCATGTGCGTGTAGGCGCCGGAGCCCGAGACGTCGTCGTCGCTCTGCTCGGGGGTGCCCCAGCGCACGCGCGCCTTGTCGGAGCGGTGCGTGCCGGGCGTGACGTACGCCTCGATGCCGATGATCGGCTTGATGCCCGAGTCTTTCGCGGTCTTGTAGAACTCGTACGCCGCGAACGTGTTGCCGTGGTCTGTGACGGCCATCGCCGGCATGCCCAGGCGCACCGCCTCTTGCACCATCGGGCCGATGCGCGCAGCCCCGTCGAGCATCGAGTACTCGCTGTGAACGTGCAGATGGACGAAGGAGTCGGATGCCACGTCTTCGAGTCTATGGACCGGCTCAGACATCGCGCGCGGCCCCGCCGGGTGTCGGCGGGGCCGCGCGCGAAGGCCGGTTCACCCTCGAGTGGAGCGTGAGGGTTCCCTCCCTCGGCGCCTCCAAGTGGCCGTGGTGCTGGGGCTCGCGCGGGATGAGTACGCTACGGGTTCGGCCCGCGACGCGAGTCTTGGCGCAGGTCGAGTCGCATGATCACGCGCGGGAAGCCGGAGAGGACGGATGCCGTGTCGCCGGCCTTGCGGAAGCCGGCCTGCTCGAACAGCCGCCGCGTGCCGACATAGCCCGACGTGACGTCGATGCGCCGGTCGCCGGTGTCAGCCGGATAGCCCTCGATCGCCGGAGCGTCGTGTGCGCGGGCGAACTCGACCGCTCCGGCGAGGAGCGCGTGCATGATGCCCTGCTTGCGATGCCCGGCGCGCACGCGGAAGCACCACACCGACCACACTTCGAGGTCGTCGACGTACGGGATCTTGCGGCTGCGCGAGAAGCTCGTCGCGGAGCGCGGCGCGACGGCGGCCCAGCCGACGACCTCACCGTCGTCGTACGCGAGCACGCCCGGAGGCGGGTCGGCGCGGCAGAGCCCTTCGACGTACGCGGCGCGCGCTTGGCCGAGAAGGGTCTTGTTCACCTCGGTGGGGATGCGGCGGTAGCTCAGGCACCAGCACACGTTCGACGCGAGGTCTTTCGGGCCGACCATCGTGCGAACGTCGTCGTACTCGGTCGCTGCCCGCACCTCGATCGTCATACCCACACTCTGCCTGGGGCATCCGACATCGGCCATTCCCCGCCGGTGCGTCAGTCGACCTCCGCGGCGGCGGGCGAGAACGGGATGCCCCGGCTCACGCCCCCGGTCGGTACGGCCCCAGTTCCTCTGCAGGTTCGTCCACGGGCTCGGGCAGCGCGTCGATCGGCGCCACGACCGTGGCATCCGACTGGGTGAAGCCCTTCTTGCGCAGCGCACGCGCGCGCTTGCCGGCGCTGCGCAGGCGCGGGTTCACGTACTCGTCGATGCCGAAGTTGAGCAGAGCGAGGGCCGTGCCGACGAGCGCGATGCACAGCCCAGCGGGCAGGTACCACCACCAGCGCTCGGGGAACGCGTTCTGGCTCTGCGCCCAGAACAGGATCGTGCCCCAGTTCCAGCGGGTGATCGGTGTGACGCCGACGAACGCGAGCGTCGTCTGGGTGAGGATCGCCGCGGTCACGGTGCCCACGAAGCTCGAGGCAATGACCGCCATCAGGTTCGGCAGCATCTCGACCGCGATGATCCGCCACAACGGTTCGCCATTGGCGCGCGCGGCCTGCACGAAATCGCGATTGCGCAGCGACATGGTCTGGGCGCGCAGCACGCGTGCGCCCCACGCCCACCCCGTGATGGCGAGGACGAACGCGATGAGGATCATGCTCGGGTCATCGAAGTTCGAGGTGATGATGATGATCAGCGGAAGCGCAGGGATCACCAGGAACACGTTGGCCAGCGCCGACAGCGCCTCGCTTCCGGCACCCTTGATGTAGCCCGAGGTGACGCCCACGACCACCGCGAGGATCGTCCCGAGCACCCCCGCCGCGAACCCCACGAACATCACGTCGCGGCTGCCGATGATGATCTGGCTCAGCACATCCTGGCCCAGATGCGTCGTGCCCAGCCAGTGTGCCGGGCTCGGCGGGGAGTTGCGCGCCTCGAGGTCGATCGCGTTCGGGTCGTACGGCGCGACCCACGGGCCGAAGACCGCCAGCAGCGTGAAGAAGGCGAGAATCACGAGCCCGACGAGCGACTTGCCGTTGCGGAACATCGCGAACGCTTCGCTGAAGCGCTGACTCCCGGGGGCCGGGGTGACCGCCTCGATCGTTCCGGTCGCGGCGGTCACAGTGCCTCCTCCTGTCGTGTGCGCGGATCCAGGGCCGCGTAGGCGATGTCGGCGACGATGTTCGCGACCAGCACCGAGAGGGTGATCACGAGGAAGATGCCCTGTATCAGCGGGTAGTCCTTTGCAAGCGTCGCCTCGAACAGGCGCAGGCCGAGGCCGGGGTACGAGAAGATCATCTCCATGATGAGCGTGCCGCCGACGATGAAGCCGAGCGACAGCGCGAAGCTCGACAGCTGCGGCAGTACGGCATTGCGCGCCGCGTAGTTCATCGTGACCCGCCACGGCGACAGGCCCTTCGCCTGCGCGACGGTGATGTAGTCCTCGTCGAGCACGGTGATCATCATGTTGCGCATGCCGAGGATCCAGCCGCCGAGCGAGGTGATCACGATCGTCAGCGCCGGCAGAGTGCCGTGGTAGATCACGCTCTGCACGAACTCCCCGTTCCACCCGGGCGTCACGGTCTTGTCATACGCATGGGATGCCGGAAACCACCCGAGCGTCGTCGAGAAGACGGCGATCATGATCAGGCCCAGCCAGAAGTAGGGCACCGTCGACAGGAACGTCGCGACCGGCACGAAGAACTCCGCCTTGCTGCCGCGCCTCCAGCCGATGTAAGTGCCGATCGAGGTGCCGACGAAGAAGCTGATGAGGGTCGCGATGCCCACGAGCCCGATCGTCCACGGAAGGGCGTCGGCGATGATGTCGGTGACCGGGGCCAGGCCCTTCGAGAGCGACCGGCCGAGGTCGCCGCGAACCAACAGGCCCCAGTAGTCGAGGTACTGCTCCCACAGCGACTTCTGGGAGTTCAGGCCGAACAGGATCTTCAGCGAGTCGATCGCCTCGGGGCTGACCTTGCCCTGGTTGCGGGCGAGGTACGCCGTGATCGGGTCGCCCTTCATGAACCGGGGCAGGAAGAAGTTGATGGTGATCGCGGCCCACGCCGTGAAGACGTAGAAGACCGCGCGGCGAAGGAAGAACCTCACTGGCCCTCCCCCTTTCGGCCGCGGGCGCCGCCGTAGAGCAGATCCGGGTTCGGCGACGCGTCGCGCAGGCGCCGCGTGTAGTCGTCCTTGGGGTGGAGGATCACCTCGTCGGCGGGTCCGCGCTCGACGACGACTCCCTTGTTGAGCACCATGATCTCGTCGCTGAAGTGGCGGGCGGTCGCCAGGTCATGGGTGATGTAGAGCACGCCGAGGTTCGACGCGCGCTGCAGGTCGGCGAGCAGGTTCAGCACGCCGAGGCGGATCGACACGTCGAGCATCGACACCGGCTCGTCGGCGATCAGCAGGCTCGGGCGCGAGGCGAGGGCGCGCGCGATCGCCACGCGCTGGCGCTGCCCTCCGGAGAGCTCATGCGGATGCCGGTCGGCCAGGTCCGCCGAGAGCTTGACGGTCTCGAGCAGGCGCGACACCTCGGCGTCGATCTCTGTGCGCGGCACCACCCGGTGCAGCCGCAGCGGGCGATCGAGGTGATGGCGGATCGTGTGGTAGGGGTTCAGCGACGCGTACGGGTCCTGGAAGACCATGCGCACCTGCTGCCGGTAGGCGCGCAGCGCCCGGCCGCGGCGCGGGATCGAGGCGCCGTCGAGGAGGATCGCGCCGGAAGATGGCGCTTCGAGCTGCGTGAGGATCTTGGCGATCGTGGACTTGCCGGAGCCGGACTGACCCACCAGGGCGATGGTCTTGCCCGAGGTCAGGGTGAAGCTGACGTCGTCGAGCGCACGGAGGGTGCCGGCGCCGCGCACGCGATACGTGCGGCTGACGTGCGAGAACTCGAGGGTGGTCATCGGGGGGCTCCCGTCGGGTCGGAGTCCGCTTCGCCGCGGAGGAAGCCGCCGCGGTCGCCGGTCAGGCTCGGGAAGGAGCTCAGCAGCTTGCGCGTGTACTCGTGCGTGGCGCCGCGGTAGATGTTCTCGGGGGTGTCGAGCTCGACGATCTCGCCCGCGCGCATGACGGCGATGCGGTCGCTGATCTCCAGCAGCAGCGGGAGGTCGTGCGTGATGAAGATGACCGAGAACCCGAAGCGCTCGCGCAGCTGCGAGATCTGCTGGAGGATCTCGCGCTGGACGAGCACGTCGAGCGCGGTCGTCGGCTCGTCCATGATCATCAGCTGGGGCTTGAGCGCGAGGGCCATCGCGATCATGACGCGCTGGCGCATGCCGCCGGACAGCTCGTGCGGGTACGACCGCATGCGGTCGCGGCCGACCAGGACGAGTTCGAGCAGCGCCGCGCACTCCTCGCGGCGCTCGCGCCTGCCGAGGTTCGGGCGGTGCGTGCGGAACACGTCGTCGAGCTGACTGCCGATCGTCTTGACCGGGTTGAGCGCGTTCATCGCCCCCTGGAACACCATCGACGCCTTGTCCCAGCGGAACGCCCGCAGCTGGTCGGTCGCGAGGCTCATGATGTCGATGTCGTCACCGTCGCGATCGTGGAACACGACGCTGCCGCTGATGACGGCCGGCGGCTTCAGCAGCCGCTGGATGCCGTAGGCCAACGTCGTCTTGCCGCAGCCGGACTCCCCTGCCAGGCCCAGGATCTCGCCGCGTTCGAGCGCGAGCGAGACCCTGCGCACCGCGTGGACCGGCGGCTGGACGTCGTAGACGACATCCACCTCCTCGATCGTGAGCAGCGTCGCTCGGGTCACTTCCATCTCCAAGGATCTGCCTGCCTCGCACAGGGGCAGGGCGTTGGTACGGCGGGTGCGCCCGCAGTTCGGGCTCCGGGCGCACCCGCCGTGCTCGTGCGGCCGTCTCAGCCGGCAGGCTGCAGCTTCGTCAGGATGAGCAGCTGCTGCGGGCGCGTGGGCTCGGGAACCGCGTACGGGTCCTCTTCGCTCGGCCACCCCACGTAGTTGCGGGTGTTGAACTCGCCGATGAAGGGGCGCGTGCCGATCGGCAGGATGACCGCCTCGTCGACGAACGCCCGCTGGATGGTGTCCAGCGCCGTGGCCCGCTCCTGGTCGCTCGCGGCGGTGGCGTACGCGGCCAGCGCGTCGGTGACCTCCTGGCTCTGGTAGCGGCCGAAGTTGTAGCCCTCGGACTGCTCGCCCAGCGGCAGGTAGCGCGCACCGTCCATCGCGTCGGAGTAGATGTCCCACGGGGTCAGGCCCGTGTCGGTCCAGTGCAGGATGGCGTCGAAGTCACCCGTGCCCTTCGCGGCCCACCACGTGTCGACATCCGGTGTGTCGATCGTCGCGTCGATGCCGATCTGCTTGACCTCGTCGGCGATGAGCGTGATGCCCGTCACATAGTCGCTCCAGCCCTGGGGCACCTGCAGCGTGAAGGTGACCGGCGCGCCAGACGCGTCGAGCAGCTTGCCCGAGGCATCCCACGTGTAGCCCGCCTCGGTGAGGATGGCCTTGGCCGCCTCGACGTCGACGGTGTACTCCTGGCCGGCGTACTCGTCGATGATGTACGGGTCGCCGGCGGGGGTCGGCAGGCCCGTCACCGAGGTGAGCGCCGGCACCGAGCCCTCGCGCGCGATCTCGCGGTGCTTGCCGCGGTCGACGATCAGGTTGAGCGCCTGACGCAGCGCCACGTCGTCGAACGGCTTGCGGGTGGTGTTGAACCACACCGCGTCGACGCCCAGCCCCGCGGGAGCCCAGTACTGGTTGGCGTCGTCCTTCGACAGGTAGGCGTCCTCGATGTTCGGGATGAACGCCTGCGCCCAGTCGGCCTCGCCGTTGGCCAGAGCGGTCGTGAGCGCGGTGTTGTCGTTGTACGAGACGTAGTACAGCGTCGGCACGGCCAGCTCGCCGCCCCAGTAGTCGTCGCGCAGGTCGACCCGGACGCTCTGCGAGCTGAAGCTCGTGAGCGTGTACGGGCCGGTGCCGACCGGGTCGGGGTTCGTCTCGGTGGTGACGTCCTCGACGTCCTTCCAGATGTGCTCCGGGACGATGAAGCTCTGCAGCACCTTGTCCTGCTTGACGAACATCGAGCTGCCGAACGTCACGGTGACCGTGTTGCCGTCGACCGAGATGTCCTGGAAGTCGATGGCCGCGGGGTTGATCGCGTCGTTGTCCTTCATCAGCTCGAGCGTGAACGCGATGTCGTCGGCGGTGAAGTCCTCGCCGTCGTTCCAGGTCACTCCGTCGCGGGCGGTGAGCGTGATGCTCTTGTAGTCGTCGGCCCACTCGATCTCGGACGCGAGCCACGGCACGACGTCCTGCGAGGGGTCGATCAGGTTGACGAACGCGAGCGGCTCGAAGATGACGTTCGCGTAGCCGAGCTTGAGGGCCGACGAGTCGCCGATCCACGGGTTGTTGCTCTCGGTGGCGATGGCGCCGTCGGGCTTGGCGATCGTGAGCGCGGCGCCGGCCGTGGCGTCGTCGGTGTCTGCGCCACCGCCCGCGCAGCCGGTGAGCAGCATGGTCGCCGCAAGACCGACGGCGGCGACCGAGGTCATCCACTTCTTCATGGACTGTCTCCTTGTGATGTAGGTGAGAGGTTCCGGCACGCGCCGGGTTGGTGAAGGTGCTGCCCGCGAGTGGTGCTGTGTCTCCTTACGGTGCGACGGGAGGATCGACCTGGACCGCGGCGTCCAGCTCGATCTGACGGGAAGATCGCCCGATCCCGAGCCCATAGGACCCGACAACGGTAATCCAGCGATCCCGGGTGGTGTCCCAGGCCTGAAACGACCGTCTGGGGACGGTCACCGCGACCCGGCGGCTCTCACCGGCGGGGACGTCTGCGCCGGCGAATCCGGCGAGCCAGCGGACCGGGCGCTCGATGGCCGTCTCCGCCGGCGGCTCGAGATAGACCTGCACGGTCTCGCGCGCGTCGCGGGCGCCGGTGTTGGTCACCGTGAGGGCGACCACGAGGTCGCCCTCGGGTGTCCACGCCGGCTCTTCGAGGTCGCTGTAGGCGAAGCTCGACCACCCGAGTCCGTGTCCGAAGGGCGCCGCGGGCACGGCGCCGGCGCGCTCCCACGCGCGGTAACCGACGTGGATGCCCTCGGTGTAGTGCAGGCGGCGGTCGGTTCCGGGGAGGGCGTCGGGCACGGGGACGTCGGCTTCTGAGGCCGGCAGCGTCCACGGCAGGCGTCCGGCGGGCTCGAGGTCGCCGCCGAGGATGCCGGCCAGCGCGTGGCCCATCTCCTGACCGGGGAACCACACCCACAGCACGGTGCGCGCCCGGTCGAGCCACGGCAGCACGACGGGCGCTCCGGCGTTGACGACGACGACCGCGTCGGGGTCGGCATCCAGCACGCGCTCGACCAGTTCGTTCTGCCGCCCCGGCAGCTGCAGATCGATGCGATCCCACCCCTCGGACTCGACCTCCTCGTTGGTTCCGACGACCACGACGGTCAGGTCGGCGACGGATGCCGCGGCCACCGCCTCGGCGATCTCGGTGTCGACATCGGTGCCGGGCGCGCGGTGGCGGAAGCCGGCGCGCACGATCTCGCCATACCCCCCGGCGCGGATGACCGTGTGGGCGGACTCGACCACGACGGTGCGCGGCTCGGTGATCTCGATGTCGCCGCCGTAGCCGTCGGGGGTGTTGATCGACGAGTCGAGGATCACCTCGACGCCCGCGGGCGCCGTGCTCTCGGCGACGAGCATGCCGTCGAGCCAGAAGCGGAAGGAGCCGACCGTCGCGACCTCGATGCGGTGCGTGCCGGGCTCGGCGAGCACGACCTCGGCGCGCACGACGACGGTGTGCACCTCGCCCAGGTCGCGCAGCCAGCCGTCCCACGAGGTGAGCCGGCGGGTGCCCCGCACCGTGCCGTCCTCGGCGAGGAACGTCGCTTCGAGGAGTGCGCCGTCGCTCGCCGCCGTGCGCAGGGCGAGGTCGAGGTCGGGTGCGTACCGGCGCGAGTCCCCGCCGCGGCGGACGTCGACCTCGGCGTCTGCGAACCGCGCGACCAGCCCTTCGGCGGGGCTCACGACGTGCGGGGGGTGCACGGTCGAGCTCCCTCCGCCGAGCACGTGCGGGCGCACGGCGTTGGGGCCGATGAGCGCGATGCGCGCGGGGGCGGGCCGATCCCACACCGGCGACTGGTCGTCGCGGCGCAGGACGACCGTCGACTGTGCGGCGACGCGGGTGATCAGCTCGTCCAGGGCGGGGCCTGTGTCGATCGCCTGCTCGGGGAGGTCGAGCGCCCCGACGCGACGGGCGAGAAGAAGGATTCGCGCCACCTTGTCGTCGATGACCTCTTCGGGCACCTCGCCGGCGCGGACGGCGTCGAGGAGGTTCTGCTCCCACGGTCCGCCCGGACCCGGCATCACGATGTCGAGACCGCCGAGGGCGCTGCCGACGGTGGTGCGGGTGGCCATCCAGTCCGACACGACCGCGCCGTCGAAGCCGAGCTCGCCTTTGAGCAGCTCGGTCAGTAGGCGCCGGTGGTCGGTCATCGGGGATGCCTCGACACCGTCGTCGACCTGGTTGTACGCGGCCATCACCGACCATGCCCCGCCCTCGCGAACGGCGTGTTCGAAGGGCGCGAGGTAGACCTCGCGCATCGTCTGATCATCGACCGTCGCGATGTACTCGGTGCGGTCGGTCTCGGAGTCGTTCGCGATGAAGTGCTTGACGCATGCGGCGACGCCCTGGTCCTGGATGCCGCGGATGACCCGCGTGCCCACGACCGAGGTCAGCAGCGGGTCTTCGGAGTAGCACTCGAAGTGGCGGCCACCGACCGGCGTGCGCTGGATGTTCACCTGCGGCGCGAGCACCACGTCGACGCCATGGGCGCGCGCCTCCTGCGCGAACGCGCGACCCACCTCGTACGCGGTGGCGGGGTCCCACGTCGCGCTCACGGCGCTCGGCGACGGGAACAGCGCCGAGGTCTCGCCCTCGACCTCGCCGAGCCCGCGGACGCCGACGGGACCGTCGGACATGGTGAGCGAGCGAAGGCCGACGGCGGGAAGCTCGTGCAGGCGCCAGACCGCCTTGCCGGTCAGCAGGCGCACCTTGTCTTCGAGGCTGAGAAGCCCGAGAAGCTCGCGGACATCACCGCCGAGCTGGAGTGCCACGGGCTTGCTCACAGATGGTCTCCTCGTCGTTGAGTGCAAGGCGCAAGAACTGCTGTCGAAATACTTACATGCCGGTCAGCAACCTTGCAACCCATTCCTGACAGGTCTGTAAGTAGACGGCTGGTAGAGTCCCGGCATGAGTGAAACCCGGCGCCGCGAGCCGAAGATGCGCCAGGAGACCATCCAGCGGCGAGAAGAGATACTGAAGGCCGCGCTGCAGACGTTCGGGAGCAAGGGCTACAACAAGGCGCCCCTCACCGAGATCGCCGACCAGGTCGACATGACGCACGCCGGCATCCTCCATCACTTCGGCTCGAAGGACCGCCTCTTGCTCGAGGTGCTCAGCTACCGCGACGAGGCCGACGTCGCCCACCTCGAGGGCCGGCACATCCCCGGCGGCAGCGACCTCTTCCGCCACCTGATCCTCACGGCGATCCTCAACAGCCGCCGCGCGGGCATCGTGCAGGCCTACACCGTGCTCTCGGCCGAGTCCGTCACCGACGACCACCCCGCAAAGGAGTTCTTCCAGCGGCGGTACCTCACGCTGCGCAGCGAGGTGCGTGACGCGTTCGAGGTCGTCTGCGCCGAGCACGGCGTGACCGACCGCGGCGTGATCGAAGACGCCGCGGCATCCATCCTCGCCGTCATGGACGGTCTGCAGGTGCAGTGGCTGCTGGCCCCCGACGCGGTCGACCTCGCCCGCGCGACCGAATTCGCGATCCGCGCGATCGTCGCGGGCGTCGTCTCGCCCCAGCCGTCGACGATCGGGCCAGTGGATGACCCGACCGAGGCATCAGACACCTCAGTCGCCGTGGCCACCGCCGCCTCGCCCGCCGCGACGCAGCCGGTGTAGCGCCGGGCCGGTCAGTCCGCGCGGAGCACCTCGAGCGCATGCGCGAGGTCGTCCGGGTACGGCGACGTGAAGGTGACCCACTCCCCCGCGGTCGGGTGCGCGAACGACAGTTCGTGCGCGTGCAGCCACTGGCGGGTCAGTCCGAGCCGTGCCGACAGCGTCGGGTCGCCGCCGTACAGCGGGTCGCCCACGCACGGATGGCGGTGCGCGGCCATGTGCACGCGGATCTGGTGGGTGCGCCCCGTCTCGAGGTGGATCTCGAGCAGTGCCGCGCCGCGGACGGCCTCGAGCGTCTCGTAGTGGGTCACGGAGTCCTTGCCCTCGGGCGTCACCGCGAACTTCCACGAGTGGGAGGGGTGGCGGCCGATCGGCGCGTCGATCGTGCCGGACAGGGGATCGGGATGCCCCTGCACGACGGCGTGGTAGATCTTCTCGACCTCGCGCTCCTTGAACGCGCGCTTGAGGGCCGTGTACGCCCGCTCGGACTTCGCCACGACCATGAGCCCGCTCGTGCCCACGTCGAGCCGGTGGACGACCCCCTGGCGCTCCGCCGCCCCCGTGGTCGCGATGCGGTAGCCGCCTGCGGCCAGCGCGCCCAGCACGGTCGGACCCTCCCAGCCGAGCGAAGGGTGTGCGGCCACGCCCGCAGGCTTGTCGACCACGACGATGTCATCGTCGTCGTACACGATCCCCAGGCCCGGCACCGCGACCGGCACGACACGCGGCTCCTCCTTCGGCGCCCACTCCACCTCGAGCCACGAGCCGCCCCGAAGCTTGTCGGACTTGGCGAGCACGCGTCCGTCGAGCGCGACGCCGCCTGCTTCGGCGACCTCGGCAGCGAACGTCCGCGAAAAGCCGAGCAGCTTCGCGAGCGCGGCGTCGACCCGCATGCCGTCGAGGCCGTCCGGGACGGGAAGGCTGCGTGACTCCACGTCAGTCCTTCGCGGCGCCGGGGATCGCGTCGCCGGCGTCACCCGCGTCACCCGCGTCGGCGGCCGGTGCGACAGCGCCCGCGGCCTCTTCGATCGTCGTGCCGCGCCGCTCGCGCGAACCGTCCAGGTGCACACCGACCAGCACGAGCACGGCGATCGCGATCATCATCGTCACGATGAACATGTCGGCGACGTTGTAGATCGCCGGGTTGAACCCGAGCCACATCCAGGGCGTCAGGATGAAGTCGACCACGTGGCCGACCGCGAAACCGGGCTCGCGGAACAGCCGATCGCCGAGGTTGCCGAGCACGCCGCCCAGGAGCAGGCCCAGGGCCACGGCCCACAGGCGCGAGCGGACGCGCGTGGCGGCGAGCCACACGACCACCGCCGCGACCGCCGCGAGGGCGATCGTGAAGACCCACGTGACGCCCTCGCCGAGCGAGAACGCGGCACCGGGATTGCGCGTGAGGACGAAGATCAGAAAGTCGCCGATGACGTGCACCGGCTCGCCCGGCGGCAGGTTCTGGATGGCGAGGTACTTCGTGAACTGATCGGCGGCCAGCACCAGGATCGCGAGAATCGCGACGATGGCGCCGGCCGCCGCAGGACGCAGGGGACGACGGTTCGTCAAAAGACCGGCCTACAGGCCGATGCTCGACACCGGAGTGGAACCGGATGACGTGGCGGTGGTCTCGAGGTCGCGGAGCTTGCCCTCGATGAAGCCGCGCAGCTGCGAGCGGTAGTCGCGCTCGAAGCTGCGAAGCTCGGTGATGCGGCCCTCGAGCGACGAGCGCTCGGACTCGAGGCGGGCGACCTCGTCGCGACCGCGAGCCTCGGCCTCGGCGACGATCGTCGCGGCCTGGGTCCTCGCCTCGGAGATGAGCTGGTCGCGCTTGGCGGCGCCCTCTTCGACGTACTCGTCGTGCAGGCGCTGGGCGAGCTCGATGATGCTGGCACTGGCTGCGGCGGGCTGAGCGGACGAAGCCGGCTCGAAGGCCGGGGCGGACTCAGGGGCCGCGATGGGCGCGGGGGCGGGAGCGGCGGCACCCGACTCGTACGCGGCGAGCTTCGCCTTCAGCTCCTCGTTCTCGGTGAGCGCCTTGCGCCACTCGACGACGATCTCATCGAGGAAGTCATCGACCTCGTCGGGGTCGAAGCCCTCCTTGAATCGGACGTGCTGGAACTGCTTCGTGACGACGTCATCCGGAGTCAATGCCATTGTTTTTCCTCTTTCGCGCGCGCGTGTCGCTGGCCGATGTCGGGGTCGGTCGCCGCAAGCGGCGGGCCGTACCAAGACAGCATAGCCGCGGCCCCTGAGAGTGTCGAAGGAGTCGAGGCGTGCGTGTCGGCGCGTTAAGCTGCGGCGGGCGCGGCTCTCAGCCGGCCACCGCTCGGGTGATCGAGATCAGAACGAAGCACAGCAGCATCGTCAGCGCGAAGGCGAAGTCGATCGCCACACCTCCGACGCGCAGCGGTGGGATGAACCGGCGGAAGAACCGGATCGGCGGGTCGGTGACCGTGTACACGAGTTCGGCGAACACGAGCAGGCCGCCCTTGGGACGCCACGAGCGGTTGAAGAACGGGATCCAATCCAGGACCAGGCGCACCAGAAGCACCAGGACGTAGATCAGCAGCAGTGCGTTGAGGATCCCTGCGATGAACTGAAGGACGAACACGGGCTAGGGAGCGAACGGCACCGCGTCCGGATCGGCCTGAGCGACGTTCCCGTCGCCCGACACCGACACGTGCTCGGGTGAGAGCAGGAAGACCTTGCTCGTGACCCGTTCGATGCGCCCGTAGAGACCCAGCGACAGCCCGCTCGCGAAGTCGATCAGGCGCCTGGCGTCGGCGTCGCTCATCTGCGAGAGGTTGATGATGACCGGGATGCCGTCGCGGAAGTTCTCGGCGATCACCTGTGCGTCGCGGTACTGCTTGGGGTGGACGGTGAGGATCTCGGAGATCGCACCGGCAGCCGGCTGCCGCACGACGGCGGGGCGGTGGATGGGAGTCACGGGAGCGGCTTTCTCGACGGCCTTGGGCGCGCGCTGCACCGGCTGCGGCGCGGGCTCTTCGTAGGCCTCTTCCTCGTCGGCGAGGCCGAGGTACACCATGGTCTTCTTCAGCGGGTTAGACATCGCATCCTCCGTCATCACGTCGTGTGTGCTCGTCCTGTTCCGAGGTTAACCGTGGACCGGCCTCGGTCCGGTGATTGCCGTCCCGATCCGCAGGTGTGTCGCGCCCTCGGCGACCGCCTCCGCGAAGTCCCCGCTCATGCCCGCCGAGATCCACGTCGCCCCCGGCGCGATCGCCCGCACGCGGTCGGCGAGCTTCCGAAGCCGCGCGAACGCCGCGGCGGGCTCCTCGCCGAGCGGGGCGACCGCCATGACGCCGCGCAGGCGCAGGGTGGGGCATCCGATTATGTGCTCGGTCAGCGTCTCGGCGTCGGCCGGCAGCACTCCCCCGCGCTTCGGGTCGTCGGTGAGGTTGAGCTGCAGCAGCACGTCGAGGGCGCCTGCGCCGGGCTCGGCCGCGCTCTCGAGCGCGTCGGCGAGCCGTGCGCGGTCGACGGAGTGCACGACGGATGCCGCGGCTCTGATCGCCCGCGCCTTGTTGGTCTGCGCCTGCCCGAGAAAATGCCATCTCAGCCCGTCGAGATCGCTGATGCGAGAGGCCTTGTCGGAAAGCTCCTGCTGGCGGTTCTCGCCGACGTCGCGCACGCCGAGCCGATAGAGCTGCTCGACGAGCGACACCGGGTGGAACTTCGTCACGACGATGCGGGTGATCTCGGCGGGGTCGCGCCCGGCGGTGCGGGCGGCGTCGGCGATGCGCGCATCCACCTCGCCGAGGCGCTCACCGAGATCCACCGCTGTCAAGCCCCCGCGTCACTTGAGGAAGTCGGGGATGTCGAGGTCGTCGTCGTCCTTGTCGATGTTCGTCGACGAGACCACGGCACCGACCGAGACCGGGACGCGGCCGGGCTGCTCGGCGACCTGGTCGACGACGGAGTCGGTGCCGGGCAGCGGCGGCAGCTCGGGCTTGGGCAGGGCGGTTGCGGCGGGCGTCGAGCGCACGGTCGAGGTCGGCTCGAGGCGAGGCAGCGGCTCGCCGCTGTCGAAGCCTGCCGCGATCACTGTCACGCGCACCTCGTCGCCGAGGGTGTCGTCGATGACCGTTCCGAAGATGATGTTCGCCTCGGGGTGCGCGGCCTCCCGCACGAGTTCCGCGGCGTCGTTGATCTCGTAGATGCCGAGGTTCGAGCCGCCCTGCACCGAAAGCAGCACCCCGTGCGCGCCCTCGATCGACGCCTCGAGCAGTGGCGACTCGACCGCGAGCTCCGCCGCCTTGATCGCACGATCCGCCCCGCGTGCCGAGCCGATGCCCATGAGCGCGGAGCCGGCGCCCTGCATGACCGACTTGACGTCGGCGAAGTCGAGGTTGATGAGGCCCGGCGTCGTGATGAGGTCGGTGATGCCCTGCACGCCGGCCAGCAGCACCTGGTCGGCGGTCGCGAAGGCCTCGAGCATCGAGATGCCGCGGTCGCTGATCTCGAGCAGACGGTCGTTGGGCACCACGATGAGGGTGTCGACCTCTTCCTTGAGCTTGGCAACCCCCGTCTCGGCCTGCTGCTGCCGCCGACGGCCCTCGAACGAGAAAGGCTTGGTCACCACGCCGATGGTCAGCGCGCCGATCGACTTCGCGATCTTCGCCACCACCGGTGCGCCGCCGGTGCCCGTTCCGCCGCCCTCGCCCGCCGTGACGAAGACCATGTCGGCGCCGCGCAGCGACTCCTCGATCTCTTCGGCGTGGTCCTCGGCGGCGCGTCTGCCGACCTCGGGGTCGGCGCCGGCGCCCAGGCCGCGGGTGAGCTCGCGCCCGACGTCGAGCTTGACGTCGGCGTCGCTCATGAGCAGCGCCTGTGCATCGGTGTTGATCGCGATGAACTCGACCCCGCGCAGACCGAGGTCGATCATGCGATTGACGGCGTTGACGCCGCCACCACCCACGCCGACGACCTTGATCACGGCGAGGTAGTTCTGGTTCTGGCTCATGCCGGCCTCCGAATCGTGCGGATCCAAACCTTCAACCTCTAGTAGAGGTAGAAAGAATTGCTCGGTATGCAATTCCTCTGATTGAAAGTAAGCGGATGCCTCCCCCGAACCTGGAACCCGCTGGGCGTGTCGCGCCACTCGCGTCCGAATCCGCGACTGGATCGCGTCAGCGGACGGTGGCTGCCTCGGGCGCCGACACGTCGTACACGCTCACCGAGTCCGGCGGGCGCTGCGCCATGAGCGCCTTCAGCACGAGGGCCTTCTTCGCGGAGTGCTCCGCGCTCCCCCACACGATCCGCGCGTTCGCGCCGCCGAGCGTCAGGACCACGTCATCGGGGGACGACGCCGAGACCACCGTCACCTGGGGCGGGATGTCGGCCGGCAGAGACCTGACCACCAGGCCCACGGCGGTGAACGACGGCGAGGGGATTCCGCTGGGCACCTCGATCATCGGCATCCCCGCGACCGGCGTCTCGCTCGTCGAGAGCGTCACCCCCGCGGCATCGACGACCGAGAACCCGGCGCGCGTCTGCACGACGCCGATGGGCGTGCGCTCGACGATCCGCACGACGAGATCGTGCGGCGGGCGCGCCTCGAGGCGATACGACTCCACCAGCGGGAAGCCGACGAGAGCCGCCTTGACGGCGCTGTCGTCCACGAGCGGCAGGGGCGTCCCCAGTTGATCCGAGAGGGATGCCTCGACCGCGGCCGCGTCCAGCTGCTGCGTGCCGACGACATGGATGGTCTCCACAGCGAACAGCGGGCTGTAGGCGGCGCCCAGCGTGCCCAGCACGAGCAGCACGAGCGACGCGGCCACTCCCGTCCACAGCAGGCGGCGGCGGCGCTGGCGCACGGTGAAGCGCCGGATCTCGGAGCGCAGCGCCTTGCGCCGCGCCCGCGCCGAGCGCCACACGTCGCGCAGGCGCACCTCGTCGGGCGCGGCATCCGGCCCAGCCTCGGCCTGCGTCGCGGCCCCAGACCCGCGGCCGGAGTCCGGCAGCGGCGACGGAGCGCCCGGGGGGCGCGCCTCGCTCAGCGGGATGACCGGCGCGACCTCGGGGGCCGCGCCGACGGGGCGTGCGTGCTCGCCCGGATCGCCCGCAGGCGCGGCATCCGTCCGCCCTGAGGTCACCGACTCCGCCGGCGCCGGCGGAGTCGGAAGCGGCGACGGCCTGCGCATGCGGCCCTACTCCCCCGCGCTCTCGCCCGGGCCGTCCACAGAGGCCGCCAGCGCGTCGAGCACCTGCGGGATGATCTGGTACACATTGCCGCACCCGAGGGTGATGACGTAGTCGCCTTCGCGCGCGACCGTCGCGGTGTAGTCGGCGGCGGCCTGCCAGTCGGCCACGAAGTGCACGTGCGCCGGGTCGGCGAACGCACCGCTGACCAGCTCGCCGGTCACCCCGGGCACGGGGTCTTCGCGCGCGCCGTACACGTCGAGCATCACCGTGTGGTCGGCGTACCGTTCGAGAACCTCGGCGAATTCGCGGTACATCGCCTGCGTGCGCGAGTACGTGTGCGGCTGCTGAATCGCGATGATGCGCCCATCGCCGACCACCGTGCGCGCCGCAGCCAGCGCCGCCGCGACCTCGGTCGGGTGGTGCGCGTAGTCGTCGTACACGCTCACGCCGCGCTCGACGCCGTGCAGCTCGAAGCGCCGCACGGTGCCGGAGAAACCCTCGACCGCGCGGACGGCGGGCTCGAGGCCGTAGCCCAGAGCGAGCAGCACCGCCACCGCGCCGGCGGCATTGATCGCATTGTGCGCCCCCGGGATCGGCAGCTGCGCGGCCACGGTCGTGCCCTCGTGCGTGATCGAGAACGAGACCGGGCCGTGGGTGCGAATGCCGCTCACCCGAACTGTCGCGTCATCGGCCTCACCGAACGTGATGACGTTCGAGTGCGAGAGCTGCGCTGTGACCGCCCGCGCGCCCGCGTCGTCGGACGAGATGACGACCGCCTCGCGCGCCTGGTTCGCGAAGCGCGCGAACGCCGCATAGAACGCCTCGCGCGAGCCCCAGTGGTCGAGGTGGTCGGGGTCGACGTTGGTGACGAGCGCGATCGAGGTGTCGTACAGCAGGAACGTGCCGTCGGACTCGTCGGCCTCGATGACGAACAGATCGCCGGTGCCGGTGCCGCTCGAGACGCCGAGCTGCGCGATCACCCCGCCGTTGACGAACGTCGGGTCGGCGGCGAGGTCGCGAAGGGCCGTGACGATCATGCCGGTCGAGGTCGTCTTGCCGTGGGCGCCGGCGACCGAGACCAGCCGACGTCCGCCGATGAGCCAGTACAGGGCCTGCGAACGGTGGATGACGTGCAGTCCGCGCTGCTTCGCGAGCACGAACTCGGGGTTCTCGGGCCAGATCGCCCCCGTGTGCACCACGGTGTCGACATCGGCGGCGAGGTTCGCGGCGTCGTGACCGACGTGGACCGCAGCTCCCGCGGCGGCCAGGTCCCGCAGCGCCTGGCTGTCGGCCCGGTCCGAGCCAGAGACGCGGATGCCGCGCTCGAGGAACATGCGCGCGAGCCCCGACATGCCGGATCCGCCGATTCCGATGAAGTGGGCGGACTCGATGGTCTCGGGAATGGGAAGGGTGAGGTCGGGTCTGATCATGACTCGTCAATCCTAAAGTCGGGATCCGGATGCCCCGCCCTCGGCGCGCGCCGGAGCGCGGCATCCTTCTGCCGTCGATGTTTTGACACGTCGGCACGGACGCGGTACGAAATCGTCATGATCGTCATCGACCCCGACTCGGCCGTACCGCCGTTCGAGCAGCTGCGCGCGGGACTCGTGGACGCCGTCGCGTCGGGCGAGCTCGCCGCGGGCGAGCGCCTGCCGACCGTGCGGCGCCTCGCCGAAGACCTCGGCATCGCCCCGGGGACCGTCGCGCGCGCGTATCGCGAGCTCGAGGCATCCGGCATCATCGAGACCCGCGGACGCAACGGCACGTTCGTGTCGTTCGACGCCGACCCCGCCCGCCAGCAGCTGCAGCGCGCCGCCGCGGCGTTCGCCGCGCAGGCGCGTGAGCTGCGGCTCGACGCCGACGAGGCCCTCGCGATCGTCGCCGCCGCCCTGCGCTCATGACCGAGATCAGGAGATGAGCCGAGATCAGGATGGATCCGGCCGATTCGTCCTGATCTCGATGCGGCGCCCTGTTCCGGCGATGTCGCGTCACCGCCCCCGCAGCGCCTCGTCGACGAGCGCGATGACGTTCTCGGTGCCGGTGCGCGTGCCGACGGACGCCGCGGCCTCGCGCATCGCTCCTCGCCGTGCGTCGTCAGCCAGAAGCGGCACGACCTCCTCGCGTACGCGCGAACTCGTGAAGTCGGCATCCGGAATGAGCGTCGCCGCTCCCGCGGCGACCGCCGACGCGGCGTTCTTGGCCTGCTCGCCGTTACCGACCGCGTACGGCACGTAGACCGCCGGGATGCCCAGCGCACTGATCTCGCTCACGGTCGCCGCGCCCGAGCGCGCGACGATGAGGTCGGCCAGCGCAAAGGCGAGGTCCATGCGATCGACGTACCGGCGCACCGCGTAGCCCCGGGCGCCGGGGTCGGCGATCTCGGAGCGCTCGCCGGTCACGTGCAGAAGCTGCCAGCCGGAGTCGAGGACGTCGCGCCACGCCGCCCCGTGGCCCTCGCCGAACGCCTCGTTGAGCCGCTGCGCGCCGAGCGAGCCGCCGAAGACGAGCAGCGTCGGCCGATCCACGTCGAGTCCGAAGTGCGCCGCGGCCTCGGCACGGAGCGCGGCACGGTCGAGCGTCACGATCTCACGGCGCAGCGGCATGCCCACCACTCTCGCACCGCGCAGGGACGTGCCCGCGAACGCGACGCCCACGCGGGTCGCACCGCGGGCGCCGAGCACGTTGGCCAGGCCCGGCCGGGCGTTGGCCTCGTGCACCACGAACGGCACGCCCTCGCGGCGCGCCGCCACGTACGCGGGCGCGGCGGCGTACCCGCCGAAGCCGACGACCACGTCCACCTGGCGCGCGCGGATGTGCTCGCGCACCTGAGCGATCGCGCGGCGGTAACGCGCCGGAAAGGTGGCCGCGGCCTTGTTCGGCCGCCGCGGGAACGGCACCTTGTCTACGAACAGCAGTTCGTAGCCGCGATCGGGCACCAGCCGTGCCTCCAGCCCCTCGCGGGTGCCGAGCACCAGCACGGCGGCCCCCCGGTCGCGGTCACGAAGGCCGTCGGCGACAGCGAGCAGCGGATTCACATGCCCGGCGGTTCCCCCGCCGGCGAGCAGATACGTCGACATCGGGTCGATTCTTCCACGCGCCCGGGCATGTGACCGATGCCGCGGCATCCGTCACCGGTCAGCGCGACGCGACTCGTCTGGGCGAACGCACCGGCTGAGCCGACCGCTTGACGGGCAGAGTCCTCGCGAACGACAGCAGCACGCCGCAGGCGATGAGTCCCGACAGCAGCGATGTGCCGCCCTGCGACATGAACGGCAGCGGCACGCCCAGCACGGGGAACACCCGCAGCACGACGCCGATGTTGATGAGCGCCTGCCCGACGATCCAGACCGTGATGGCACCGGCGACCACACGCACGAACGGGTCGTCCGTCTTGCGGATGACGTGGAACGCGCCGACCGCGAACAGCGCGAACAGGGCGAGCACGACCGCACAGCCGATGAGCCCGAGCTCCTCCCCCACGATCGCGAAGATGTAGTCGTTGGGCGCGGCCGGCAGCCAATCGTACTTCTCGCGCGAGTTGCCCAGGCCCCGCCCGAAGATCCCGCCGCCCGCGAGCGCCCAGATGCCGTGCAGGGGCTGGTAGCAGCTGTCGAAGTAGTCCACGCACCTCTGATCGAGAAAGCTCATGATGCGCGCGACGCGGTTCGGGCTCGTGATCGCGAACACCGCGAGCATCACGGCGCCGAGGATCGCCGGCAGGATGAACAGCCGCAGCTTCACTCCCGAGAAGAACAGCGCTCCGAGCACGACGAGCACGAGGATGATCACGGTTCCGAGGTCGTGCCCGGCGAGCACGGTCGCGATCACGGCGACCGACACCGGGATCACGGGGATGAACACGTGATGCCACACACCCAGATTGGTCTGCTTGCGCAGCAGGATGAGACCCACCCACAGCGCGAGGGCGAGCTTCAGAAACTCGGAAGGCTGAGCCTGCAGGCCCGCGATCTCGATCCAGTTGCGGTTTCCGTAGGCCTCGACGCCGAGCGGCGTGAAGACCAGCAGCTGAAAGACGACCGCCGCCAGAAGCAGCGGCCATGCCGCCTTCTTCCAGAAGGCCAGCGGAAAGCGGCTCACGATGAACATCACCGGCAGCCCGATCGAGGCGAAGACGAGCTGCTTCAGCATCGCCTCGTACGGCTCCTGCCCCGCGGCCGTCGCGGTCGCCGACGTCGCCGCCAGCACCATCACCAGTCCGAACCCCGTGAGAAGGACGGCCGTCGACGAGATCAGCAGGAACTCGCTGGGCACCGGCGCGAAGACCTTGCCGAGCGAGATGCGCGCCGCGAGCCCTCGCCGTGCCGGGCGCTCAGGCGAGGCCGGGGCGGGGCGAGTCTGCGTCGTTGTCATTCTCGCCTCCTGTTCCGAACCGCTCCCTGACCGCTGCCGCGAACCTGCGGCCGCGATCGGCATAGGACGCGAACTGGTCGAAGGATGCCGCAGCCGGAGCCAGCAGCACCACGTCTCCGTCTTCGGCGACCCCGACCGCCAGCTCGACGACCCGCGTCATGACCCTCTCAGTCTCATCGTGCTCGACCTCGAAGACCCGCACGTTCGGCGCGTGTCGCGCGAACGCCGCCACGACGTCGGTGCGGTCGGCGCCGATCACGATCGCCGCCTTGACCTGGGCCCCCCGCCCGGCCACGAGACCCGAGATGTCGACTCCCTTGAGCAGTCCCCCGACGACCCAGACCGCGCCAGGGTAGGCGGCGAGGGACGATGCCGCGGCGTGCGGGTTGGTCGCCTTGGAGTCATCGACCCACGTGATGCCGCCCGACACCGCGACGACCTCGATGCGGTGCGGGTCGAGCCGGAAGCCGCTGAGCGCGTCGCGGATCGCGGCCGGAGAGACCCCCAGCGAACGGGCGAGCGCCGAGGCGGCGAGGATGTTCGCCACGATGTGGGGCGCCGCGAGCCCCGCTGCGGCAAGATCGTCGAGCGTCGCGAGCTCGAGGGCGCTGTTGCGGCGGTCGTCGAGGAACGCGCGATCCACCAGGATCCCGTCCACGACGCCGAAATCGCTCGGACCGGGCACGCCCAGGTCGAAGCCGATCGCACGCGCACCCTCGACGACGTCGGCGTCTTCGACCATCTCGCGGGTCGCGGCGTCGGCCTTGTTGTACACGCACGCGATACGCGTGTTGTCGTACACGTGCGCCTTCGCCGCGCGGTACTCGTCGAATGAGCCGTGCCACTCGAGGTGATCGTCGGCGAGGTTCAGGCACACCGCCGCGTGGGGCGAGACCGGTTCGGGGCCGGCCTGGCGCCCGAGGTACCAGAGCTGGTGGCTCGAGAGCTCGACCACGAGCACGTCGAAGCCGGCGGGGTCGCGCACCGCGTCGAGCACGGGGGTGCCGATGTTGCCGACCGGGGCGGCGCGCAGCCCGCCCGCGACCAGCATCGTGGCCGTCAGGCGCGTCGTGGTCGTCTTGCCGTTCGTGCCGGTGATGAGCACCCAGTCGGCGGGGGTCCCGTCGGGGCGCACGACCTTGTCGCGCACGCGCCACGCCAGCTCGATATCGCCCCAGAGCGGGATGCCGCGCTCGATCGCCCACGCGATGACCGGATGCTGCGGTGCGAAGCCCGGCGAGGCCACGATCACCTCGGGCGCGAAGTCGGCGAGCTCGTCGGGGACCGTGTCGATCGGCCCGATCGCCGCGCGCGCGCCGATCACCGGAAGCAGGCGCTCGTACTCCTTCTCGGCGGACTGCGACACGACGAGCACGTCGGCGCCGAGCTCGGCCAGCGTGTCGGCGACCGCGAAGCCGGTGACCGACAGACCCAGCACGGCGACGCGCAGGCCCTTCCAGTCGGCGTGCCAGCTGGTGAGTTCGTCGAGCCGGCTCATGTGTGCGAGAGCCATTCGACGTAGAACAGCCCGATGCCGGCGATCGCGAGGATCCCGGCGATGACCCACATACGCACGACGATCGTGATCTCGGGCCATCCGCGCATCTCGAGGTGGTGGTGGAACGGGCTCATCAGGAACAGCCGCTTTCCGCGTGTGAGCTTGAAGTAGACCCGCTGCAGCACCACCGACCCGGGGCCGATCACGAAGACGCCCGCGACCACCAGGGCGAGCAACTCGGTGCGCGTCAGGATAGCCATCGCCGCGATGACGCCGCCGATCGCCATCGAGCCGACGTCGCCCATGAAGACCTTCGCCTTGGGGGCGTTCCACCACAGGAACCCGACGAGTGCGCCCACGAACGACGACGACACGATCGCCAGGTCGAAGGGGTCGCGGGTCGGATAGCACGCGGCCTGCAGGCTGGCCGCCAGCGCCTCGTTGCCCCAGCACGCCTGGTTGAACTGCCAGAAGGCGATCAGGGCATAGGCGCCGACGACGAAGATCCCGGCGCCGGTCGCCAGGCCGTCCAGGCCGTCGGTGACGTTCACGCCGTTCGAGAACGCCACCCCGATGAAGCTGACCCACACCGTGTAGAGGATCCAACCGGCGATCACGCCGAGGGCCATGAACGACAGCACCGGGATGTCGCGGAACAGAGACACGTACGCGGACGCGGGCGTCTGTCCGATCGCGTTCGGGAAGCTCAGCGCGGTGACCGCGAACGGCACCGCCACGAGCACCTGGCCGAGAATCTTGCGCCAGCCGGACAGGCCGAGGCTGCGCTGGCTGCGCACCTTCATGAAGTCGTCGATGAACCCCACGACGCCGAACCCGACCATCATCCAGATCACGAGGATGCCCGAGATCGTCGGCGGGTTGTTGCCCGTGTAGCAGCCGATGAGATACCCGACGACGGTGCCGACGATGAAGATCGTGCCGCCCATCGTCGCCGTTCCGCGCTTGGCGCCGTGGCTCGGGTTGCGGATGTCATCCGGAGTGCGGATGACCTGGCCCCACCCCCACCGGCGGAACAGGCGCAGGAAGACCGGCGTGAGGAACAGGGTGAAAGCGAGCGAGATCGCCGCGGCGGTCAGGAGTGATCTCACGAGAACGATTCTCCCAGACGATCACCGAGAAAACGGAGCCCGGCGGAGTTCGAGGACTTGACCAGCACGCAGTCCCCGTCGCGGAGCTCGCCCATCAGATAGTCGTACGCCTCGTCGGCAGTGGCGAAGAACACGGCCTCATCGGACCACGAGCCCTCGCCGATCGCCGAGATGTACATCCGCCGCGCCTCGGGGCCGACCACGACGATCCGCGGGATGCGCAGGCGCACCGCCAGCTCGCCGATGCGATCGTGCTCCTCGCCGGTCGACTCGCCGAGCTCGCTCATGGCCCCGAGCACCGCCACCATGCGCTGGTCGGGTCGTGTGATCTGCGCCAGCGTGCGCAGTGCCGCGGCCATCGAGTCCGGACTGGCGTTGTAGGCGTCGTTGACGATGCGGACACGGTCCGAGCCGAGGGGCTGCATGCGCCACCGCTCGGCGATCTCGAGCGTCGATAGACGCTCGGCGCACGCGGGCAGCGCGACGCCGAGCGCAGTGGCCGCGGCGATCGCGGCAAGAGCGTTCATGACGTGGTGGGCCCCGAGCACCTGCAGGTCGAGGCGCACGGTCTCGCCCGCGAAGGTCACCGTCGACGTCGTCCCGTCGGCGCGCACCTCGACGTCGTCGGCGCGCACCTGTGCGGCCGGGCCGCGGCCGAACCAGCGCACCGAGGCACCCCGTTCGGCGGCGATCGCGGCCATGCGCGCCACACGGGCATCGTCGGCGTTCAGCACCGCGACGCCGCCCGGCCGCAGCGCCCGCACCAGTTCGGACTTGGCCTCGAAGGTCGCCTCGATGCTGCCGAAGCCGCCCGCGTGCGCGAGGCCGACCATCAGCACCACGGCCACGTCGGGCTCGACGAGCCCCGCGAGGCGCGCGATCTCACCCGGGCCGCTCGCGCCGAACTCGCTCACGAGGAACCTCGTCGCGTGCGTGACGCGCAGCATCGTCAGCGGCGCCCCGACCTCGTTGTTGAACGACGCGCGCGGGGCGACCGTCTCGCCCTCTCGCTGCAGGATGCGGGCGAGCATGTTCTTCGTGGTCGTCTTGCCGTTCGAGCCGGTGATGCCGACGATCTGCAGGTCGCCGCCCGCGCGCACGCGCGCGACCACCTCGCGGGCCAGGTCCGCGAGCGCGCGCACGACATCGGCGACGACGACCTGCGACACCTCGGCCTCCACCTCGCGCTCGACGATGGCGAGCACTGCCCCGCGCTCCACCGCGGCGCCGACGAACAGGTGCCCGTCGGTCTCGGCGCCGGGCTTGGCGACGAAGACGCCGCCCGGCTCGATGAGCCGCGAGTCGGTGTCGACGGCGCCTGAGACGACGGTGTCGGGCGTGTCGCCCGGTGCGAGTCGGATGTCTCCGCCGACAGTGCGTGCCAGTTCGGCGATGGTCAGGGCGATCATGAGTTCTCCAGCGATCGGGCGTGTCACCCGAACACGGGCAGCAGCTCAGGGGCCGTCGTCGAGGGCATGACGCGATAGGTCTTGAGCACCTGGGTCATGGCCTTCTGCCACGCGGACGCATTGGCCGCAGACGACCTTACCGCGGTCGGCTCGTCGAGCGTTACCGCGACCAGGTACTGGGGGTCGTCGGCCGGCGCGAAGCCGATCATCGTCGTGAAGTAGACGCCGTCCTTGTAGCGGCCGGTGCCTTCGTCGACCTTCTGGCCGGTGCCCGTCTTGCCCGCGACCCGATACCCGGGGATCGCGACGTCCCGGGACACGCCGCCCTGCACGAACACCTGCTCCAGCATCTGCTGGACCGTCTTGGCCGAGTCCTCGCTGATCACGCGCACCGGTTCGGGCGCGTCGGGTGCAACGACGGTTCCGTCGGGCTTGGCGCAGCCCTCGACGATCGACAGCGGCATCCGCAGTCCGTTGTTGGCGATGGCGCCGTATGCGCCCATCAGTTCGGGAAGGGTCGTGGTGACGCCCTGACCGTACGAGGTGTCGTAGAGCATCTGGTTGTCCCAGTCCGACACCGGATGCAGCAGACCGCTCAGCTCGCCCTCGAAGCCGATCGCGCTACCTTCGCCGATGCCGAACTTGCGCAGGTAGTCGTACCGCGCCTGCGGATCGATCCTCTCGCTGAACTTCGAGATGCCGACGTTCGAAGAGTCGACGAGCACACCCGCGAGCGTGTAGTTCGTCGGATCGTGCCAGAAGGCGTCGACGACGACCGCACCGTTGGCGAACTCCTCGCGGTCCGGGACGACCTCGGTCGAGCTCGCGTTCTGCCCCGCCCCGTCCACCAGGGCCGATGCGGTGAGCGCCTTGAACGTGGACCCCGGCTCGAACCACTGGGTGAAGGCGCGGCTGGCGCGGTCGGCCTCGGCCGAGGCATCCACATTGTTCGGATCCACGGTCGGGTACTCGGCGACCGCGCGCACCTTTCCGGTGGCGACCTCGGTCACCATGATCGCCCCGCTCTGAGCGCCCATGTTCTGCGCCTGCTCGGCGATCAGCTGCTGCAGGAACCACTGCAGATCGCGGTTGATCGTCAGCTGCAGCGTGCCTCCGTCGACGGCGTCGTCGCGCTCCTCGGTGCCCGGGATGACCACGCCGTCCTTGCCCCGTTCGAAGGTCTCGCTGCCGTCGCGGGCGGCCAGGCACGCGTCCTCGGACTTCTCCAGGCCCGCGAGCGGGTCGCCGTCGACCCCGACGAACCCGACGAGGTTGCCCGCGACGGCGCCGTCCGGGTAGGTGCGCGCCGGGTGCGGCTCGAAGTAGAGGAACGGGATGTCCAGATCGGCCAGATCCCGGTACTGCTCGGTCGACAGGCCCTTGGCGAGAAGGGCGTACTGGGACTTCGGGTCGTTCGCGAGCGCTGCCTCGACGATCGCGCGCACCTCTTCGGGCGTCTGGCCCGTGATCGCCGCGATCTGGGCGGACGTCTGCTCCCACGTGACTTTCACCGACTCGCCGGCGGCGTCCTTGCGCGTGATGGTGCGCACGTTGGACGGGTCGAGCTGGGCGTCGTAGAGCAGGATGCTCCCTGCCAGCGGCTGCCCCGTCTCGTCGACGATCGCGCCGCGCTGGCCGTACAGCGTGCGTGCGGCGCCGAGCGCGCGCTCCTTGGACTCGGCGATGTGGTCGTCGGCGTTGACGACCTGGATGTCGACGAGCCGCACGATGAACGCCGCGAGGACCGCGAGCACGACCGCCAGCGCGATCACCGTGCGACGACGCGGGCTGCGTGTGGCTTTCGTCGTCATATGCTCAGTGTGTCTCGGGGGTGGGCAGTCCGTCGGTGATCGGCGGCGGAGAGTCGACGACTCCGTCGCCGCCGGTGACGGTCACCGGCACGTCGGGCACGCCCTCGATCGTGGCCTTCGGGTCGGTCACCAGCGGCGTGTCGGCCACGAGCGCGTTCGGCACGGCGGCGCGGCCCAGGGCGTCGATCGACGACGAGCCGATCGCCGCCTGCCCGGTGCCCAGCAGCGCCCCGTCGCTCAGACGCAGGTAGGACGGCGCCTCCTCGATGACGAGTCCGAGCGCCGAGGCGTTCGCCGCGAGGAACTGCGGCGAGCTGAGCCCGGCGAGGTCGTCGTCGAGGATCTGCTTCTTCCACGCGAGCTCTCGCTGCTGCTGGGCGAGCTCCGACAGCTCGTAGGAGCTTTGCGTCGTGAGGATCGACACGGCCATCTGGGCAGAGCCGATGACGAGCGCGCCGGCGAGCGCGACGATGCCGTAGACGAGCGTGGGGCGACGACGACGCCGCGGGAGCGCGTCGAGCAGGCGCAGGCGGCGGGGCGGGGCATCCGTCTTCGGAGCCCGCGCCGGCGAGACGGCGGTGGCCCCGACGACGGCGAGCAGGTCGCTGCTGTCGACGGTCATGGCCTCGCCTGCTTCCCGTGCGCGGGCCGCACCCGCTCGGCCGCGCGAAGCCGCACGGGCGTGGCGCGCGGGTTGCGGGCGCGCTCTTGGTCGGTCGCGAGCTCGGCGCCCTTGACCAGGAGTGTGAAGCGCGGTGCGTGCTCGGGAAGCTCCACCGGCAGGCCCGCGGGGGCGGTGGATGCCGCGGCCTCGGCGAACGCCCGCTTGACGATGCGGTCCTCGAGCGACTGGTACGACAGCACCACGACCCGCCCGCCGACCCGCAGCAGGTCGAGCGCGGCGGGGATGGCACGGTCGAGCACCGACAGCTCGCGGTTGACCTCGATGCGCAACGCCTGGAAGACGCGCTTGGCCGGATGCCCCGTCCGCTGCGCGGCCGCAGGGGTCGCCGCCTGCAGGATCTCGACGAGCCGGCCCGACCGGTCGATCGGCGACTCGGCCCGGGCGGCGATGATGGCCCGGGCGTAGCGGCCGGACAGCTTCTCTTCGCCGTACCGCTCGAAGATGCGGCGCAGCTCGCCCTCGCTGTAGGTTGCGACGACGTCGGCCGCGGTCACGCCGGAGGACTGGTCCATGCGCATGTCGAGCGGGGCGTCCTGCGCGTAGGCGAAGCCGCGGCCCGCCTCATCGAGCTGCAGCGACGACACGCCCAGGTCGAAAAGGATGCCGTCGACGTGGGAGCGGCCGGTCTGGGCGACCGCCTCGGCGATGCCGTCGTACACGGTGTGGACGAACGTGACCCGGCCGGCGAACGGTGCGAGCCTCTCCCCCGCGATCCGCAGCGCCTCGGTGTCACGGTCCAGGCCGATGACGTGCAGGCGCGGGAAGCGCTCGAGGAACGCCTCGGTGTGACCGCCCATGCCCAGCGTCGTATCGACGAGGACGGCATCGTCCGCCTCGAGAGCGGGGGCGAGCAGCTCGATGCAGCGCTCGAGCATGACGGGGGTGTGGATGTCGCGCAGGTTCATGAGCGTCGTGGGCATCCCGAGTCCCTCGGTCCGGATCCCCATCCGCTCTGACCTGGCGCCGGGGAAGGTGCGCCAGGGCGGGAGCGGCTGGGAGTCAGGCTCGAGGGCCTCAGAACAGGCCCGGAATCACCTCCTGCTCCAACTCGGCGTAGCTCTCTTCGTTGCCTTCGACGTAGGCGTTCCACGCGTCGGCGTTCCAGATCTCGGCGTGCGCGCCCACGCCGGTCACGACGAGGTCGCGCGAAAGCCCCGCGTAGGCGCGCAGCGGAGGGGGGATCGTGATGCGGTTCTGGCTGTCGGGCTTCTCGGCGCTGGCGCCCGAGAGGAACATGCGGAGGAAGTCGCGCGCCTGCTTGTTCGACAGCGGCGTCTCGCGGATGCGCTCGTGGATCCGCTCGAACTCCTCGGTGCCGAACACGTAGAGGCAGCGCTCCTGCCCGCGGGTGACCACGACTCCGGAGCCGAGGTCGTCACGGAACTTCGCAGGGAGGATGACGCGGCCCTTGTCGTCGAGCTTGGGAGTGTGCGTGCCCAACAGCATCGGCACCTCACCCCCTCCGACCGGCCCCCGCCAGGTTGCGCACCACTTTACTCCACTCTCCTCCACTTTGTAACCCACTCGTGACGGAGTGTCAGATTCGGGGCGATCGATACCCTGATCAGAGGAGAGAAAGCGCGGTGGAGGGAGGCGCGCGAGCCGGCCCGCCGGCCCGTTGGCCACCCGGCGGACAGGCAACAAAAAAAGCACCGACCCGAAGGTCGGTGCCTGTTCGCCTCAGCGTCGCGCGAGGATCAGCGATCCTCCTGCCGACGGTCCCAGCGGTCGTTCATGCGGTCCATGAACGACGACGAACCGGACTTCTGCTTTCGCGGAGCCTGCGTCTGGACCGCGGGGGCCGACCCGCGCATCGGGGTGACGGCGAGGATGACTCCGCCGAGCATCGCGATGAACCCGATGACGCCGACCACGATGAGCGGAACCGAGACGCCGACGATCAGCCCGCCGAGCCCGATCAGCACGAGAACCGTGCCGAGCACGATGTTGCGATAGCTGAGGGTGCGGCCCTCGCCGCGCGCGCGAACGACATCGGCGTCGTTGTGCATGAGATGGCGCTCCATCTCATCGAGCAGACGCTGCTCCTGTTCGGAGAGTGGCATGCATCCCCCTCTTCTGGGCCTGGACGCCATGATTCTACGCGCGGCGTCAATCACTAGGCTAGGCCCGTGTCACCCAGTTCCGATCCGGTCGAGGTGGTTTCCCAGCGACTGGACATCTTCGTCACGGAAAGGCGCGCGGACGCCGCCGCGATGGGCGCCGAGGCGGTGCTGTTCGTCGACGCGGCCGCCGCGACGCTGCGCGGCGGCAAGGGCCTGCGCGCACGGTTCTGCATCGCCGGGTGGAAGGCTGTGGAGGAGGCATCCGCAACCGCGCTCAGCAGCGGGATCGCCGATGCTGCGGCCACCGCCGCAGCGGCCCTCGAGGTGTTCCACGCGGCAGCCCTCGTGCACGACGACCTCATCGACAACTCCGACACCCGCCGCGGCCGCCCCGCCGCGCACCGCGCCCTCGAGCAGGCCCACCGCGACGCCGACTGGCACGGCGACGCCGAGTCGTTCGGCCGGTCGGCTGCGGTGCTCCTGGGCGATCTGCTGGTCGCCTGGAGCGACGACCTGTTCGAGGAAGCCCTCGGCGCCCTCGACGCCGAGCACGCCTCCGCCGCGCGCGCCGAATACGCCCGCATGCGCCGCGACGTCACGGTCGGTCAGTTCCTCGACGTCGCCGAGGAGTCGGCGTTTCGCACCGAGCCGGACGACCGGCACGCCGACCGCGCGCTGCGCGTGGCATCCTTCAAGTCCGCCCGCTACAGCGTGCAGCAGCCGCTCGTGATCGGCGCCGCCCTGGCCGGAGCCGACGACGCGCAGCGTGCGGCGCTGGCCGCGTTCGGGCATCCGCTCGGCATGGCGTTCCAGCTGCGCGACGACGTGCTCGGGGTCTTCGGCGATGCCGCCGTCACCGGCAAGCCCTCGGGCGACGACCTGCGCGAGGGCAAGCGCACCGTGCTCGTGGCCTACACACGCACCGCCCTCGGAACCCCCGCTCGGCGCATCGTCGACGAACTGCTCGGCGACCCCGGGCTCGACCCGTCGCAGATCCGGTTCCTGCAGCAGACGATCACAGCCACCGGGGCGCTCGATCGCGTCGAGCAGCTCATCGCCGACTACGCGCACGAGGCGGACCGGGCGCTCATCGGCGCACGGCTCGGCAACGCGGCCGTCGGCGAACTGCGCGATCTCGCGCGTGCCGCCACCGAGCGGCGCCAATAGCCGCGGGCCGCCCGCAGCCGGTCAGGCGAGCGTCTGGGCGACGCGGCGCACTTCGCGCTTGCGCCCGGCGCGCAGCGCCTCGATGGGCGCCGTGCCGATGGAGTCCTCGCTCGTGAGCAGCCAGTCGATGGCCTCGTCGTCCGAGAACCCGCCATCGCGCAGCACGATCACGGTGCCGCGCAGTGACGACAGCGGCTTACCGTCGACGATGAAAACCGACGGCACCTTCGGCGGCCCTTGACGTCGTGAGGCGATCAGGTGGGACTCGTCGAGCAGCCGCCGCACGCGGCCGAGCGGTTCGCCGAGAACCTCGACGAGATCGGGAAGAGTGAGCCAATCGGTTTCGATGCGCGGCGCGGAATCTGCGGTCACCCAGCAACTATCTCATCCCGACACCGCTCTCGCAGACGAAGCCGCGGCACCACCTGTCACATCCGTCACAGCAGACACCCCCGTTGACACGCGTTTACATCCGTGCCACGGTGTTGCGCAGTCAGCAGAGGGGGGATCTCTTGCCAGACCACAGCCGTTCGACGCCGACCCGGGAATGCGCCGCATCACGCGTGCGCGCCCGCGCCCTCACCGTCGGCGCACCGATCACCGTCGCCGGCTCGATCGCCCTGCTGCTCGCGGGGGCGCCGGCGAACGCCGCCGAGCCGAACCAAGAGCACAGCGAGCGGATGCCTCGCCCCGACGCCCGCGCGTCGGCACGACCCGCGGCGGCGCTTCCCGTCGCCGCTGCGGCTGCGTCCCGGGGCCTTCCCGCGAAAGCCGTCCCCGACCGCGCGGTCGCCCCGCGCGCGACGATGCGCACCTCGCTCGCCGCCCCTGAGACCTACACCATCCAGCCCGGCGACACGGTGAGCGCAATCTCCGAGCAGTTCGGTCTGCGCACCGCCGACGTGCTCGCACTGAACGGCCTCGCGTGGAGTTCGATCATCTACCCCGGCGAGGTGCTGCGGCTCACCGGGGAGCCCGAGCCCGCGGCGGAGCCCGCCCCCGCTCCCCCCGCCGAGACGGCCGCGCCGCCCATTGGCGAGAGCTACACCGTGCAGTCGGGCGACACGATCTGGGCCATCGCGGAAGGTCGCGGGGTGAGCACCGACGCCGTGCTCGCGGCGAACGGCCTGGACCGCGCCAGCATCATCTACCCCGGGCAGGTCATCGCCGTTCCGCCCGCAGTGGCCGCGGCATCCTTCTCGGCCCCGGTGCCGGTCTCGGTGCCGGGGCTGGACGATGAGCAGGTCGCCCACGCGCAGCTCATCATCCGCGTCGCACGTGAGCTGGGCGTGCCGGACCGCGGGATCGTCGTCGCCCTGGCTTCGGCCATGCAGGAGTCCGGGCTGCGGAACCTCGACTGGGGCGACCGGGACTCCCTCGGGCTCTTCCAGCAGCGGCCCAGCACCGGGTGGGGCACCGAAGCCGAGGTGCAGGATCCCGAACGCGCCACACGGCTCTTCTTCGGCGGGCCGGACGACCCGAACGGATACCAGACGCTGGGCCTTCTCGACATCCCGAACTGGCAGCAGATGACCGTGACCGAGGCCGCGCAGGCCGTGCAGATCTCGGCCTACCCGGACGCCTACGCGCAGTGGGAGCAGCCCGCGACCGCCTGGCTCGCCGCGCTCGGGTGAGCGTAGGCGGGTGAGCCGCTGCGCGGACAGCCCTCGCGGCGTCCGTAGACTCTCAGCGTGAGCACGAGTCAGCAGGTCGACCCGCTGATCGGCCGTCTCGTCGACGGCCGATACCGCGTGCGTGCTCGCATCGCCCGCGGGGGCATGGCGACCGTCTACGTCGCGACCGATCTGCGGCTCGAGCGACGCATCGCGCTGAAGGTGATGCACAGCCACCTCAGCGACGACGCCGTGTTCCAGAGCAGGTTCATCCAGGAGGCCCGCGCAGCCGCGCGACTGGCCGATCCGCACGTCGTCAACGTCTTCGACCAGGGGCAGGACGGCGAGATGGCCTACCTGGTGATGGAGTACCTGCCGGGCATCACGCTGCGCGAGCTGATGCGCGAGCAGCGGCGGCTCACCGTGCCGCAGACGGTGACCGTCATGGACGCCGTTCTGTCGGGCCTCGCCGCGGCGCACCGGGCCGGCATCGTCCACCGCGACGTGAAACCCGAGAATGTGCTGCTCGCCGAGGACGGCCGCATCAAGATCGGCGACTTCGGCCTGGCGCGCGCGACGACGGCGAACACCGCCAGCGGCGCGCAGCTGCTCGGCACGATCGCCTACCTCGCGCCCGAGCTCGTCACGCGCGGAACGGCCGACGCCCGCAGCGACATCTACGCTCTCGGCATCATGCTGTACGAGATGCTCGCCGGCGAGCAGCCCTACAAGGGCGAGCAGCCCATGCAGATCGCGTTCCAGCACGCGACCGACTCCGTGCCGCGCCCCAGCGTCAAAAACCCCGGTGTTCCCGAGCAGCTCGACGAGCTCGTGCTGTGGGCGACGGAGAAGACACCCGACGACCGGCCGACCGACGCGCAGACGATGCTCGACCGGCTCCGCGAGATCGAGCGCGAGCTCGGCATCACGCCCCACGCCGCGCGCACCGCGCCGACGGGCGTCATCGCCGCCGACGGCATCCCCTCCGGAGAGCTGACCGTGGTGCTGCCGACGACCGGCGCCACCCCGGCGGCCCCCACCGAGACGGCCGACAACGCCACTCGCCTGCGCCGCGCGACCCGGCGCCGGGCGGCCAAGGGCGCGTGGATCATCGCGCTCGTGCTGCTGCTGGCAGGTCTCGCGGGCGCGACCGGATGGTGGTTCGGATCAGGCCCCGGCTCGCTCGTCGCGGTGCCCGACGTCGCCGGACGCACCTTCGACCAGGCGCAGGCGATCCTGCAGGACAGCTCGCTCATCGCCGTGCAGCAGGGCGAGAGCAGCATGCAGGTCGATCCCGGCCTGGTGATCCGCACCGACCCGCCGCCGGGCGCGCGACGCGACAAAGACACTGAGGTGAACGTCATCGTCTCGACCGGCCCGGCCGAAGTCGCCTTCGACGCTCTCAACGGGCAGACCGACAGCGCGGTGCGGGCGCTGCTCGACGCGCAGAGCATCACCGCCGGCGCGAGCGAGACCTACTACACCGACGGTGCGCCCGAGACGGTGCTGTACGTCACGATCCATCCCGCCGCCGGCGGCGAGGACATCGAGTGCGGCGAAGGCTGCACCGTGCACGAGGGCGACACCGCGACCATCGGCGTGTCGCTGGGGCCCATCCCCGACGTCACCGGGCAGAGCGAGGGGTCTGCGCGCAGCGACCTCGAGAAGCTCGACCTCGTCGTCGCCGACCCCTCGCCGACCGAGGCGAGCGAGACCGTCGACAAGGGCGAGGTCATCCGCGTGATCGGGCGCGAGGACGGCGGCTGGCTTCGCCCGGGCGACACCGTCACCCTCGTGGTGTCGTCTGGGCCGCCGCTGTTCCCGATTCCGGACGTGCGCGACCTCACCCGCAACGAGGCGATCGAGACGCTCGAAGACGCCGGGTTCCAGGTCGACTACGCCGTCTTCTGGGGGCCGTTCCCGAACTCGCTCACGCGCGTCACGGGCACTGATCCCAAAGCCGGAGAGGAACGCGTCAAGGGTTCGCGCGTCACCCTGCAGATCACCGCGTCCGGCTGATTGCGCCAGAGGCAAGCGCCTTCCGGCGATCAGAGCTTCTCGAGCTCCTCGGCGACCAGGAAGGCGAGCTCGAGGGACTGCATGTGGTTCAGGCGCGGGTCGCACAGCGACTCGTAGCGGGTCGCGAGGGTGGCCTCGTCGATGTGCTCGGAGCCGCCGAGGCACTCGGTCACGTCGTCGCCGGTGAGCTCGACGTGGATTCCGCCGGGGAACGTTCCGACAGCCCGGTGCGCCTCGAAGAACCCGCGCACCTCGTCGACGACGTCGTCGAAGCGCCGCGTCTTGTAGCCGGTCGGGGTGGTGATGCCGTTGCCGTGCATCGGGTCGGTCACCCACAGCGGGGTCGCGCCCGAGTCCTTCACGGCCTGCAGCAGCGGGGGCAGCGCGTCGCGGATCTTGCCAGCGCCCATGCGCGTGATGAACGTGAGGCGGCCGGGCTCGCGCTCGGGGTCGAGCTTGTCGATGAGGGCGAGGGCCGTCTCTGCGGTCGTGGTCGGGCCGAGCTTCACGCCGATCGGGTTGCGGATCTTCGAGAAGTAGTCGACGTGCGCGCCGTCGAGCTCACGCGTGCGCTCGCCGATCCACACGAAATGCGCCGAGGTGTTGTACGGCGTGTTCGTGCGCGAGTCGATGCGGGTCATCGGACGCTCGTAGTCCATGAGCAGGCCTTCGTGGCCGGTGAAGAACTCGACGCGCTTGAGCTCGTCGAAGTCGGCGCCGGCGGCTTCCATGAACTTGATCGCCCGGTCGATCTCGCCCGCCAGGCGTTCGTACCGCACGTTCGCGGGGTTCTGGGCGAAGCCCTTGTTCCACGAGTGCACCTCGCGCAGGTCGGCGAAGCCTCCCTGCGTGAATGCGCGGATCAGATTGATGGTGGATGCCGCGGTGTGGTACCCCTTCAGCAGCCGCTGCGGGTCGGCCTGGCGCGAGCCCTCGGTGAAGTCGTAGCCGTTGACGATGTCGCCGCGGTAGGCCGGCAGCGTCACATCGCCGCGGGTCTCGGTGTCGCTGGAGCGGGGCTTGGCGAACTGGCCCGCCATGCGCCCCATCTTCACGACCGGCATGGACGCGCCGTAGGTGAGCACGACCGCCATCTGCAGCACCGTCTTGATGCGGTTGCGGATCTGCTCGGCGGTCGCGCCCGCGAACGTCTCGGCGCAGTCACCGCCCTGAAGCAGGAACGCCCGCCCCGACGCCGCTCGCGCGAGCTTGTCACGAAGCTGGTCGACCTCGCCGGCGAAGACGAGTGGCGGGAGCGTGGCCAGTTCGGCGGATGCCGCGGCCACGGCGTCTGCGTCGGGCCAGTTCGGCTGCTGCTTGATAGGCAGAGTCCGCCAGTGGTCGAGCGCGTCGAGCTGCTGAAGCATCCTTCGAGTCTAACGGGGTCTCGACACGCGGCTCCGCCGCTGCGCGACCTTGATCCGCGCCGCCTCAACGCGTGGCGCCGCTGTGAGGCCGATCGAGCCTGCGTCAGGCCGCCGTGCTCCCGGACCCGTCGGCGGACGCCGCGGGTCTTTTCAGGCGATCCTTCACGGTCGAGGCGTAGACATCCTCGTACTCCTGCTCGCCCAGCCGCTGCAGCGCGATCATGATCTCGTCGGTGATCGACCGCAGAATGTAGCGGTCGTCCTCCATCCCGGCGTAGCGCGAGAAGTCGAGCGGCTCGCCGATCACGACCCCCACCCGCACCACCCGGGGGATCTTCGTTCCGATCGGCATCATCGTGTCGGCGTCCACCATCACGACCGGCACGACGGGCACGCGCGCCTCGAGCGCCATGCGCGCGATCCCCGTACGGCCGCGGTACAGCTTGCCGTCAGGGCTTCTGGTGCCCTCGGGGTAGATCCCGAGCAGGTCGCCGCGCCCCAGCACCTGAAGGCCCGTGTTTAGGGATGCCTCGGACGCCTGCCCGCCCGAGCGGTCGATGGGGATCTGCCCGGTGCCCTTGAAGAAGAGGCGCGTCGCCCAGCCTCTCAGTCCGCGCCCGGTGAAATAGTCGCTCTTGGCGAGGAACGACACCGGCCGGTCGATCATGATCGGCAGGAAGATCGAGTCGACGAACGACAGGTGGTTGCTCGCGAGGATCGCCGCGCCTTCGGCGGGCACGTTGCGCCGGCCGACGACCCACGGGCGGAAGATCGCCCTGACGATCGGTCCGATCACCACGTACTTCATCAGCCAGTAGAACACCGTCAGGCCCGGCTCTCCACCAGGATGCGGCCGGCCAGATCAGCGGCCCCGATCATGCCGGCGTCATTGCCGAGCTTCGCGATCGTGAAGTCGGCCACCGGACGGTCGCCGTAACCGGGAAGCGCCGTCTCATACGCGATGCGCACGGGCTGGAGGAGGGTCTCGCCCAACTGCGCCACTCCCCCGCCGATCACGAACAGTTCGGGGTCGAGCACGGCCTGGAACTCACCGCACGCCTCGCCGAGCGCGGTGGCCACGCGCAGCAGCGCCTCCTGCGCCCCCGCGTCGCCCGCGAGCACGAGCCGCGACACAGCGGGACCCGAGATCGAGCCCTTCTCCGCGCGCACGGCAGCCAGCGCACGGCCCCGCTCGCCGCCCTCGTCGGCGATGGCGTCCGCCTCGCGCTGCAGTGCGCGACCGGAGGCGTACTGTTCGAGGCATCCGTTCTGTCCGCAGCCGCAGCGGCGTCCGTCGCGGATGAAGCGCACGTGACCGAGCTCGCCGGCGATGCCGTGGCCGCCGCGGAAGAGCTCGCCGTCGATCATGATCGCCCCGCCGACACCGGTGCCCAAGGTCAGCATCACCATGTCGTCGACGTCACGTCCCGCGCCGAAGCGGAACTCGCCCCATCCGGCCGCATTCGCGTCGTTCTCGATGGTGACAGGCCACGAGATGAGCGCCTGGAGCGTCTGGCGAAGCGGGTAGTCGCGCCACGCGATGTTCGGGGCGTGGATGACCACCGACTGGGATTTGTCGATGAAGCCGGCTGCGGCCACTCCCACCGCCGAGACGTCGTGGTGGTCGGCGAGGTGGTTGGCCATGTCGGCGACCGCATGCGACAGCTCGGTCGTGTCGACGGGTGTCTCGACACGCAGCTGATCGATGATCTCGCCGCGCTCATCGACGACACCCCCGGCGATCTTGGTGCCGCCGATATCGATCCCGATGTTGAGCAACTCGAACTCCCTCTCAGCCGACACTCGCGCGCGCCGCCTTGAAGTCTAGGCCGTCACCGCCCCGGCAAGGACCCCGAAAGGCGATCGCGAGCACCCCTCATGCCGCTGGTCAGGCCCGCCACTCACGCACTTGCGCGCTCGCACCCGGTTGCACGCGCATCGACACGGGCAGCGTGAGTGCTCATCACCTATTCGACGATCGGTCGCCCGGGATCGGCGATAGCGTCGCCGGCGCAGGCCGCCTCGCACGTCGGGGTGTTCGCGCCCCCGACGCGCGAACGCGGACGACGTGTCAGGAGCGTCGACGTCGATGGAGGTTCGGATGCGGCAGTCCCGGGGGGATCGGTCCGGCAGGGTCGCACGGGCGACAGCGGCGCTTGTGGCGACGGCGCTGCTGGCCTCGGGCATGCTCGCGCTCAGCTCGGATCCCGGGCTGGCCGGTCCGCCGCCGAACGGGACGCCGCTGCTGGCGGAGACCTTCCGGGGCGCGTTCGTCGAGGATCCCTCGTGGAAGATCCAGGGCAGCGCCTGCCTGACCGGCACCCCCTCAGGGACAAGTCCCGCTCCCGGTCACGCTGCCATCCCCCCCTGCGACCCACACCAAGTCGGCCCCGTGCCGCCGATGGGGGGCGCACCGGATGGGTACCTCCAGCTGACCGACGCAAGCACCAGTCACTCGGCCGCGGTGCTCTACGACCAGCCGCTGTCCGCGCGCGCCGGCATCTCCATCACGTTCGATCTGTACCAGTACGGCGGCTCAGGGGCCGATGGTGTGAGCTTCTTCCTCGTGGACGGATCGGTCTCACTCACTCACGCCGGCGCCCCCGGCGGCAGTCTCGGATATGCGCAGAGAGGAAACCAGTCAGGGGTGGATGGGGCGTATCTCGGCGTCGGCCTGGATGCGTGGGGGAATTTCTTCGCCGATACGGAGGGTCGCGGGACAGGCTGCCCGCCCGATCAGCGCTCCCCCGGTGACGGCTTCGGCTTCGCACCGCAGGTCATCACCCTCCGCGGCCCGGGGCAGGGCCAGCAGGGGTACTGCTGGATCGATGCCACGATCCGCAGGCCCATCAAGTACCCGGGAAACCCCGGAACGAGTCTGAACGGCGGGACCGGCACGCTGCGCGCCGGGACACGAGAGCAATCGCACCGGGTCGTGAACCTGCAGGTCACGCCCGTCACAGCCTCGTCGCCGGTGCCGCGCGTGATCGTGCAGGTCCAGTACCAACCGAACGGCCCCTGGGTGTTGGAGCTCGACGCCCCGGGTCCCCCGAACCCGCCCAGCACGTACAAACTCGGCTACTCCGGTTCGACCGGCGGTGCCACCGACGTGCACCTCGTGCGCAATGTGGTGGTCTCCACGGTGGAACCCATCGAAGGACTGATTCTGGACAAGCAGGTGGACCGCTCCGGTCCGCCGCTCGCGCCCGTGCTGCTCGAAGGGTCGCACATTCCCTACCAGTACACGGTGACGAACGTCGGCGCGCCCGTTCACGCGCTGCACATCTCGGACGACCGGGTCGTCGACGGCTCGATCACGTGCGATCGCACGAGCCTGACGATGGCGCCCGCAGCCGGGTCGGTCGCGGTGTGCCGCGGCTTCCACACCGTCACGGCCGAGGATGTGGCTGCGGGGAGTGTCACCAACGTCGCCACGGCCGATGGGCTGCTTCCTGCCGGAAACCCCATCGTGTCCAACCCCGATACGGTGACGGTGCCGCTGCACGCCGCGGTGGAGCTCGAAAAGCACGTCGAGACCCCGCCGCCGTACTCGCCCGGTCAACAGGTCACCTACGCCTACACCGTCCGCAACACAGGAGGCGCCGATCTGGTCCTGCCGCGTGTCACGGACAACCGGATCCCGTGGGGCACCACGTGCGAGTCGACGACCGTGCCAGTCGGACGGTCCACGACCTGCCGCGGAACTCACACCCTCGAGTCGTGGATGGTCGAACCGGACGGGTACGTGGTCAACACCGCCTCCGTGACGGCGCAGACCTCGATCGGCCAGACTGTGACCGACGGCCCGGTGACCGCACGGATCCCCTTGGGGCTCGACATCGCCGTGACCAAGTCGGTCGACGACCCCACCCCGCAGGTCGGGTCTGCGGTCACGTTCACGGTGACGGCGATCAACAACGGTCCGGCCGACGCCACCGGGATCGTGATCACCGACGTGATTCCCGGCCCAGACCCCGCATCGGCTATCGAGTACCTGTCGTCGACTCCGGCTGCGCACACGACGTACGATGCCGCCTCCGGGGCATGGTCCATTCCCACCCTCGCGGTCGGCGAACAGGTCGCACTCGAGATCACCGCGCTGGCGAACACCTCCACCCCGTATACGAACACGGCCGCCCTGACGCACGTCGATCAGCCCGACCTCGACCGAGGCAACAACACCGCGCAGGCGACCATCCGCGCATTCGAGCCGTCAGTCGACATCGCCGTGACCAAGACTGTCGACCGGGAACGGATCCCTGTGGGCGCACAGGCAGTCTTCACCGTCACCGCATCCAACAGCGGGCCCTCAGCGGCGACGGGGATCGAGTTGCTCGATCCACTGCCCGCGGGGCTCGCGCTGGACCCGGTGTCCTCCACCGGCAACGGGGTCTACGACTCCGGCACCGCAACCTGGAGCATCGACCGCATCGACCCTGGTCAGAGCGCGTCCCGCACCTTCGTCGTCACCGGCGTCTCGCTCGGCACCTATACGAATCTGATCGCGCTCACGGGCAATTCCGGCGCCCCCGACTCCGACCCGACGAACAACTCCGCATCGGCGCAGCTCGAAGTGATCCGGGCAACGGCGGACCTGGCCGTCTCCAAGTCGGTCGAGCCTGCGACCGCGACGATCGGAGACACCGTCGTGTTCGAGCTCCGTGCCGAGAACCTCGGTCCCGACGCTGCCCAGGCCGTCGTGGTCACCGACATCCTCCCCAACGGACTCACCGTCATCGAAACGACGGCGACGACCGGAGCCATCAGCAGCGACGGCGCCGAGTGGGAGATCGGCGACCTGGCTCCCGGGCAGACCGGCGTTGTCGCAACGATCACGGTGCTCGTGTCCGCGGCCGGAGCGCACGTCAACACCGCGACGATCGGGTCCGCGCTCGTCGACGACCCGGATCTTTCGAACAACTCGGCATCGGCGACCGTGCAGGGCACCCCGCCGGTCCTCGATCTCGCGGTCACCAAGTCGGTGTTCGTTCCCTCGGGCGCCTCGCCGACCGCGGTCCCTGTCGGCGAGGAGGTCGAGTTCGTCATCACCGTGTCCAACCCGGTGGTGCGGCGGCCTTTGGTCGCGAACGATGTGATCCTCACAGATCAGCTGCCCGTGGGGCTGACGTACCTGTCGAGCAGCGGCAACGGCACCTACGACGAGGCGACCGGGCTCTGGTCGCTCAGGTCGATCGCGCCCGACGGCACCGCTGTGCGCACGATCCGGGCGCGCGTCGACGAGGCCGCGGTGCTCAGCAACACCGTGACGCTCAGTTCGCTCGCCGAGACCGACCGCGATCCCACCAACAACAGCGCCACGACCGCAGTGACCGGTATCGCCTGGGCGGACCTGGCGATCACGAAGACCGTGGAACCCGAGATCACCCGGACCGGCAACGCGATCGAATACACCTTGAGGGTGAGGAACAACGGCTCGCACGATGCGACCGAAGTCGCGGCGTTCGATCCCCTCATGCCAAATGCCACGCTCATCGATGCCGAGATGGATATGGGCTCCTTCGACCCCACGACCCGCATCTGGCAGATCGGAGATCTTCCCGACGCCGCGACGGCGACGCTCACCGTCCACGTCTCCACGACACGCCCGGGGCTTCATCGGAACACCGCCGTCGTGCACAGCTCCCGCCAGCCGGATCAGGAACCGCGCAACAACGAGGCTTTCGCAGATATCTACGAGCCCTCCGCCGACATCGTGGTCGTCAAAGCCGTCGACCGCCCGGCGATCCTCGTCGGCGAAGAAGTGGTCTTCACAGTCGGCGTCACCAACCGCGGACCCGACATCGCGGATGCCGTCACCGTCGCAGATTCCCTCCCGGCCGGCCTGGAGTACGTCTCCCACACCGCCACGATCGGTCGCTACGACCCGCACACCGGGGACTGGTCTGTGGGCGACCTGCCCGTCGCCGACCCGGACTCGACCGAGGCGCAGGGGGTCCTGCTCATCACCGCCGTCGGCGCTGCCGCGGGCACGTTCACCAACCATGCCGCGTCGGACCGTTCCGAGGCGTTTGCCATCGATCCTGACCCGTACAACAACGCGGCGCAGGCCACGACCGTCGTGACGGCTCCCCCTGCTGAGCTGCACGTCACCAAGAGGGTGGATCGCTCCGCTGTGCAGATCGGCGACACCGTGACCTACACCATCGAGGTTCGCAACAGCGGCAACGCGGATGCCGAGTCCGTCGCGGTGATCGACGAGTTCCCCTCGGGCATCGCGGCGACGCAGACGAGCACGCCGGGGTGCGCGATCAACGGCCAGGTGCTCAGCTGCGATCTCGGCGCCATCGGAGTCGGCGCGACCGCCTCGATCGACGTGTCCGGCACGGCTCGCGAAACCGGGCAGTTCACCAACACGGCAGTCGCCTCGACTCCGGAGCCCCTGTCGCCGCTCTCGACGCTCTCGGCCAGTGCATCCGTCGAGGTCTCGGCGACGACGAGCTCGCCCGCCGGCCCGACGTCTCTTCCGCCCACCGGCCCGACGTCTCTTCCGCCCACCGGCGCGTCGAGCCCGCCGGCCGTTCCGCCTCTCGGGGGCATCCTCATCGCGGCAGGGATGGCGACTCTGCTCGCCGCACGGCACCGGCCGCGCCCCGCCCCCGAGACGATCCGCAAGCGATGAGCAGGAGTGCGCAACCGTAGCGGATCGGCGCGGTGACGGGGCAATCGGGGGTACCCGTCACCGCGTGCTCGCCTGCGATCACCGGCCGAAGCCGTGCTTCACCGCGCCTCGCTGACCAGTTGGGCAAGGTCCGATCGCGACCGCATGCCCGTCTTGCGCAGTGCGTTGGAGATGTGGTTCTCGACAGTGCGGATGCTGATGCCGAGCCTGTGAGAGATGTCGCGGTTTCGCAGGTGACCGGCCAGCGTCGCGATCTCCAATTCGCGGGAGGTGAGCCGCTGCGCGGGCATCGACGAGTCGATGACGGCGGCCGGGAGGCGGCTCACACCTGCCGTCCGGTCGATGATCGCCGCGAGCGCATCGACAAGACGCCGATCGCCCTCAGTCTCCGCCCGGCGACGAGCGGCGTCCAGCGTCTGTGTCACCAGAGCGGAGTCGCCGCGGGGCGTCTCGTCCGCAAGTCGTGCGAGCGCTGAGACATCGCCGACCGAGGCCGCAGCCGAGGCGCGCAGAGCCCGGTCGAACAGTGGGATGGTCACCCGATCCAACAGCGCCGCCGCTTCGCGGGCGAGAGCGGGGCCGGCGCAGAGCGTGCCCGCGAACACGGCGCACGACGCTGCCGCGGTGAGATAGCCGCGGTCCATGCGCGTACGGACGACGACCGCCAACTGTTCGTCGACCTCCGCCGGGGTGAGCCCGGGAGCGACCAGGCACGATGTCAGGTCCGTTCCCATGCCGTAGAGCGGCCCCGGGTCGCCGGCGTAGGCGAGTGCGTCGTGCAGTAGAGCCTCACTGTCCCGACCCGACCGAATCGCGTCGAAGGCATGGATGTTCAGAAGACACCCGAACAGCGGGCGGGCCACCATGCTCACGCGAGCCAGACTGAGCCCGCTCGAGACGACGTGTTCGCTCGCCTGCGGGCATCCGGCCGCCGATGCGGCGAAGGCGGACACATAGGAGGCCCCGACGTACCCGAGCCGGTCTCGCGCGACGAGAGCGCGCTCGCGGATCTCGGCCGCGCGATGGTACGCCACCCACGGTGCGCCCTCCAGGGCGGTCACAAGAGCCTCCACGAACGGAAGGAGAAACTCTCCGTAGAGGCCGGACGCGCTCTCGGGCAGTTCACGACGGGCCGCAGTGACGTCGCCGCCGAACAGGACCAGCAGCGCCTTGACGATCTTGACCGCTCCGGTCGTGTCGTGCGCGGCCTCGATGTCCAGTCTCCCGATGTCATCGGGAGACACCCGCTCCAGCATCGAGGTCAGGAAGCACGCCGCCAGCTCGGCCCCGGCGCGGGAGTCGGGCGCAGCCTCGCCGAGGTCGCGCAGCCGCTCCAACGCCCCGGCGAGATCCCCACGGTCGAATGCGAGCCACTCCGCGTGCTGCACGACGAACTCGAGGGTCTCCAGGGGTGGTGCCCCGCCGAGGTGCGTCTGGCTGAACACGCGCTCGATGTCGGAGCGCTCCACGGAACTGCCGGTCGCCCTGAGCAGATAGGCCGTCGCGTGCTTCGGGGACTTCGCATCCTCCCAGGCGACCAGTTCGCGCTGCGCGCGGGACGTCTCCTGCATGAAGTACCCCGCCACCGTCACCGCCTCGACGGCCGGCGACCCGCCAGAGCCGATCTCGGATGAGGGCGGCAGCAGGAGACCGGGCCCGGGCATCTCGTCCGCGGTCGACGCACGGGGCATCTCGTGGCGGGCGAGCATCTCGCCGATCAACGGCGGCCACAGCGACGCGACAGGCATCCGCCCTTCGGTGCGGACAGCGCGGATCAGCCCTCGACGGATGAGACCGACATAGCCCGGCTGATCCTGCAGCCCGGTTCGCTGCGGCGACTGCACCCCGAGCACCGCCGCCAAGCGGGCCGCGCTGAGCTCTGCGTCCGAGAGCCCGCGAAGCCGCCATTCCACGAATGGCCGCAGATGCTCGTTCCACAGCGAGGGGGCCGCGAGGTGCCATCGGCCGTCGCGCTGCGCGATGAGACCCGTCACGCGGGCGCTGTCGGCGATAGCCACGACGAGCTCCGGGATGCCTCCGGACTTGCCGAGGATCCGTGCCGTGAGAGAGGTTGCGGCCGGCGCGCCGAGCACGTCGCCCACCAAGCGCTTCACATCCGCGTACCTCAGCGGCGGCATGGTCAGCGAGACCTCCGGCCAGGTCGGTTTGTGCGCGCTGCCCAGGCCGATGCCCATCACGCGGATGCAGCGAGCCTGCTCGCAGACGGTGGACAGCAGCTGCACCGAGAGTTCATCCCCGAGGTCCCAGTCGTCCAATGCGAGCACTGTCATCGGATCGGCCAGCAGCTTCGCCCGGATCGCGTCCGCCACACGGTGCGGGCGCCGATCGTCCGTGGCCGACAGGACGCCGAGCTGGCCGAGAAGCTGTCCGCGCAGGCCGTCCCCGCCTCCCCCTCCACCGGCCCTCAGAACGCGGATTCCGCGGGAGACCAGCGTGTGCACGATCTCGTCGAGCGTGGTCGTCCTTCCGCTTCCGGGCGCACCGACCAGCCGCACCCTTCGACCCTGAAGGATGTGCTTCACCGCGAGTTGCGTGATTTCGGGAAAGTAGGACACTACCGTTCGATCTGCTCAGAAAACAGCCGCAATCCGAGCATAGCGACAACCACGAAACGTGGTCGAGACACCCGACTAAGCTCGACTGCATGCCCGAACTCCCCACCGGTGCCGAAGGAGCTGCCGTGACCCAATTCGAAGTCCCTGCGATCGTCCCTGCCGACCCGCAGGCGAACATCACAGATCTTCTCGTCGATCGCGTCGCCGCGACTCCCGACCGCGCACTGTTCGCGGTCCCCGAAGGCGACGGCTGGCGCGACATCACCGCTGCGCAGTTCCAGCGCCAGGTCGTCGCCCTCGCCAAGGGCTTCGCCGCCGCCGGCATCGAGCCCGGCGACAAGGTCGGCTTCATCGCGCGCACCACCTACGAGTGGACGCTCGTCGATTTCGCGCTCTTCTTCGCCGGCGCCGTGATGGTCCCCGTCTACGAGACGAGCTCCGCGACGCAGATCGCGTGGAACCTCGCCGACTCCGGCGCGATCGCGTGCATCGCCGAGTCGCCCGAGCACTCCGCGCGCATCGCCGAGGTCCGCGGCGACCTGCCACTCATCCGCTCGGTGTGGGCGATGCACGACGGCGACCTCGACAAGCTCGTCGAGCAGGGCAAGGGCGTCGACGACGCCGAGATCGAACGCCGTCGCAAAATCGCGCGCGGAGACGACATCGCGACCCTCATCTACACGTCGGGCTCCACCGGCCGCCCCAAGGGCTGCGTCCTGACCCACGGCAACTTCGTCGAACTCGCACGCAACTCGGCGTCCTCGCTCGCCGAGGTCGTGAACACGCCCGGCGCATCGACGCTGCTGTTCATCACGACCGCGCACGTGTTCGCCCGCTTCATCTCGATCCTCAACGTGCACGCGGGGGTCAAGACCGGCCACCAGCCCGACACGAAGCAGCTGCTCCCCGCGCTCGGCTCGTTCAAGCCCACGTTCCTCCTCGCCGTCCCGCGCGTGTTCGAGAAGGTCTACAACTCCGCCGAGCAGAAGGCCGAGACCGGCGGCAAGGGCAAGATCTTCCGCGCCGCCGCGCACACCGCCGTCGAGCACTCGAAGCTGCAGCAGGAAGGCAAGAAGGTCCCCTTCGGCACCCGTCTCAAATTCAAGCTGTTCGACAAGCTCGTGTACGGCAAGCTCCGCGAGGCCATGGGCGGTCGCGTCGTCTACGCCATCTCGGGCTCCGCACCGTTGGGCGAGCGCCTCGGTCACTTCTTCCACAGCCTCGGCGTCGTGATCCTCGAGGGCTACGGCCTCACCGAGACCACCGCGCCGGCCACCGTGAACATCCCGACCAAGTCGAAGATCGGCTCGGTCGGTCCGGTGCTGCCGGGCGTCGGCATCCGTCTCGCCGACGACGGCGAGATCCAGGTGCGCGGCATCAACGTCTTCAAGGAGTACTGGCGCAACCCCGAGGCCACCGCTGACGCCTTCGACGGCGACTGGTTCAAGACCGGCGACCTCGGCTCGTTCGACGACGAAGGCTTCCTCACGATCACCGGACGCAAGAAAGAGATCATCGTCACGGCCGGCGGCAAGAACGTCGCCCCCGCCATTCTCGAAGACCCGATCCGCGCCAACCCGATCATCGGCCAGGTCGTCGTCGTCGGCGACCAGAAGCCGTTCATCTCGGCGCTGATCACCCTCGACCCCGAGATGCTGCCCACGTGGCTCGCGAACAACCACTTGCCCGCCGACCTGAGCCTCGCCGACGCGGCAAAGCACCCGACGGTGCTGGCCGAGGTGCAGCGCGCCATCGATCACGCCAACACCGCAGTGTCGCGCGCCGAGTCGATCCGCAAGTTCACGGTGCTCGACAGCGAATGGACCGAGGCGAGCGGACACCTGACGCCGAAGCTCAGCATCAAGCGCAACGTCATCATGAGCGACTTCGCGGGCGACATCGAAGCGATCTACGCCGTTCCCGTCAACACGACGAACGTCTCGCTCGCATAGCGGACGGCTCGCACCACGATCGAGCCCCGGCCCCTTCTGGGACCGGGGCTCGATCTGGCTTCACGTCCGGCTGCTCAGAACCAGTCGCTCTCGCGCACCGCGCGCATCGCGACCCGACGCGTGTCGGGCTGAAGCCGGTCGAGATAGAGCAGTCCGTCGAGGTGGTCGGTCTCGTGCTGCAGCGCCTGCGCCAGCAGGCCCTCCCCCTCGAGAACGACCTCGTTGCCGTCGAGGTCGATGCCGACGACCTTCGCGTACGGATGCCGCGGCGTGTCGTGCCACAGGCCGGGCACCGAGAGACACCCCTCGCCGACCAGCTCGGGCTCGCCCTGCACCTGGACGATCACGGGATTGAGCACGTAGCCGATCACGCCGTCGACGTTGTAGCTGAACGCGCGCAGGCCGACGCCGATCTGCGGGGCCGCGACGCCGGCGCGGCCGGGCAGCTCCACCGTGTCGAGCAGGTCCTGGACGAGGGCTCGCACGCCGTCGTCGATCGTGTTCACCGGTGCGCAGACAGACTTGAGAACGGGGTCGCCGAAGAGGCGAATGGGTCGCACCGCCATGCGATCAGGCCGCCACCGCGACCGAGCGCAGTCCCTCGACGACCGTCGCCGCGAGCTCGCGAGCGGCCTGGCGCGTGGCCGGGCTGAGGTCGCGGAAGGTGATCGCCGTGCCGGCCGCGATGTGCGCGTCGTACGGGATCTGCACAACGGCGCGCACACGCGAGCGGAAGTGCGCCTCGAGTTCGTCGGCGCGCACGAGGGGCGTGCCGGGACGGGCATGGTTGAGCACCACGACCGCGTTGCGCACGCGCTCGGCATAGCCGTTGGTCTCGAGCCAGGTGATGGTCTCAGAGGCCAGTCGCGCCTCGTCGACGCTGAGCCCGGCCACGATGACCAACTCGTCGGCCAGACCGAGGGTCGCGCCCATGACCGAGTGCACGATGCCCGTGCCGGTGTCGGTGAGCACGATCGAGTAGTAGTGCGCGGCGATCGATGCGACGTCTTGGTAGTCGCGATCGCTGAAGGCTTCCGAGACCCGCGGGTCGGTGTCGGACGCCAGCACGTCCAGCCGCGTCTCGTCGCGGGCCACGATGTTCGAGATGTCGGCGTAGCCCGCTACGTCGGCACGGGCGCGCACCAGGTCACGCACCGTGCGGCCGTGCACGCGCGCGATGCGATCGGCGAGCGTGCCGCGGTCGGGGTTGGCGTCCACCGCGATGATGCGGTCGTCGCGGGCATCGGCCAGCGCCATGCCCAGCAGCGTCGTCACGGTCGTCTTGCCGACGCCGCCCTTGCGTGAGAGCACGGGCACGAAGCGTGCGCCGCCGGTGAGAGGAGCCGCGATGCGGCGGTCGAGTTCTTTGCGCGCACGCGCGCGCTTGCTGTCGCCCAGGTTGATCCGCTTTCCCGAGATCGCGTACAGGAAGTGCTGCCATCCGCCCTCGGGCTCGGGCCGCACCACCAGGTGCGGGTCGAGCAGGCGGTCGGCGGTGAGCAGGTCGGCCGTCTCGCGGCCCTGATCCATCTCACCGAGCCGCTTCGAGGTCAGGGTGACCTCGGTGCGGGGGTAGTCGCGCTCCACCGCGAACGGACGGTGGTTTGCCTCCCACCGAGTCGCCGGAATCGAGCCGGTCGCCGTCGGGACCGGCTCTGCGTCGGCGCGAGGCTTCGTCTCTGCGCGGGGCGCGGCATCCGCTTCCGCCGTCTCGGCGGACTCGGCGGCAGCCGTCTCACCGCGGTCGCCGCGCGGGTGGGCCGCGATCGCGCCGGCGATCAGAGCGTCCAGGTCGGCCGTCTCGATCGTCGGCGACGGCTCCGCGCTCTCAGGCGTGACATCGGCTGCGGCATCCGCGGCGTTGTCAGGATCGCGCATGGTCTCATCCTCCGACTCCCCGACGGCAGAAACGTCGGCGGCACCAGCCTGTTCGACGTCCGCCGCGAGCGCAACGGTCACTTCTGGGGCGGGCTCGTTCGCTTCCCCCACGTGAGCGGTCTCCCGAACGTCCGACGGCAGCGGCCCGACGGCGCCGGTGTCGACGACCTCGGCCTCGACCACGTCGTCATCGATCACCGCGGCTGTGGCGATCGAGCCGGTCTCGACGATCTCGGCCACGGCGGTGTCGACGACCTCGACGCTGTACGCCTCGACGACCTCGTCGCCGATCACGTCCTCGTCGAGGTCGTCGTCGGCGTCGTCGATCGGCAGAGAGACCTCGACCTGCTCGGTCGAGCCGCCCAGGATCCCGAACCCTGTCGTGTCGATGCTTCCCGTGTCGGCCAGAACGCCGTTCACTGCTTCGTCGGGGGTCTGCTCGGGTTTGTCAGGCGTCACTGCGGATGTCTCCAGGCGTTCGGGCGCGGGCTCCCGCGCGCCTCCAGGCTAGCGGGCGGGGCGGATGACGACCAAAAGGTCTCCCGCATCCACCTGCTGCGTCGCCGAGATCGCCAGCCGCTCGACGACCCCGTCGACAGGCGCGGTGATCGCAGCCTCCATCTTCATCGCCTCGATCGAGGCGATGGGCTGACCCGCGGTGACGGTCGTGCCCACCTCGGTCTTGAGGGTGACCACGCCCGAGAACGGAGCGGCCACCTGGCCGGACTTCGACGTGTCGGCCTTCTCGGCGGCGACCTTGTCGACCTTGATCGAGCGGTCGCGCACGTACACGGGGCGCAGCTGTCCGTTCAGAGTCGTCATGACGGTGCGGATGCCGCTGGCGTCGGGTTCGCCGATCGCTTCGAGCCCGACGTAGAGCTGCACACCCGGATCGATCTCGGCGATGTGCTCCTCGCCCGGCTTGAGCCCGTAGAGGTAGTCGGGCGTGCCGAGTGCGGCCAGGTCGCCATATGCCTCGCGCAGCTGCTCGAACTGCTTGGTCGGCCCGGGGAACAACAGCCGGTTCAGCGCCGTGCGGCGCTCGGCCGCATCGCCGGCCAGAGCGGCCTGTTCGTCGACGGTGAGCGGCGGGATCTCGATCGACACCGTGCGCCCCTCGAGCACCTTCGAGCGGAAGGGCTCCGGCCAGCCGCCCGGCAGGTCGCCGAGCTCGCCCGCCATGAAGCCGACGACCGAGTCGGGGATGTCGTAGTTGCGGGGGTTCGCCTCGAAGTCGGCCGGATCGGCGCGCACCGCGACCAGCGCCAGGGCGAGGTCGCCGACGACCTTCGAGGACGGCGTCACCTTCGGGATGCGCCCGAGGATGCGGTCCGCCGCGGCGTACATGTCCTCGATGAGCTCGAAGTCGTCGGCCAGGCCCAGCGCGATCGCCTGCTGGCGCAGGTTGGAGAGCTGACCGCCCGGGATCTCATGGTGGTACACGCGTCCGGTCGGGGCGGGCAGACCCGACTCGAAGGGACGGTAGAGCTGACGCACCGCCTCCCAATAGGGCTCGAGGTCGCTCACGGCCTGCAGATCGAGGCCGGTGTCGCGGTCGGTGTGCGCGAGCGCCGCGACGAGCGCGGACAGCGAGGGCTGGCTCGTCGTGCCCGCAAGCGGAGCGGCCGCGGCATCCACCGCGTCGGCGCCCGCCGCACTCGCCGCCAGCAGCGTCGCCAGCTGCCCGCCCGCCGTGTCGTGCGTGTGCACGTGCACCGGCAGGTCGAAGCGCTCGCGGAGCGCCGCGACGAGCTTCGCCGCCGCGGCGGGGCGCAGCAGACCCGCCATGTCCTTGACGGCGAGGATGTGGGCGCCCGAGGCCACGATCTGCTCGGCCAGACGCAGGTAGTAGTCGAGCGTGTACAGCGGCTCGGCAGGGTTCAGCAGGTCGCCGGTGTAGCAGACGGCGACCTCGGCGACCGCGGTCCCGGTCTCGAGCACCGCCGAGATCGCCGGGCGCATCTGGTCGACGTCGTTGAGCGCGTCGAAGATGCGGAAGATGTCGATGCCGGTGGCGGCCGCCTCGCGCACGAACGCGTCGGTGACCGCGGTGGGGCGCGGCGTGTAGCCGACCGTGTTGCGCCCGCGCAGCAGCATCTGGATCGGGATGTTCGGCATCGCCGCGCGCAGGGCCTCGAGGCGCTCCCACGGGTCTTCGGCGAGGAAGCGCAGGGCCACGTCGTAGGTCGCCCCGCCCCACGCCTCGACCGACAGCAGCTGGGGGGTCATGCGCGACACGTGGGGGCCGACCCGCACGAGGTCACGCGTGCGCACGCGTGTGGCCAGCAGCGACTGGTGGGCGTCGCGGAAGGTCGTCTCGGTGACGGCGAGCGCGGTCTGCTCGCGCAGGGCGCGCGCGAACCCCTCGGGCCCGAGGGCGCGCAGGCGCTCGAGCGTGCCGGCGGGAGCGGGCGCGTTCAGATCGATCGCGGGCAGTTTGCTGCCGGGCGAGACCTGCAGCGGCTTCTCGCCGTAGGGCCGGTTCACCGTGACGTCGGCGAGCCAGTTGAGCAGCTTCGTCGCGCGGTCGCGCGAGGGGTGGCTGGTCAGCAGCTGCGGACGCTCGTCGATGAACGACGTGCTGAGGTCACCGGCGGCGAAGTCCGGGTCGTCGAGCACGGCACGCAAGAACGGGATGTTCGTCGCGACCCCGCGAATGCGGAACTCGGCGAGGGCGCGCTTGGCTCGCGCGACGGCTGCGGTGTAGTCGCGACCCCGGCAGGTGAGCTTGGCGAGCATCGAGTCGAAGTGCGGGCTGATCTGCGATCCCGCCGCGGTCGTTCCACCGTCCAGGCGGATTCCGGCGCCGCCGGGCGAACGGTAGGTCGTGATGCGCCCCGTGTCGGGACGGAACCCCTGCGAGGGATCTTCGGTCGTGATGCGGCATTGCAGCGCCGCGCCGCGCAGCGTGATGCGATCCTGCGTGAGGCGGAGCTCGTCGAGGGTCGCGCCCGCCGCGATGCGCATCTGCGCCTGCACGAGGTCGACGTCGGTGACCTCTTCGGTGACGGTGTGCTCGACCTGGATGCGCGGGTTCATCTCGATGAACACGTGCGTGCCCGCGCGCTCCCCCGCCGTGTCGACCAGGAATTCCACGGTCCCCGCGTTCACGTAGCCGATCGAGCGGGCGAAGGCGATCGCGTCGCGGTGGATGCGCGTGCGCAGGTCGTCGTCGAGGTTCGGGGCCGGTGCGATCTCGATCACCTTCTGGTGACGGCGCTGCACCGAGCAGTCTCGCTCGAACAGGTGCACCGTCTCGCCCGTGGCATCCGCCAGGATCTGCACCTCGATGTGACGCGGCCGCACCACCGCCTGCTCGAGGAACACCCGCGCGTCGCCGAACGCGGCACCCGCCTCACGCATCGCCTCGGCGACAGCCGGGGGCAGATCCGCCGGCGTCTCGACGCGGCGCATTCCGCGCCCGCCGCCGCCGGCGACCGCCTTCACGAAGATCGGGAACCCGATCCCCGGAGCCTGCGCGACGAGCGCGTCGACATCGTCGGAGGCCTCGGTCGACGCGAGCACCGGAACGCCCGCGGCGATCGCGTGCTCCTTCGCGGTGACCTTGTTGCCCGCCATCTCGAGAACGTCGGAGGTCGGCCCGATGAAGGTGATGCCGTTCTCGGCCGCGCGCTGTGCCAGCAGCGGGTTCTCGGAGAGGAATCCGTAGCCCGGGTAGATCGCATCGGCGCCCGATTTCAGCGCGACGCGGATGATCTCTTCGACGTCGAGATACGCACGCACGGGATGCCCCCGCTCGCCGATCTCATACGATTCGTCGGCCTTCTGGCGATGGATGGATCCGCGATCCTCGTACGGGTAGACCGCGACCGTGCGGGCCCCCAATTCGAACGCAGCCCGAAACGCGCGGATGGCGATCTCACCACGATTGGCAACAAGGATCTTCCGGAACATTCTCACCTCGCCTCTGAGGCCCCTCCCTGGGGGCTGAGTGTGCTCACAGCCTAGGGGACGGTAACGTAGGGCCTTGTGCACGTACTTTCCGTGAGCTCGCTCAAGGGTGGTGTCGGCAAGACCACCGTGACCCTCGGCCTCGCTTCGGCGGCCTTCGCCCGAGGAGTCCGCACTCTTGTCGTCGACCTCGACCCGCAGTCCGACGTCTCGACGGGAATGGACATCCAGGTCGCCGGCCGCCTCAATGTCGCCGACGTCCTGGCGAACCCGAAAGAGAAGGTGGTGCGCCAGGCGATCACCTCGAGCGGGTGGGCGAAGGTGCACCCGGGCACGATCGACGTGATGATCGGCAGCCCGTCGGCGATCAACTTCGACGGCCCGCATCCGAGCGTGCGCGATGTGTGGAAGCTCGAAGAGGCCCTCGCCACGATCGAGGCGGACTACGACCTCGTGCTGGTGGACTGCGCCCCGTCGCTGAACGCCCTCACCCGCACGGCCTGGGCGGCCTCGGACCGCGTGATCGTCGTCACCGAGCCTGGCCTGTTCTCGGTCGCCGCGGCCGACCGCGCGCTGCGCGCGATCGAAGAGATCCGCCGCGGCCTGTCACCCCGCCTGCAGCCCCTCGGAATCGTCGTCAACCGCGTGCGCCCCCAGTCGATCGAGCACCAGTTCCGCATCAAAGAGCTGCGCGACATGTTCGGTCCGCTCGTGCTCTCACCGCAGCTTCCCGAGCGCACGTCGCTGCAGCAGGCGCAGGGTGCGGCCAAGCCGCTGCACATCTGGCCGGGCGACTCCGCGCAGGAGCTCGCGGCCGACTTCGACGCGCTGCTGGATCGCGTCATGCGCACCGGGCGCATCCCGACGCCGGGCGAGGTGCGCGCACAGTAGGCGTGCGCGGTGGCGCGGGTGGCGGCATCCGCGCCCCGTGGCGACCGCGATGACGGATGCCGCGACCGAAGCGGCCTCGACGGTCTGCGCCCGAACCGCGACGGCCGCGGTTCAGGCGCTGCGCGCTGCGCGCCGCACCGCGAGCTCGTCGAGCACGGCGGCGGACTGCGGCTCGAACTCGATGAGCGTGGACTCGACCTCGCGCAGGACCTTGCCCACCGCGATCCCGAACACTCCCTGACCGCGGCTGACCAGGTCGATCACCTCGTCGTTCGACGTGCACAGGTAGACCGAAGCGCCGTCGCTCATGAGCGTCGTGCCGGTGAGATCGCGGATGCCGGCCGCCCGCAGCTGCTCGACGGCGGTGCGGATCTGCTGCAGCGAGATGCCGGTGTCGAGCAGGCGCTTGACGAGCTTGAGGACCAGGATGTCGCGAAAGCCGTACAGCCGCTGCGAACCCGACCCGCTCGCCCCGCGGACCGTCGGCTCGACCAGCTCGGTGCGGGCCCAGTAGTCGAGCTGGCGATAGGTGATGCCGGCTGCGCGGGCGGCGATGGCTCCGCGGTAGCCGACTTCGTCGTCCATCTGCGGAAGGCCGTCGGTGAAGAGGAGGTCGGTGTCGAACCGAGGCTCGTCTGCCGCTTCTGGAGCGGTCATACGCAATCCCCCCTCATGCAATGCGAATACGTCAACGCTAGATCAGCGATGGGCCTCGGGCAATGACATCCGGCGTGTGTCGCCGACCTCTCGCCCGGCAAGCGGTTCAGGACAGCAGGCGATCGATCGCCGAGCGGACGAACACCGCCCGCACCTCGTCGAGGCGCTTGGCCAGCTCCGGCGCGATCTCGTTCGCGCGGGCGCGGGAGGCGGCATCCGTCCGTCGCAGCTGCGGCGCCAGAGCCGACTCGATCAGGGCGACGTCGCGCTCGGCGCTCTGCTTGAGGGCGCGGACGTGGCGCGGCTCGATGCCGTGACGGTCGAGCGCCACGAGCGAGCGCATGATCGCGACGGACTGGTCCGAATACGCTTCTCCGCGCGGCAGCAGGCCGGTGCTGATCGCGTCGTTGAGCAGCTGGGGCGCCGCGCCGGCTGCCGACAGCAGCTCGTCGCGCTGGTAGCTGCGGCGGGCCGGCACGATCGACGGCGGCACCGTGGCGGACGAGGCCGGTTCACGGCCTGCGTCGAGGTCTTCGAGGTGCTCGCGGATGACGCTCAGCGGAAGGTAGTGGTCGCGCTGGAGGGTCAGCGCGAGGCGCAGTCGATCGAGGTCGGCCTGCGAGAACTTGCGATACCCGGACTCTGTGCGAAGCGGCGCCACGATGCCCTGCACTTCGAGGAAGCGCAGCTTGCTCGAAGTGAGCGAGGGAAACTCGGGCCCCAGCCGGGCGAGCACCTGGCCGATGCTCAGCAGACCCGTGGGCCCGGACGGCTCACGAGCGGTGGCGCCTGACATCACGCGTCCGCGGCCTGTGCCAGATCTGCCGGTGACACGAAGAAGTTGAGCCGGAACTTGCCGATGCGCACCTCGGACCCGTTGGTGAGCGTTCCGCGATCGACGCGCTCGCCGTTGAGGTAGGTGCCGTTGAGCGATCGCTGGTCGACGATCTCGAACGTCGTACCCGAGCGGGTCACTTCGGAATGCCGCCGCGAGACGGTGACGTCGTCGAAGAAGATGTCGGCCTCGGGATGGCGCCCGATCGTCGTGACGTCGCTGTCGAGCAGATAGCGAGCCCCGGCGGTGGGGCCGGAGCGCACGATGAGGATCGCGGCGGCGCTGGGCAGAGCGTCGATCGCGTCGAGTTCGGCGTCGCTCAGGTCGCTGCCGAACGGCACGAACGAGAGGTCGGAGTCGTGCCCGAAGGTCTGCGTCGTGTCGGTCGCGCGGTCGGCGGAACCGGATTCGGCGTCCCCTCCTGCGGCCCGTCGGATCTCGCTCGGCTCGGGGGTGCGATTGTCTTCCACGTGCTCCTCCTCTGAGCGCCCAGCCTAGCCGATCGGAACCGCGCCGAAAGAGGCACATCACCGCGCGTCCCGGCGCGTCGCGGCTCGCCGCCCCGTGTTTCGGCGTGTGTCGGCCGGCATCGCCCGACGCGGCGGCCCGGCTTAGTCTTGCCGCATCAGAACCGAGTGAGAGGACGCCGCCGTGTCGAGCCCGCACCCCCACCTTCCGCCCCTCCAGGTGCGTGAGCGTGCGGCGTGCATGTGCATCCGCGGCGGCGCCTGCTCGACCTTCGCGCCCGGTCACGCGCTGCACCTGATCCAGTCGCGCCTGGCATCGGCCACCCCGTCGGAGTGGGTCGACGCGATCGTCGAGGCGGCGGACGCCGCGGCCGGCACCCTCTCGCTGCGCACGCTCGAGGGCGCGCCGATCACCGTCTGGAGCGGAGCGGGTGCGGCCACCGACGTGGCCGTGGGCGCACCGGTCGCCCTCCACGGGCGCTACGACGTGCTCGCCGCCGGGAGTGCCCGGTTCAACGTGCTCCGCTGACGCGGATAAGGCGATCGCGGGTCAGCCGGCCATCGACGCGCGCATCGCCGTGCACGCCTCCATGCAGGCCTTGCACGCCTGAGCGCACATCCGGCAGACCTCGCTGTGGTCGGCGTGCTTCATGCACTCGTCCATGCAGTACCCGCACATCGCGATGCACGCGTCGAGCATGGCCATCATCGACGCGGGGTTCATCCCCTGCATGCGCAGCATCGCCCGCATCATCGTGTTGCACATGTCGGCGCAGTTCATGCACGCGGGCGCGCACGACATCAGCTGCATCGAACACACCATGCACGCCTGCTCGCAGGCCGAGCAGGCGTCCATACACGCCTGCATCAGGGACATGTCCATCGATTCCATGCCCGGCGTCGACATCATGTCCTTCGACATCATGTCCATCATCATGGAGTCCATTCCGCACCTCGATTCTTCGATCGTCGTGAGCGGGCAGGTCCACCCGCCTGAGGGCATGCTAGGACTCCGGCATCCGCAATCACAGCCCCCGACTAGGCTCGAAGTCGTGTCGTCACAGGAAATCAACACCGCACGAGTGACCGTTTCGGCCCGCTGGATCGGCGCGGTCCTGGCCTTCGCGATCGCCCTGGTCGCCTTCGTCGCGGGCGCCGAGCCCGCCGCGGCCCACGATGAGCTGATCTCGGCGACCCCCGCCGCCGACTCATCGGTCGAAGGCCTGCCCACAGAAGTGCGCCTCGCCTTCAGCGGGGTGCTGTCGGCCGAGCAGGGCGCGACCGAGGTCGCGGTGCTCGATGCGGCCGGCGCCTCGATCGCGTCAGGAGCGCCGGTCGTGCAGGACAACACGGTGACGCAGGCACTGGATGCCGCATCCGCCGCGACCGGAGTCGTCCAGGTGCTGTGGAAGGTCGTCTCCAGCGACGGCCACCCGATCTCTGGCGAGTACTCGTTCACGGTGACCGCCGCCCCGGCCCCGACGCCCACCGAGACCTCGACCGCCGAACCGGCGCCGACCGCCGAACCCGAGTCGCCCCAGCCCACCGAGACCGTGACGTCCGCCCCTGCGCCGGGCGAGGCCGCCTCGTCCTCGAACCCGTGGCCGTGGGTCATCGGGATCGTCGTGGCCGTCCTCGTGCTCGGCGCCGTCAGCTACCTCGTCGCCTCGCGCGTGCGCCGCGACAGGGCGCTCGACGGGCACGGTGCGAACGGCACGCAGACAGAATCCGACGGCCCCCGCGAACGCTAGGCTTGAGGCATGCCTCACTACGACGTCGCCATTCTTGGCGCGGGTCCGGGCGGCTATGTCGCCGCGGTCCGCGCAGCGCAGCTCGGCCTCACGGTCGCGATCATCGAAGAGAAGTACTGGGGTGGCGTCTGCCTCAACGTGGGGTGCATCCCTTCGAAGGCGCTCCTGAAGAACGCTGATCTGGCGCACCAGGTGCTTCACAAGGCCGACCTGTTCGGCATCACCGGCGACGTGCAGTTCGACTTCGGCGTCGCCTGGGACCGCAGCCGCAAGGTGGCCGAGACGCACGTCAAGGGCATCCACTACCTGATGAAGAAGAACGCGGTCACCGAGTACGAGGGCCGCGGCACGTTCACCGACGCGAACACCATCGTCGTGACCAAGGCCGACGGGTCCACCGAGACCGTCACCTTCGACAACGCGATCATCGCGACCGGCTCGAAGGTGCGCCTCCTGCCGGGGGTGCAGCTCGGCGGCAACGTCGTCACGTACGAAGAGCAGATCCTCACCCGCGACAAGCCCGGGTCGATCGTGATCGTCGGGGCCGGCGCGATCGGCATGGAGTTCGCGTTCGTGTTGGTCAACTACGGCGTGAAGGTCACGATCATCGAGTTCCTCGACCGGGCCCTGCCCAACGAAGACGAAGAGGTCTCGAAAGAGATCGCCCGCCAGTACAAGAAGTACGGAGTCGACATCCTCGTGGCGACCAAGGTCGACACCGTCACCGACCATGGCGACCACGTCACCGTCACCTACACCGACAACAAGTCCGGCGCGGCCGGCTCGATCGACGCCGACAAGGTCATGATGTCGATCGGCTTCGCACCCAACGTCGAGGGCTTCGGCCTCGAGAACACGGGCGTGAAGCTCACCGACCGCGGCGCGATCGAGATCGACGACTACATGCGCACGAACGTGCCGCACATCTACGCGATCGGCGACGTCACCGCCAAGCTGCAGCTCGCGCACGTCGCCGAGGCGCAGGGCGTCGTGGCCGCCGAGACGATCGGCAAGGCCGAGACCCAGACGCTCGGCGACTACCGCATGATGCCGCGCGCGACGTTCTGCTCGCCGCAGGTCGCGTCGTTCGGCCTCACCGAGCAGCAGGCGCGCGACGCCGGCTACGACGTCAAGGTCGCGAAGTTCCCGTTCTCGGCCAACGGCAAGGCCAACGGCCTGGGCGAGCCGGTCGGCTTCGTCAAACTCATCGCCGACGCCGAGCACCTCGAACTGCTCGGCGGCCACCTGATCGGCCCCGACGTGTCCGAGCTGCTTCCCGAGTTGACGCTCGCGCAGAAGTGGGACCTCACGGCCCTCGAGGCGGCGCGCAACGTGCACACGCACCCGACGCTGTCCGAGGCGCTGCAAGAGGGCTTCCACGGTCTCGTGGGCCACATGATCAACCTTTGACGCGGGGCGGATCAATGCTGCGCAGCAGCGCTGATGCGGCCCGGGTCAAGATCGAGTAGCGCGCGCAGCGCGCGTATCGAGATCCTGCCCTACCGAACGAGAGCGCCCCGGGTTCGCCGGGGCGCTTGCTCGTGCGCGTCAGTGGCCGAGCGCGCGGGCGAGCTTGGAATCGGATGCCGCTGCCCGGCCACCGGCCGCCAGGGCGGCCTTCTCGACGGCGGCGAAGAACGCCGCTCGACCCGCCGCATCCGCCGGGGCGGAGGGTGCCAGCTCGATCTCCCACTCCCGCCAGGACTGCTCGACCCCGCGCCGTTCGTCGCGCGTGGTGACGTGGTCGTCGGCGAACTCGGCCACCACTCCCCCGGCCTGAGACAGCAGGTACCAGACCGTGCGCGAGTTGCGGATCCGCGCGAGCGGCAGGAACGGGGCTTGCGTCACCGAGGCCAGCTCTGCGCGCGCGGCATCGGGCACCCGGTCCGCCTCGCCGAGCGGCCAGTGCAGTTCGACGCGACCGCCGTCGGCGCCGCGGGGGCCTTTGATGTGCCAGCCTTCGTCGGGGCCGCCGGTTCGCCGGCGCAGCGCGTACCCGGCGCGCGCGAGCGCCGCGTCGTCGGTGTCGAGGTAGACGGCGTCGAGCTCGCGCGGCTCGGGGTCACCCACGCGGGCGACGCCGGGAAGCGCCGACCAGTCCGGCAGCGGCGTGTCATCGTCGACGTCGAACTTGAGCTCGATCTCGACCGACCGCGTCGGCTCGTCGGCTGCGGTCATCAGGCGTCGCGGCCGTCGGGGTCGGGGTTGATGTCCTCGGTCGCCTCGACGAACCAGAACTCGGCCGTGGTCGGGCCGTCGTGGTCACCGGTGTTCTCGGGCGCCCCTGTGCGGCGATAGATGATCTGTCCTTCGCCGTAGGGTGCGATGAACTTGTCGAGATCAGCCTGTTCCAGGGGCAGCACCTGCCCGTCGAGCGGTCCGCCGTGAAGTCGTGCGATCGTCATTGCTCCTCCTGTCGCCAAGGCTATCGCCCATAGACTCTCCCGCGATGAGGCCATTCGTGTTGCTTGCGACTCGCGGCGAAGACATCCCCGCCGACGAGGAGTACGACCTGTTCCTGAGGTACGGCGGGCTCGGCGATCACGAACTGCTGCGCGTGCGCCTCGAGGCGGGCCCGATGCCGACGATCGACCTGCACGCGATCTCGGGCATCTTCGTCGGCGGCGGTCCGTTCAACCACTCCGATCCGCCCGAGAAGAAGTCGGCAGTCCAGGTGCGCGTCGAGGCCGAGTTCCGGATGCTGCTGGACGAGGTGGTCGCGCGGGACTTCCCCTTCCTCGGCGCGTGCTACGGCGTCGGCACGATCGGCATCCACCAGGGCGGGGTCGTGGACGCCACCTACCGCGAGCCGGTGAGCGTCATCGAGGTCGATCTCACCGCGGCGGGGGCATCCGACCCTCTGCTGCGGGGTGTGCCGCCGCGCTTCGCCGCGTTCGTCGGCCACAAAGAGGCGGTGACGGTGCTGCCTGCATCTGCGACCCTGCTCGCGACGGGCGACGGATGCCCCGTCCAGATGTTCCGCGTCGGCGCGAACGTCTACGCGACGCAGTTCCACCCCGAGCTCGACGTCGATGGGATCGCCTCGCGCATCCACGCGTACGCCGACCACGGCTATTTCGCCTCGGACGAGCTGGAACCCACCCTCGATGCCGTGCGACGGCTTCCCGTCATGCACACCGGCGCGATCCTGCAGAACTTCGTCGAGCGCTACGCGCGGTAGCGCCGGCCTGCAGAACTCCTCCATTCCGTCATCCGTCGCCGACCTCAGCCCTCCAGGAGTGCCAGCAGCCGCCGATTGGAGGAGTTCTGCGACGCACCGCGCGGCGGCCCGGGGTTCTGGAGTATCCGCTTCAGCATGCGAAGGACGTCCTCCGGCCGGTAGAGGATGTCCTCGGCGAGAGGCCGGATCGTGGTGAAGCCGAGCGCCGCGGCTGCCAGGTCTCGTCGCCGGTCCCGCTTCTGGCTGTCCCAGCCCTCATGATGGGCTTTGCTGTCGCACTCGATGATGAGCCATCCGTCGACGACGAAGTCGACCCGTCCCACCTCGGGGATCGAGACCTGGATGTCGACGCGGCAGCCGAGGCCGCGCAGCATCAACCGCATGATCGTCTCGGGTCCGGATTCGCTCCGACGCTCGAGCAGGCCGCGGATTCGCGCGTACCGACGAGGCAGCAGCCGGAAGACGGCTGCGATCCCCCGCTCATCCACCAGCCCGTGGTGCCACGCGCTGTCGAGGGTGGCTATCGCGAGGCGCGGCGGCTGGCAACGGCAGGCCTGCACCAGTGCCTCGACGAGGTCGGCGGCGAGCGCCGTTCGAGAGCACTCCGACACGCGCCAGTGAGCGACGATGCCGCTTCGCCGGGGAGGAAGGCGGCTCGCGCCCCGCTCGATCTGGACGTGCAGCCGTTCGTCGGAGTGCACGAAGACGCCGATGCTCCGCAGGAGCGAAACGCAGTCGAGGCGTCCGCCGAGCGTGCCGGCTCTGAGAAGCTCGGGGTGCGTGTCGATGGGTGCATATCGGCCGTTTCGGATCCTCAGCAGGAGGCCTCGGCGGACGAGCGTCGACACGCCGTGGCGACTCAGCCCGCGATCGGTCAGGTTCCGCGGAGTGAGGAAGGCGGCGGGCAGGATCTGTGCGGCCAGACGGCGCGGTTTCGGTGGAGTCACCCTCCGACTGCACTCCATTCGCCGGGTCTGCGCGGCGCGCAAGGGCCGACCTGTGGACGGTTGCGGCCGATGGGGCGACGGGGAGGAGAGGTCGCGGTCGGCAGAACTCCTTCGATCCGGCGCACGCCAGCGGCTTCCGCCCCCCATTCGGGGCCGGGCGCGCGCGGATTGAAGGAGTTCTGCAGGCGCCGCCGATGGCGCGCCGGCGGCGACGCGCTTCGGGCTCGGCGGGAGTCCGGGCTGCGAAACTCCTCCGATCCGACGCGGGTCGCTGGTTCACAGCCCGCTCCCGGGGCAACCCGGGCCGGAATGGAGGAGTTCTGCAGACGCGAGTCGGCGGCGGACCCGCGGCAGGCGACCCGCGGCCGGCTCAGCGCAGGGGCTGGGCGTGCCAGATGCGGTCGATGTAGTCGCGGATCGAGCGGTCGGACGAGAAGAACCCGGTGCGGGCCACATTGAGGATCGACATGCGGGTCCAGCCGTCCTGATCGGCGTATGCCTCGTCGACGCGCGCCTGCGCGGCGATGTACGAGGTGTAGTCGGCGAGCACCATGAACCGGTCGTCGTTCAGCAGGTTCGACACGATCGGCTCGAACACGGTCTTGTCTCCCCGCGAGAACGCGCCGGACGCGATGAGGCCCAGGGCCGAGCTCAGCTCAGGGTCGGCGCCGGCGAACTCGGCCGGCTTGTAGCCCTTCGCCCACAGCGCCATGACCTCGGGTTCGGTCAGGCCGAACAGGAAGAAGTTGTCGTCGCCGACGAGCTGGCGGATCTCGACGTTCGCGCCGTCGTCGGTGCCGATCGTGAGGGCGCCGTTGAGCGCGAACTTCATGTTGCCGGTGCCGGAGGCCTCTTTGCCGGCGAGCGAGATCTGCTCCGAGAGGTCGGCGGCGGGGATGACGCGCTCGGCGAGGGTGACGTTGTAGTTCGGCGGGAACAGCACCTTGAGGCGGCCCTCGACGCGCGGGTCGGTGTTGACGACCTCGCCGACGGCGTTGATGAGGTGGATGATGCGCTTGGCCATCGCGTACCCGGGCGCGGCTTTCGCGCCGAAGATGAAGGTGCGCGGGGTGATGGCCGATGCCGGCACCCGGCCCGACACGATGCGGTCGTACAGCGTCACGATGTGCAGCACCTTGAGCATCTGCCGCTTGTACTCGTGAAGGCGCTTGACCATGACGTCGAGCAGGTGGCTTTCGTCGAGGACCATGCCGTCACGCGCGAGCAGCACCTCGGCGAGGCGCTGCTTGTTGTGCGCCTTGACGGCGGCGAACTGTTCACGGAACTCGGGGTCGTCGGCGTACGCCTCGAGCCCGCGCAGGCGCTCGAGGTCGACGGTCCACCCCGCGCCGAGCGACTCGCTGAACAGGGTGGCGAGGTCGGGGTTCGCCAGACGGATGAAGCGCCTGGGCGTGACGCCGTTGGTGACGTTCGTGAACTTTTCGGGCATCATATCGGCGAACTCGTGCAGCAGCTGGTCGCGCAGAAGCTGCGAGTGCAACTCGGCCACGCCGTTGACCTTGGAGCCGGCGACCGTGGCGAGGTAGGCCATGCGCACCGCGCGGTAGGGCTGCTCGGCGATGATCGACATGCTGCGGACGCGGTCGGGGTCGCCTGGGAACCGCTCCCGCACCTGGTCGAGGAACTCGTCGTTGATGCGGAAGATGATCTCGAGGTGCCGCGGCAGGAGCCGCCCGATCAGGTCGACGGGCCACACCTCGAGGGCCTCGGGAAGCAGCGTGTGGCAGGTGTACGCGAAGCACTTCTGGGTGATCGCCCACGCGGCATCCCAGGTCATCTTGCGCTCGTCGACGAGCACGCGCATGAGCTCGGGAACGGCGATGACGGGGTGGGTGTCATTGAGCTGGAAGATCACGCGCTCGTCGAGAGTGTCGAGCGGGTAGTCCGGGGCGAGCACGTTCTCGAGGAAGTCGCCGATCGACGCGGCGACGAAGAAGTACTGCTGCTGCAGGCGCAGCTCCTTGCCCTGCGGGGTCGAGTCTTCGGGGTAGAGCACCTTGGAGATGTTCTCGGCGAACGTCTGGGCGCGCACGGCCTCTTCGTAGTCGCCCGAGTTGAACACGCGCAGGTCGAAGCGGTTGGTCGCGACCGAGCGCCACAGGCGGAGGGTGTTGACGCGGCCGTTGTGGTAACCCGGCACCATGTAGTTGTAGGGCACGGCCAGCACGTCCCAGCTGTGCACCCAGCGCGAGCGCGTCTGGCCGTCGGTGTCGACGTATGTCTCGGTGTGGCCGCCGAAGCGGATGGTCTGGGATGCCTCGGGGTGCGGCATCTCCCACGGCGAGCCCATCGACAGCCACGAGTCGGGCTGCTCGGACTGCTGCCCGTCGACGAAGGTCTGGCGGAAGATGCCGTACTCGTAGCGGATGCCGTACCCGATGCTCGGGATGCTCATCGTCGCGAGCGAGTCGATGAAACACGCGGCCAGGCGCCCGAGGCCGCCGTTGCCGAGGCCGGGCTCGACTTCGAGCTCGCGCAGCTCTTCGAGGTCGAGGCCGCACTGCGCCATCGACTCGGAAGCCACGTCGAACAGGCGCGAAGCGAGCAAGTTGTTGTCGAGCTGGCGACCGAGGAGGTACTCGGCCGACAGGTAGCACACGCCCTTGGCCTGCGTCTCGTGCTGCAGCCGCTGATCGTCGAGCCAGCGGGCCATGAGGTAGTCGCGCACGGTGAGCGCGAGTGCGAAGTACTGGTCGTTCTTGCTCGACGACGACAGGGCGACTCCCCGGTCGAAGTTCAGGTTCTGGAGGAACCTGCGCACGAACCCGGTGACGGATGCCGGCGGGGCGCTGACCGGTGCGATGGCCAGGGGGTGCGTCGCGTCGCGCGGGTGGGTCGGGTCGGAGAATGCAGTGTGATCTTCCACGGTTACGACCGTACCGATTCATCCTGCGGGTTTGGTGCGCTCAGCCCCGTGAACCCCTACGTTTTACACGCCGTTGATCAGCCGGGATGCCCCACGAAACCCGCGCCTTCGCCCCCCGCGCCGGACCTGACCGCGCGGAGGGCGCACACGGGAGTGCGAAGCTCCCGCTCTGCGGCGCGGTAGCGTGGAGGGTCGCGTTCCGCGACGTCACGCACCTCTGCTTCACGCCGACATGTCCGACTCCGCTGCACCTCGCCCCACCGCACCGCTGCCACGACCGATCGGCGGGGCGGTCCTGGTCGTCGGCGCGGGACGCCTGGGCACGGCCGTCGCCGCACGGCTGCGCGAGGCGGGGGTCGGCGTCGACGGACCGGTCGGGCGCGGAGCGACGGGCGACGGCTTCCACGTCGTGCTGCTGGCCGTGCCCGACGCCGCGATCACCGAGGCGGCGCGACTCATCGCCCCAGGCCCCGTCGTCGGCCACCTCTCGGGCGCGACCGGCCTCTCAGCCCTCGGCACCCGCGACGCGTTCAGCCTGCACCCGCTCATGACCGTCGCACGAGCGGATGCCTCGTTCCGGGGCATCCCCGCGGCGATCGCCGGCTCGACTGAGCGGGCGCAGTCCGTGGCGATCACCCTTGCGCACGCCCTGGGCATGACCGTGTTCGAGGTCGCCGAGGCCGACCGCGCCGCATACCACGCGGCCGCATCGATCGCGTCAAACTTCGTCGTGACGCTCGAGGAGGTCGCAGCCGAGTTGGCGGCGACCTGCGGTGTGCCGCGCGAGGCTCTCGTGCCGCTCGTGCGAGCGACCGTCGACAACTGGGCCGAGCGCGGTGCCAGCGCCTTGACCGGGCCGATCGTGCGCGGCGACGACGAGACCGTCGCACGCCAGCGCGCGGCCGTCGCCGACCGCATGCCCGTCCGGCTCGCACTGTTCGACGCGCTCACCGCCGCCACCCGCGAGGTGGCCGCGCGCCCGCCGCGCACCGAACACGCACTGCACGCCGAGGGAGCACTGGGATGAGGACCGTCCGCACCGTCGCGGAACTGCGCGCGCTGCTGAAGCCCGCGCGCCCCGGCAGCATCGGCTTCGTGCCGACGATGGGCGCCCTGCACGAGGGCCACCTCTCGCTCCTGCGCGCCGCGCGAGGCGGAAACGACACCGTCGTGCTCTCGATCTTCGTCAACCCCACGCAGTTCACCGAGGCATCCGATCTCGTGGCCTACCCGCGCGACGAAGCCCGCGACCTCGCGCTCGCCGAGACCGAGGGCGTCGACGTCGTGTTCGCGCCGGATGCGGCCGAGATGTATCCCGACGGCTTCGCCACCACCGTCAGCGTGCGCGGCACGATCGCCGAGTCGCTCGAGGGCGCGCACCGCGGGCGCGCGCACTTCGACGGCGTCGCGACGGTCGTCACGAAGCTGCTGCTGGCGGTGCTCCCCGACGTCGCGTACTTCGGCGCAAAGGACGCACAGCAGGTCGTGGTGGTGCGCCGCGCGGTCGCCGACCTCGGCCTCCCCGTGCGGATCGAGGTGTGCCCGACCTCGCGCGACCACGACGGGCTGGCCCGTTCGAGTCGCAACACGCGCCTGAGCGCGCTCGAACGGACGCGTGCGCTCGCGATCCCGCGGGCGCTGAAGGCGGTGCAGGATGCCGCGGCCGAGGGTGTCGTCGACGCCGACGCCCTGCGGGAGCGGGCACTCGACGGGCTGCCGGGCGACGGGCTTGCCTTCGAGTACGTCGCGATCGTCGACCCGCTCACGTTCGAGCAGGTCGAGACCGTCGAGCGCGAAGCGATCGTCGCCGTCGCGGCCCGCGTCGGCGACGTGCGCCTGATCGACAACATACGCATCGAGCCAGGAGGCAGACGATGACCCGCGCGAAGACGACGATCCCCCGCCTGGGCGAGATGAAGGCGAAGGGCGAGCCGATCGTCATGGTGACGGCGTACGACTACCCGTCGGCACGCGCCGCCGAACGCGCCGAGGTCGACGTCGTGCTGGTCGGCGACTCCGGCGCACAGGTCGTGCTGGGCTACGACTCGACCGTGCAGGTCACCCTCGACGAGATGCTGACCCTCGCGCGCGCGGTGCGGCGGGGCATCCGTCATCCGCTCATCGTGTGCGACGTCCCGTTCGGCTCGACCGAGATCTCCAACGAGCAGGCGGTCGCGACGGCGCTGCGCTTCGTCAAAGAAGCCGGCGCCGATGCCGTGAAGCTCGAGGGCGGCGGACCCGCGCGCCTCAGCCGAATCCGCGCGGTCGTCGACGCCGGTGTGCCGGTCGTCGCGCACGTCGGTCTCACACCGCAGACGGCGGTCGCGCTGGGCGGGTTGCGCGCGCAGGGGCGGACGGCGCAGTCCGCGGCCCGCTTCGTGCGCAAGGCGCTCGCGGTGCAGGATGCCGGAGCCTTCGCCGTCGTCGTCGAGGCGGTGCCGAGCGAGGTCGTCGCGGTCGCGCTTCCCCTGCTGCACATCCCCGTCATCGGCATCGGGGCTGGCCCCGCCGACGGCCAGGTGCTCGTCTTCCACGACCTGCTCGGCATCACCGAGGGCCGCACGGCCGCCTTCGTCAAGCGCTTCGCCGCCGTCGGCGACGCGCAGGTCGCCGGCGTCGCCGCGTACGCCGACGAGGTGCGCCGCGGGGTCTTTCCGGCGCACGAGCACCAGTACAGCGCGGGTGCCGACGCCGTCGAGGCGGCCCGCTCCGCGCTCGACGCCGAGGCGCCGCCGCAGGACTGACGACCTCGTTCGGCACGTGACGCGGACTCCGCTCCCCGCGTCTCAGGTCAACGGGCCGGCGGCGGGCGCGACGATCACCCGGTCGACGGATACCACCGCCCGCATGTCATCGCGCGCGAGACCCGGGCCCAGCCCCAGGTCGACCAGCACGAGCTCGCCGCACAGCTCGGGGCCGCGCCCGCCGACGAGCCCGGCCTTGACGGCGCCGAAGGTCACCGTCACCGACGCCGGAAGCACGACGTCGTCGCCGGTGGCGCCGGTGTCGGGCTGCAGTCCACTCGGCAGGTCGACCGCGATCACGCGCGTCGCGCCGGCGCGTGCCGCCGGCAGCAGCGCCTCGACGACCTCGCGCGCCGCGCCGCGCAGGCTCGGGTCGGCCGACGTGCCGATGCCGAGGATCCCGTCGAGCACGAGATCGGGAACAGACGCCGCCGCCTCGCTCACCGGAACCACGCGCGCACCGGCGGCCTGCGCGGCGGCCAGCCCTTCGGCGTGCCCGGAGCCGCCCGTGAGCACGATGACGACCTCGACGTGCCCGGCGCCGCCGCGCAGCAGGTGGGAGGCGGCGAACAGCGCATCCCCGCCGTTATCCCCGCGGCCTGCGAGCACGAGCACGCGATGCCCGCCCGCGAGCTGCTCGGACGCGACGCCCGCCAGCGCCGCCGACGCGCGCGCCATGAGCGGCTCGCCCGCCGCGAGCAGCGGCAGTTCGGCTGCGCGCACCTCGGCGGCGGTGTAGACCGGGACCTCAGGCATCCGCTCGCTCCTTCGCCGCGTCCTTCGCGGCCTTCTGCCCGGCGCCCGTGCGCTCTTTCCGCTCTGCGTCGCGGGCGAGGTCGAGCTCGGCGGTGGCGACGGCGACGGCGTCCTCGGCGCGCCTGACGCGGCGCTGCGCGAACGTGCCGGCGCCGTACTTCGCGCGCATGCGGTCGGTCGCCTCGGCGACGCCGACGACGATGTAGGCGCTCGCCAGCAGGATGACCTGGGCTGACAGGTTGAACCACAGCAGCAGCGCGATGAGCGACGCGAACGACGCGAGCAGGGGGTTGGTCGCCGCACCGCGCACGAACAGTCCGGACAGCTGCTGCAGCACCGTCAGGCCCACGGCGCCCAGCAGAGCCCCGCTCCACAGGGACCGCACGGGGATCCGCCGCATGCCCGACAGCAGCCGGAACAGCGCCGCGATCACGACCGTGTCGAGCGCGAACACGACCAGAGCGGCAAGCCCCCGCGCGGCGATCTCGATGAGCGGATGCCCCGGCGCCAGCCCGAGCCAGTCGGCGACGGACTCGAGCCCGACGGTGCCGTAGAACGTGATCGCCGCTGACAGCCCCACCGCCGCGCCGAAGCCCAGCGCGATCGCCAGGTTGCGCAGGATCGCCCACCACCAGTCCAGGTCGTCGGCCACCTTGTCGGCGAGCACGTGCAGGGCCGCGCGCAGCGATCCGATCGCACCGATCGCCGCGCCGACGAGTCCGATGAACGACAGCACGCCCGCGAGGGTGAGACCGTACGGCACCGTGATCTCGGCGGTGTCGATGAGGCCGTCGTCTCCGACGAGCCCCGGGATGGCGGCATCCACCGTATCGATCAGCGTCTGCCACGCGACCGGGTTGCCCGCCAGCCACAGGCCGGCCATCGAGAAGCCCAGAAGGACGCCCGCGAAGACGCTGAACAGGGCGCGGTAGGTGATCGAGCCCGCCCACGCCGGCCCGCGATGCTCGGTGTAGTGCAGGAGCGTGCGAACGAGCTTGAGGGTCAGCGCCCACGCGATGATCCGCTGAATCAAGGCCGGCATGCGTCAAAGGTAACGGTGACGGATGCCGCGCCGAGCGCCCTTGCGTGCGGGGGCGCATCTGCGGCGCGCGCGCCGAGTCGCCGACGGCTTGCGAGCCCCGACGTGGCCGGGCAACGGCAGTTCACCAACGACACGAGGGCGGGCGCAGGGCCCATGGTCACCTCGACGGCGCGAACCGCCTCTTCGGCGATCTCGCACCCGGCGATGGTCTTGGCCGCCATGTCAGTGACGCTCGCTCCTGTCATGACCCCTATGTCATGAGCCATAGAGACCTCCGTAGAATCGGCCGACGATCTCGCCGGTGATGATGCCGGTCCAGGCGCCCGCGAGCATCCAGGGGCCGAAGGGGATCGCGGTGCGACGGCTCGCTTTGCGGCTCGCCAGCAGGACGACGCCGTAGACCCCGCCGAGAAGGAACGCCGCGAATGCTCCGACGGCGAGCGCCGCCCACCCGACCCACCCGAGGTAGAGACCGACGACGCCGGCGAGCTTGACATCGCCGCCGCCCATCCCGTCGGGCCGCACGAGACGCAGTACGAAGTAGAAGACGTACATCGCCGCCATGCCGATCCCGGCGCGCAGCAGACCCCACCAGTCCGCGCCGAGCACGCAGGCCAGCGCCAACAGCACCGCCGCAACGGGGTAGCTCGGCAGCACGATCGCGTTCAGCAGGCGATGCGTGTCGAGGTCGATGAGGGTCAGCACGATGCTGATGGCGGCGAAGTAGAGGAAAGCGACGATGACGGCAGCGAGGCTCCACGCCCCGGTCCCGGTCGGTGAGCGGGTCGAACCGTCGCCGGCAACGAAGAACCACGTCACGCCCGCGAACGCCACCCCTGTGATCGCCTCGATGATCGGATACCGCGCCGAGATCGACGCATGGCAGTTCGCACAGCGACCCCGCAGAGCCAGCCACGAAACCACGGGAACGCTCTGCCACCACCGCACCGGGGCATCGCAGTGCGGGCAGCGGCTCTCGCGCATGAGCGAGACGCCCGCCGGCACGCGGTACGCGACGACATAAAGGAACGAGCCGATCACGAGACCGAACAGGCCCGTGACGACGATGAGGTAGATCAGGCCAGAGGTGAGCACATTCAATCTTCCGTCTGAGAGAGCATCACTCCCACCCGCACGAAGCCCTCCTCATGCTCGCCCAGCCGTCTCACCGATATCGAGCGATGCGTGCGGATGCGGCGCCGTCGCGCTCGGCCGGGCCTGGCTCGGCCGGGTCGCGCCAGGCGCAGGCTCAGTCAACCGTCTCGATCCGCACGACGCACACATCCCCCAGTTCCAGGCCCTCGGCATCGCGCACCGCCTTCTTCAGCGGCAGCGAGTACGTGTCGCCCCCCCGGAAAGATCGACGTCGACCACTGCGTCGCCCCGATGCGAGCACGCACGCGCACCGAGCCGAAACCTCGCGGCACGCGCGGAATCTCGCGGATGTCGGCGCTCAGCTCTGCGGGCACCGTGACGAACAGCCATCCGTCGTCGGCGCGCACCTGCCACCGCCAGATCTCGGACTCGAACTCGAACCACATGACGGTCATGCTAACGACGGCGTCCGACACTCGCCGTGCCGGGTGAGATGCCAGTGAGGTGTCGGCGGCATCGGCCAACAGCTTCGAGCTCACCGTCGCCTCCGGCTGCATGACGCCGTACTTCGAGCGCCGTCACCCGTCATGCCCGGCGCGAGTTCGCCGGAGTCGACTCAAAGCCTGAAACAGTCGCTGTCTCCGTCTCCGTCGAGGTGCCCAAGCGGAAGCAACGACTGCCGTTGTCTCAGCGCCCGGCGGCGGCGGCCCAGCCGTCGTCGTCGCGCCAGGCCTCGGCATCGGCCGTCCACGACTCGACCGGCTCGGGCGTCCACACCGCCGTCGCGCTGCGCTGCTCGGCATTGCGATACCAGCGCGTTCCCTCGGGCCAGCTCGTCGCGAAAGTCGGCACGACGCGCCACACGCGCTTCCACAGCCCACGCTGCGTCACCAGCGGGCGCGACGAGACCGGCATGCGCAGCTGCGGGTCGTACCGCACCCCGTCGGACGCGCGCAGCCGGATCGACAGGTCGAGGTCGTCGTGGATGCGCGCGTTCGTGCGATCGACGCGGTCGCGCACGCGCTGCCACACGGCCGCGCGCATCGCGAAGTTCGAGCCGAACACCAGCGGGATGCCGAGGAACTTCTTGATCCAGTAGTGGCCGCCGCCGATGTACCAGTGGTCGCCGAGGTAGTGAACGAGCGGGGTCGATCCGTAGAACTCCGAGCCGCCGGTGAGCACCCCCAGCGTCGGGTCGGCCACGAAGGCCCGCACCAGCCGCGCGATCCAGTCCGGGTGCGGGCGGGAATCGGCGTCGAGCCTCGCGATCAGGTCGGTGCCCTCCATCGCCTCGTCGTAGCCGCGAGCCGCAGCGGGCCACACACCCACGAGCGGCTCGTCGATGACCTCGGCGCCGAAGCGGCGGGCGACGGATGCCGAGGCATCCGTGCTGCCGTTGTCGACGACGATCACGCGGTCGGCGGGATGCGTCTGCACCGCGAGAGCCTTCAGGCACTCCTCGAGGAAGTCCGCATCGTCACGACACGGGACGACGACCGTGACGCGCATCTGGAGGGGCACCCGTTCACCATACTCCCGTTGCCCAGGGCGAAACGGGCGGCGCGCTCGCCCCTCGCGGGAGCCTTCGGCAACAGCCGCCGGTGTACCGTGACGCTATGCGCGAACTGCCTTCCGACCAGCCTATTCCGGGCCAGAGCGCGCTGCGCGTCGTGCCCGCGAACGAGGCGTCGTGGGACGACATGCAGGCGATTCTCACCGGAACCGCCGGCCGGTGCCAGTGCGAGAGGCAGCGCCTCGGCGACCACGATTGGTGGCATATGCCCGAGCGCGAGAGGGGCGACCTCTTGCGGGCCGAAACGCACTGCGGCGACCCGCGCGCGACCGAGACGATCGGCATCGTCGCCTACCTCGGCGACGAGCCGGCCGGCTGGTGCGCGGTCGACCGCCGCAGCGTGTACGGACGTCTGCGCGGCTCGCCGGTGCCGTGGAAGGATCGGCCCCACGAGCGCAAGGACGACGACACCGTGTGGGCGATCGCATGCCTCGTCGTGCGCAAGGGCTTGCGCCACCGGCACCTCACCTACGACCTCGTCGCCGCGGCCGTCGACCACGCCCGCGCGCGGCGCGGCCGCCGTCGAGGGTTACCCGCTCGTCACCGGCGGCAAGGAGGTCATCTGGGACGAGATGAGCGTCGGCGCCGTCGGCCCGTTCGTCGCCGCAGGATTTCAGGAGGTCTCGCATCCGACCAAGCGCCGCCTGGTGATGCGGCTTGAGCTCTGACCCGGGCAGGCGAACGCTCCTAGCTCACGGCGTGCTCTCCGGCGATGATGCGCGCCACGTGCTCCCCTATGAGGACCGCGGTGGCGAACGGGCCCCGCGACGGCACATCCGGCTCTCAGGCCTCCCCCGGCTGCGGAATGCCGTCCATGAGGAATGCCTGCACGATCTCGACGATCACCACCGCCTCGAAGTAGTTGCCGGGGCAGTCCTCGTCGTCGTCGGGACAGCTGCAGGGATAGTTGAGGTCGAGGAACCGGGTGATCGCGCTCAGCAAGCGGTCGTCGGACATGGTGACTCCTTCTCTCGGGACGGCGCGCACGCCGGACCGCCGCACGACGCGGGCTGATCAAGAGAAGAAGCGAGTCGGTGTCACCAGAGCGGGTGGATGGCTTCACGCAGATCGCGGTCGTAGACCCCCCGCACCACCGCGTCGAACGCGGACACGTCGAAGCCGCCGTCGACCTGCGCCGCGGCAGAGTCGAGAAGGGACGCGGCATCGGCATTCGACGCCGCCTGCCGCACGTTGCGCGCGCCCGGGATGACGCTCGTCACGCCCGGCCGCGAGGCGATCCACGCGAGCGTCGCCGCAGGAAGCGCCACCCCGTCGGGCAGGGCGGCAGCGAGTTCGGCGGCCGCGGCGAGGCCCACCTCGTAGTCGACGCCCGAGAACGTCTCTCCGCGGTCGAACGCCTCGCCCTGCCGGTTGTACGAGCGGTGGTCGTCGGCGGCGAAAGCCGTCGCGGGCGTGTACGTGCCGGACAGCAGCCCCGAGGCGAGCGGAACCCGCGCGAAGATCGCGACGCCCGCCGCAGCCGCCGCGGGAAGCACCTCGTCGAGGGGCTTCAGGCGGAATGGGTTGAAGATGATCTGCACGTTCGTCACGTTCGGCCGAGCGATCGCGGCGAGCGCCTGCGCGCACGTCTCGACCGATACGCCGTACGCGGCGATCGCGCCCTCGGCGACGAGGGCGTCGAGTTGGTCGTACGTGGCATCGGCCTCGATCACCGACGTCGGCGGGCAGTGCAGCTGCACGAGGTCGAGGGTGTCGACGCCGAGGTTGCGCCGCGACCGCTCCGACCACGCGCGGAAGTTCTCGCGCGAGTAGTTCTCGTCGGTCTGCGCCAGACGCCTGCCCATCTTGGTGGCGACCGTGATGCCGTGACCCGGGCGCGCCGCCAGGAACCGCCCGATGATCGACTCGCTGCGCCCGTCTCCGTACACGTCGGCGGTGTCGAAGAGGGTCACGCCGTGAGCGACGGATGCCGCGAGCACGGCCGTCGCGTCGTCTTCGGTGACCGCGCCCCAGTCCGCTCCGAGCTGCCAGGTGCCGAGTCCGATCACCGAGACGGCGCCGCCGGTGCGGCCGAGGGGTCGTTGCTGCATGGCATCAAGCATGCCACCTGCAGAACTCCTCCGATCCGGCGCGGGGGGCGGCGAATCGGCCGCGGGCGGGCCCCGCGGGCCCGTTCTGGCGGAGTTCTGCAGGCGCCCGGCGGGGCGGGCGGGGGGCGCGGGGTGGGCGGGGAGGGCGGGGCGGGGCGGGGCGGCCGGCCGGTGGGGTCACGCGCGCTCGCGCGCGACGACCTCCCGCACCGCGGGCGCGACTTCGGCCGCGTACCGTTCGGTCATCGCGACGTCGTCGCCGCCGATGAGGAAGGTGTCGATGCCGTGCGTGAGCGCCATGTCGGACATCTGGTCGATCCACGCCTCGACCGGGCCGTTCAGCAGCCCCCGGGTGGCAGGCGAGAAGTCCACGCGCATGAAGTTGACGAGCCGCTTCACATCGGACGGGTCGCGCCCCGACTCGATCGCGGCTGCGTCGATGCGCGCGTTCATCTCGGGCATGCCCGCCAGCCCTCCCGGCACATACTCGATCGTGGGCAGCCACCCGTCGCCGACCGAGCCGGTGAGCGCCAGCATGCGCGGCTTGTACGCGCCGATCCAGACGGGGATCTCGTGCGCCGGCCGCGGCCCGCGCTTCGCGCCGACCGCCGAGTAGTACTTGCCCTCGATCCGCACGCCGCCGCGCTCGTCGGCATCCCACAGCGCGCGGATGATCTCGATCGCCTCGCGCAGCGCGTCGACGCCCTGGCCCGGCGTCAGGCGGCGCCCGCCCATCGCGACGATGGCGTCCCAGAACGCGCCCGCGCCGATGCCGAGCTCGAACCGTCCGCCGCTGAGGATGTCGACGGATGCCGCCGCTCGCGCCATCACCGCCGGCGGCCGCAGCGGCAGGCTCGCGACGTTGGCGCTGACGTGCACGTTCTCGGTGCGCGCCGCCACGAACGCGAGCAGCGTCGAGGTGTCGAGGAAGGCGGGCTGGTACGGGTGGTCCTGGAACGACACGAGGTCGAGCCCGGAGCGGTCCGTCGCCACCGCCAGGTCGAGCACGTGCCCGGGATTCTGGGCGGACGGCGTGACGAAGGTGCCGAAGCGAAGGTCGTTTCCGTAGTCGGTCATGCGATGGCCTCTCTCGCGATCCCGCGGATGAAGGATGCCCCCGCCGGCGCCCGCGTGAGGGTGTCGTCGTCGGGGTCGATGTTGAAGTTGTCACGGAACACGTTGGCCGGATCGTACCGGCGCTTGAGCTCGTGCAGGCGCCGCAGCACCGGCGCGGGGAACGCCTCGCGCAGCTTCTCGGGCGTGCGCTCGGTCTCGAAGCTGAGGTAGAGGCCGTCGAAGTGGCGCTGCAGCGGATCCCACACGCGGTCGAGCCGCGCGTCGTCGCCGCCCATCGCGGCCACCTGGAACGCCGGCGACCGGTGGCTGTACGCCATCTCGCCCGGATCGACATCGCCGATCGCCCCGCCCATCGCGCGCAGCTCGAAGAAGTAGACGGCGCCGGTCTGCAGCATCCGTGCCGCATCGCGCGCGAACTCGGGGGTGAGCTCGAGCACGAACGCCGAGCGCGAATGGGGCTCGCCGAACCCGTGCTGCCCTTCGGGCCCGATGTCGGCGGCGCTGCCCATGACGCCCGCGTACGAGGTCATGACGACCTGCTGGCGGGTGAGCATGCCGAGCTCGAGGAACGGCGTGAGCCGCTCGACGACGGTGTCGGCATCGGGATCGTCGACGATCGCGAACAGCTGGAGGCTGTACATGCCCTGCTGCGGCTGACCGGTCACGAGGAACACCGTCGTGTCGCGCGGCGCCGCGCTCGCCAGCTCGCCGTAGCGCAGCAGCGACTGCTCGAGGTCACCCGTCGCGAACGACAGCTGCGCCCAGCCGACCTCGCCCACCTCGTCGACCTCGAACTCGAACGCGGTCGCGATGCCGAAGTTGGCGCCCGCCCCGCGCACCGCCCAGAACAGGTCGGGGTGCTCGGTCGCTGTCGCCCGCACGAGGCTGCCGTCGGCGAGCACGACCTCGACGGCGCGCAGGTGGTCGATCGTGAGGCCATGGTGCCGTGAGAGCAGCCCGATGCCGCCAGCGGTCGCGAGTCCGCCCACGCCCACTCCCCCGTAGTCGCCCGAGCCGAGCGCCCATCCGTAGGGCGTGAGGGCCTCGGCGACCCGCTTCCACGTCGCACCGGGCCCGATCCGCACGAGCCGCCGCGCGGCGTCGAGCACCTCGATGGCGTCCATCGCGCCCACGTCGATCACGATGCCGCCGTGGTTGGTCGAGCGCCCGCTGATGCCGTGGCCGGCGCTGCGGATGCCGAGCTCGACCTCGGGATGCCGCCGTGCGAACGCGAGCGCGTCGGCGACCTCGGCCGGCGTGCGCGGCCGCAGCACGAGGCCCGGCGCGCCGCCGCGCAGGTACGTCGACGAGACGCTGCGGTGCTCGTGGTCGCCCGGCTCGACAGCGCGGCCCGCGAGCGAGGCGGGCACGCCGTCGTAGTCGATCCCCGCGACGCGCTTCGCGCGCACCGCTGCGGGCCGGCGCCGGCCGGCACCGACGCGCTCGGGCACGAACGCGGCCACGCGGTCGACGTCGGCGATCGTCTCGACCGGCACGACGACGGGGCGGGTCGTGTGCGGGGCCACAGGCTGAGCGGATGCCGCAGCCAGCGCCTCGACCTCGGCGGGGCCTGCGCCGCGCGGCGCGAGGACCCAGGCCGAGGCATCCGTCATCATGCGGCCTCGCGAGAGCGCGTCGATGCTGTCGAGCGCCTTCGCGCGGACGGCCGGATAGGGCGCCTCGACGTCGGTGGGGTCGGGATCGGGCACCGCGGGGGTGGCGAGCCCGATCGCGATGCGGCTGGTCGCGCCGGCGAGCCACGCGGCGAGCGTCCACGGGTCGAGGGCGGTGCCGCCCGTGCCCTGCACGACCACGAGGTCGAGTCCGCGCTCTTCGGCGCGCTGCGCGAGCGCGGTCGCCTCACGCGGGTGCCGCTGGGCGATGGCCGTGTCCACGGCGATGCCGAGTTCGATGTCCATGGGTCCCTTCCGCCCGCGCTCCGCGCGCGGGCCGCGTCGACTGCTGGCGACGCACCAGGGTTATAACGTGGTTGTGAAGATCGTATTCCCGACAGATCAGTTCTGGCACAACCGATCTGGCGTACCATGGACTCATGACCGCCCTGTCGTCCTCCGCTGCCGCACCGCGGCAGCCGCACCCCACCGAGGATTTCGGGTGGGCGCTGGGCGTGCTGCTGCGCGAGTACCGCGACCGCGTCGCGCCGATCCTGGCCGACTTCCCGCAGGGCGAGCGCGGCTACCAGACGCTCTCCGAGGTCGTCGTTCACGGCGACCAGCCGAGCCAGCTCGCGCTCGCCAACCGCCTGGGCATCGACCGCACCGTGATGACGTACCTCGTCGACGACCTCGAAGACGCCGGCCTCGTCGCCCGCCGCGCCAACCCCGAAGACCGCCGCCAACGGCGCATCGTGCCCACCGGGCAGGGGCACGACACGCTCGCCGAGCTGTGCGTGCGGGTTGTGGGCGCCGAGGCGCTGACCCTCGCGTCGCTGACCCCCGACGAGCGCGTCGTGTTCCGCCGCCTGCTCATCAAGGCCGCGTCCGGCGGCGATCCGTCGCTCGACCCGTGCGAGGTCGCCGACGAGCTCGCGCCGCGCTGACCCCCGCCCGCCTGCAGAACTCCTTCGATCTGAAGAGCCAGCGGGTCTACGACGCCTGAACCCCTCCGCTTCGGCGCCGATCTGGAGGAGTTCTGCAGGAGGCCGCGCGCGCCAGGCGACCGCGCGCCGCCGCGGCTACGGGTTCACGATGATCGGCGTGCCGAGCGGAAGCTGTGCGAGCGTGTCGATCGCGGCGGCGTCAAGCCGCAGGCATCCGTTCGAGATCGGCCCCGAGTGGTCGTCGTGGTAGTGGAACGCAGTGATCGCGACATCCGCTCCGCCGAAGCCGTCGAGGGTCGGCGACTGCACGCCGAAGTACACGATCGGATGCCCGCGCGTGTAGGCGAACTCGGGCACCACGGCGGTGTACATGATGAACGTGCGGCCGAGCGGGGTCGGCGTCTCGGACGTGCCCCATGCGAAGTCCGTCGAGACGAGCTGGCGGTCGGCGCCCCGCACGATCTCGATCGTGTGCGCCGAGATGCTCACCTCGACACGTGCGTCGGATGCCGCAGTCTCGACGTCCTGCACGCGCAGCCATCCGGCGGCCTGCGCCGGATTGCCCTGGGACGGCACCGCCTGACGGCCGGTGAGGAGCACCTTGACCCAGTTGTCCTGCCGCTCCACGACCGGAAGCGTCGTGCCCTCGTAGGGGAACTCGCGCGGCACATACCCGACCGGGGCGCCCGCGGGGTCGGCGAACACCGGGGCGCCGATGCCCGTCGCCCGCACCGTCTCCCCCGCGAACGCGCCGAACGGGGCGTCGTCGACCAGAAGCGCCGGCAGCACGGTGAACACGTTCACCTGCGGCAGGGTCTGCACGTCGTAGGCCGTCGTGTTCGCCGGGTAGCCGAACACGGTCGGGGTGGGTGTCGGCGTGGGGGCCGGGGCCGCAGTGCGCGTCGGGGCGACCGTCGCGGTGGGGGTCGGCGCCGCGAGCGGCGGCGTCGTGCGGATCCACACGGTGAGCACCACAGCGCACAGCACCGCCGCGATCGCGATCGCGATCCACGCCTGCAGGCTCAGTCGCCACGGCGCGCCGCCCGGCTCCGCCGGGGCGGGCTCGTCGCGCGGATCAGCCATGTCTCCATGGTCGGTGCGCGCTGCGGATGACGCAACTTCGGGCCCCGCCCGCGCGGGTCGGCCGCGACCGCCCCTGCCCCCGCGCGCGGCGCGATACTGGGTGTTGCGGCCGAGGCCGGGCCCACGCGCCCCAAGGATCCACGCAACGCGTCAGCGATGCCAGGAGTGGGCGTGGGGACCGCTCGTCGCCATCACGAGAGGAACCCCATGACCGGCATCGAGTTCGGGCTGGACACCTTCGGCGACGTGCCCGAGGACGACCGCGGCGGCATGCTGTCGTACGGCGCAGCGATCCGGCAGGTGGTCGACGAGGCTGTGCTGGCGGACCAGCTCGGCGTCGACGTGTTCCTCGTGGGCGAGCATCACCGGCCCGAATACGCGATCTCGACCCCCGAGACGGTGCTCGCGGGGATCGCGACGCGCACGTCGCGCATCCGCCTCGGGTCGGGTGTCACCGTGCTCAGCTCGGACGACCCCGTGCGCGTGTTCCAGCGCTTCGCGACGCTCGACGCCCTCTCGAACGGCCGCGCCGAGGTGATCCTCGGGCGGGGGTCGTTCACCGAGTCGTTCCCGCTGTTCGGCTACGACCTGCGCGACTACGAGGTGCTGTTCGAGGAGAAGATCGCGCTGTTCGCCGAGCTGCTCAACGAGACGCCGGTCACCTGGCAGGGCACGACCCGCGCCGCGCTCACCGACGCCGACGTGTTTCCCAAGACCGACTCCGGACGCCTGCGCACGTGGGTCGGCGTGGGCGGATCGCCCGAGTCGGTCGTGCGCACCGCGCGCTACGGATTCGAGCTGATGCTCGCCGTCATCGGCGGCGCCCCCGACCGCTTCGCGCCGTACATCGACCTCTACCGCCGAGCCGCGGAGCAGTTCGGCACGACCGCGCACCCGGTGGGACTGCACTCCCCCGGGTTCGTCGCCGACACCGACGAGGAGGCGAAAGAGACCGTGTGGCCGCGGTTCAAGGTCATGCGCGACCGCATCGGGTCCCTCCGCGGCTGGCCGCCTGTCACGCGCCTCGAGTACGACCGCGAGGTCGCCGGCGGCTCGATGTACGTCGGCTCGCCCGAGACCGTCGCCCGCCGCATCGCCCGCGCCGTCCGCACGCTCGGCGTCGGCCGGTTCGACATGATCTACACGAGCGGCACGGTCCCGGTGTCGGCGCGGCTTCGCGCGGTCGAGCTGTACGGCACCAAGGTGATCCCGATGGTGCGCGAGCTGCTCGCCGAGGGATGAGAGCACCAGCGCGCACCTCGTCGTCGGCGAGGCGCAGGAGCTCCCCGCGCGTGCGCCTGCCCACGCCCGCGCGCGCAAAAGGGGGTCGAGTTCGACCTCGCCGCGCTCGTGGATCCTGACGCGCTCGGCACCTCCACAGAGGGCGCCGCCGACCACTGCGCGCCGATGACACCTGCAACGCGCAGCTCGCGATCCCGATGAGTGGGAGTCGGGCAGTGCCGTCAAGACAGTGACTGCGGGCAAGGCACGGGATAGGTTGGCACCGTGGAGTCGTTCTCTCGGAGTCGGCTGAGCACCGACGCGCTCGAGTATCTGCGCGCCGGAACGAGTGTGAACGTGCGCGGGTTGCCCGGCTCTGGCCGCACGGCGGCTCTGACTCAAATTGCCGCTTCCCTCGAGGCGGTCGGCTGGACCGTCGTGCGATTGCGCGGCATTGCGGCGCTGTCGGATCGGCCGCTCGAGGTGATCGCCTTCGCGGGGCTGCTGGGGCAACCGGCCGCGCGCCAGACCACGGCACTGACACAGGCGATCACGGGGCTGCAGGCGGCCCTCAACGGCCCGCGGTGCGTGGTCGCCATCGACGACTGCGATCTGCTCGACGCCGCCTCGATCAGCGCGGTGGGAACCGCGCTCGACGGCCGCTCCATTCCCTTGCTGTCGTCGGCGTCGACGGCGCGGGCGGCGCAGGACATGTCGCTCGATGCGATCGTGCGGCCCGGAGTGCGGCTGGTCATGCCGCCGCTCGGATTCGACGCCTCGTACGAGATCGTGCAAGAGATCTGCGACCACGGTTCGGTGTCCACCGACACGGTCGCCCGCATCCACTCACGCGGCGGCGGGCTTCCTGGTCTGGTCCACGCGATCGCCGACATCGGCGTGCATGAGGGGCTGCTCACCCAGGACAACGGCGTGTGGAGTGCAGGAACGCGGCTGTGGTCGCCCCGGCTCGCCTTCGCCGTCGAGCCCTTCCTGCAGGGCTTGGGCCCCGAAACGCTCAGCGGGCTGATCAAGCTCTCGCTCGTCGGCGCGATCGACGTCTCGGTCGCGAAAAGCCTCGTCGGCTGGTCAGAGCTGGAAGAGCTCGACGATCGCGGACTGCTGACGTTCCTCACCGGCGCAGACCAGGTGTCGATGAGCGTCTACCCCCCGCTGCTGGCCGAGCACCTGCGCAACGAACGGGCCGGCGCACGTCGGTTGCGAATCCTCGACGAGATCAACGAGGCGCTCGCAAGGTCCGAGTTCACCTCCGGTGAGCTCGGTCGCCAGCTGCCCGACCTGCACCGCGCGGCCGCACCTCTCACGTCGATCCGGGACCGGGGCGCCTTCATGACCAGCAGCGGCGGCGATCCGCACGATCTCGAAAACCGAGCGGCCGCCGAAGCAGTGCTGAACCGCCTCGTTCACGAGAAGCTCCTCAGCGAGACCCTCGACCGCCGCGCCGCGCTCGAGCGGGACCGCGACGCGAAATCCGCGCTGGAGTACGTGACCCTGCTGATGGTGCAAGGCGCTGACGTCGAGGCGATCGACGCCGTCCTCGCCGAGGCGATGCGGGGAACGACTCCTCAGGATCGCGTCAGGCTCACGGCGGCGCGCGCGCTGCTGTGGGCGCTCGGCGCGCTCGACCCCGACAAGGCCTCCGAGTTGCTCGACGCGCAGCTGCCGCTCGCCGGAGCGTGGGCACCCGCTCTCGAAGCGCGTCGCGCACAGATCCGGCTGCAGTTCACCGGCGCCCCCGCCGCACCCCATCCGCTCCCCCAAGCCATCGTCAGCCCGCTCGTGCTCGACGAGGTTCGACTGACGCGCGCCCAAGAGCTCATCGCGATCGGCCGCCCACGTGCCGCGATCGCCGAGCTCGACCTCGTGCGAACCGACGCGGCGCGCGTGGCGACGCGGGTAAGCGTCTTCCACGCCGTCGCACTCGCGGTCGCAGGCGACCTCGACGGCGCCGAGGCGGCCGCGCGCCGGAACTACGACGACGCGCTCGCCCGCCTCGACCTCGCGCTGCTGACCGGGCATGGCTACGTCATCGCGCTCGTGCACTCCCTGCGCGGCGATGACGCGCGGCTGCGCGACCACCTCTTGCCGCTGCTTTCCTTGGGGTTCGCGCCCCTTTGCTTCCTGCCGTTCCAGCTCGGCATCATCGTCTCCGCCACGCGCTTCGCCGCCCGCCTCGGCCAGCCGGCCACCGCGCGCTCCCTGGCCGATCAGGCCGAGGCGCTGGGGCTGCACCTCGGGCCGCACCCGGGGATGCTCGCCGCCCAGGCCCGGGCCCACGCCGAGGTCGCCGGCGGCGGCGATCCGTCGGCCGCGGCCGACGCGCTCTGGACCGCCGCAGAAGACGCGTACGAGCGGCGCTATCTGATCACCGCGCTGCTGGCCGGCGTCCAGTCGATCAAGCTCGACGCCGTCCCCCAGCGCGCGGAAGCGATGGTGCGCTGGGCCGAGGATGCCGAACCCGACGGTCTTGCTGCGATGCTCGCCGATTTCGCCGCTGCGACCGTCGCCTCCGATCCGTATGCGCGGCTGGCCAGCGCGAGCAGACTGCGACGCAGGGGCTTTGCCGGATTGGCGCTCTCCCTGCAGGTCGCCGCCGCCACCGACCTCGCCGACCGCGACCCCGAGCGCGCCAACGTCGAGATACGCCGCGCCTGCACCCTCGCCACCCAGCTGGGGGGCGAATATCCCCGCTACACCGCGGCGCTCACAAGCCGAGCTCTGCTCACCGGCCGCGAGCGTCAGGTCGCGGAGTTGGCAGTCGCAGGGCTCACCAACGGCGAGATCGCCGGCCGCCTCCAGCTCAGCGTCCGCACGGTCGAGAGCCACCTGTATCGGGTCTTTCGCAAGCTCGGCGTTCAGGACAGGCATGACCTCGCCGCCGCGCTGCACTCGCTGACATAGCGAATCCACACTGAGGGCGGCGCATCCGCTCTTAATCCGGTGCGGGGCGCCACCCAAGCCCCGCACTGAGAGGCGCGCTCTACGGCTCACCAGGTGAATCCTGGGGAGGCGTCATCAGACGCAACCCACCGACCCGGTGGTTCCGTTGCGAGAGAGCGTGAAGCAATGCCCGACAACACCACGCAGACCAGCCCCGTCATCATAGAGGAGCCGCGTCGGCGCCGACGCGCCGCCGCATTCCTGGGGATCGGGGCTCTGGGCGCCATGGCACTCATCGGCGTGACCATGGCCTCGTTCACCGACGCGGAGTACGCGGCCCTCAACGGCTCAGGCGACGGCTACGCAGTCGCGGCATGGAACATCCAGATCAGTGCCGACGGCAACGCCTGGGTCGACACGACCTCCCCCAGCACCCCCGGACAGCCCGACAACCTGCCGATAGACGTTCAAGCTCCCATCGACTTGGCCATCGCCGGCGCCGACGCCCTCGTGCCCGGCGACGCGGCAACGAACGTGACTGCGACGCTGTACGTGCGCAATGAGGACACCAGCGCGCGCAATGCGCAGCTCCTCAAGTTCCGGCTCCTTGAAGACTCGACCGCGACCGACACCGCACTGCGCGACGCTCTGCGCTTCACCGTCTCGGACGGCCAGTCGACCTTCGCTAGCCTCAGTTATTCGGCGCTCTCGACGGGAGTCGCGCTGTCCCAGCCGGTCATCGCACCCGGCAGCGTGGTGACCTATACGATCACCGTGTCGCTTCCCGATCAGGGCTCCGCGACCCAGAACGCCGCGCTGCAGGGGCTGCGCGCGAATCTGCTGGCCGCCATCGACGGCGTCTCGACCGTCGCAGCCGCAACCTGATCGATGGCGGCCGGACCGCGCCCTCGGGCGTGGTCCGGCCGCCATCGTGTGCTCCATAGGCCAACCGTGCGCGCAAAGGATCCCGCAATGCCCGTCATACGTCGCCTGCAGGACACCCTCTGCATCGCCGTCGCCGTCGTCGGGGCCGCATCGATCGTGGTCATCGCCGTCTTCCTCGTCTTGGGTCTGCAGCCCGCCCTGGTGGTCTCGGGGTCGATGGAGCCCGCGCTCCCCGTCGGCGCGATCGTGGTGACTCGGGAGGTCCCCGCCTCGCAGTTGCACGTCGGGGACATCATCCAGGTGCCGCGGACCAGCGACGCCAGCGTCGTGACTCATCGCATTCACTCCATCGAGCGCTCCGGCACGGGCTACGCCGTCGTTCTCAAGGGCGATGCGAACGAACTCGCGGACGTCGAGCCGTATGTCATCGAGTCGGCCCGTCTTTATCGCACGCACATCCCTCTCGTGGGCTACGCGGTGGCCTGGGTCAAGGAGTACCCGCTCGTCTGCGGCCTCCTGCTGGTCGGGGTCCTCGTGCTCTGCTTCTGGGGCCGAGGACACCGGGTGAGTGTTCGCACCCCAGACGGCGAGACGAACCACGGACTGACCCGGCGCGAGGCAGACGAGATGGTCGCCGCCTTTCAGGCCGAGCAGGACGGTGCGGTCGCTCCCCAGCACGGATCCGCCGACGCGCCCGGCGGATCACCCGGCGACCTCGTGCGCCCATGAGCAACCCGACAACCTTCAGGGTACGCCTGAGCGTCGCCGTCTCGGCGGCGATCGGGGCGCTCGGCGCGGCTCTGTTGAGCGCGGCGGTCCTCGTTCCCCTGACGAACGCCGCCTATGCCGACGCCGAATACGCGCGACTGGATCTCGTCGTCGGCGCGGTGCCCATTGACGACGTCGAGATCGTCAAGCTCGCCGGCGGATCCGATCACGTGCTCGCGCTTGCCGCGGACGGCACCGTGTACAGCTGGGGATACAACACCTCCGGACAACTGGGACTCGGCGACACGACGATCCGCACGACCGCCCAGAAGGTCACCGCGCTGTCGGGGAGGCAGATCGTCGACATCGCCGCCGGCGCGTACAACTCGTTCTTCCTCGACAGCGACGGGACTGTTCATGCCGTCGGCCAAGGGACATACGGATCGCTGGGTCAGGGCAACCAGGCCATCAGCTTGACGATCGTCACCGTGCCGATTCCCGAACCGGTCGCCTCGCTCGCCGCCTACCGTAACGTCGCCGGGGCCGTCACCAGGAGCGGCAATGTGTGGGCGTGGGGCGAGAACTTCAACGGCGCAGCCGGCTACACCAACGGTGCCACCTTCAGCAGCACACCGTTGAAGCTGAATGTCGAACACGTCCGGCAGGTGTCCTTCGGCTACCACTCCGGCATCGCCGTGACCGAGGACGGCCGCGTCTACACCTGGGGCCGCAACACCGACGGCGAACTCGGTGCGGGCTTCAGCGGGGCCGGCACGTCCGCCGTCGAGGGGTCGACGGGAGCACACATCGTCGCCAACGGCAATCAGCCGGGGTTCTACGCCATCGCCCCCGGCGCTGCCGCCGTCGGCGGCGTCTTCCCCGCTGTGACGGGTGTCCGAGCGGTGAACGCGGGCTTCACGACGATGTCGCTCATTCTGGACGACGGCAGGCTGTACACCTGGGGGCGGGAGGACTCGGGCGAACTCGGCAACGGCGGCGTCGCCAACGAGGTAGGACCGAATCGCCCCACCCGCATCGCCCTCAACATCACGAACGCCCTTCGGTACCTCGGCACCGGCTTCAACAACTGGGGCGTCCTGACAGAAGACGGACACATCTTCATGTGGGGCAACCCGCAGAGCAACGGCGGCAACGCCGAAGGAAGCGACGCGGGCACCGTCCTGGTCGCTCCGACGGCCTCAACCGTGCTGCTCGGCCCGTACCGCGAGGCGCTGAACGTGCAGCGCGAAGGCACTTCCAACGCCGTGCTCGCCGTCAGCGCCGACGGCACCATCGTGTCAGGGGTCGGCTCGCGCCAGTACGGCAAGCTCGCCGACGGGCACACGAGCCCGCCCGCCACGACGAGCCCCGCGGTCTGGACCAAGCCCAATCCGGCGGGCTGAGGATCGCGATCGTCTGAGCGACCGCGCGGCGTCAGGCGTCCGCGCCCGATCCGGCCTCGTCGAGCGGGATGCCGAGGGTCAGCCGCACTCCGTCGCGATAGAGGTCGTCGACCGTGCGGCCCGCGGCGAAGTACTCGGTGACGCCCTGGATGGTCGTCGGGAACCGGCGGCGAAGCTCGTCCAGGTCGAGCTCCGGCTGCGCAGAGGAGGCGTTCGTGCTCTGCTCTTCGAGGACGAAGCCGACGGTGTAGCGCTCGATGGTGAGCACGGTGAGGCGCGCGCGGTGCAGACCGACGCCGTGCGCGACGAGCCTCGACATCGCCCGCTCCGAGAAGTCGGCGCGGCGCAGCGAGTCGCGTGACGCCGACACGATGCGGGCGCCGTCGCGATGGGCGAGCATCGCCCGCCGCAGCTGCGCGGCCGCAGAGAGCAGCCACTCCCGCCAGTGGCCGCCGGCGTCCGCGACGGTGGTCGTCGAGAGCGCGTCATCCATGATGGCGTCCGCGAGCGCGTCGAGCAGCTCGGCCTTGCTCTGCACATGCCAGTACAGCGTCGGCGCCTGGACGCCGAGTCGCGTTGCGAGCTTTCGCAGGCTCAGTGCGTCGAGCCCATCCGTGTCTACGAGGCGAAGGGCCTCGTCGATCACCTGCTGCCGATTCAGTGGCATCCGTCTCCTCGCATTGCGCGACACGACCTAAACTAGCCCTCTAACAGCGTTAGAGAAGGAGTGTGCGATGAAAGCAGCAGTCGTCGATCGAGCGGGGGGAATCCCTCAGCTTCGCGATCTGCCCGACCCCGTACCGCGCGAAGGCGAGGTGCTGATCGCCGTCGAGGCCGTCGCCGTAGAAAACGTCGACCGCGCGATCGTCGCCGGCACCCACTACACGGCCGCGGCGTTCCAGGCCGCGCTCCCCGCGATCCCGTGCTTCGACGGCGTCGGGCGCCTGCCCGACGGAACCCTGGTCGGGTTCGGCGGCCTGCAGCCTCCGCACGGAGCACTGGCCCAGTTCGTCACGGTGCCGGCCGCCTACGCGCCCCCGATCCCGGAAGGAATCGAGCCGACCGCCGCGGTCGTCCTCGCGTCGGCGATCAGCGCGATGTGCATGCGGGTCGCAGCCGGGCTGGAGGAGGGCGAGACCGTGCTCGTGCAGGGCGCGACCGGCGTCGCGGGGCGGCTCGCCGTCCAAGTGGCGCGGCTGCTCGGGGCCGGGCGGATCGTCGCCACCGGCCGCGACGACGCCGCGCTCGCCGACCTCCAGCGGCTGGGCGCCGACGAGGTCATCAGCACCGCCGTCACCGACGACGAACTCGTCGACGCCTATCGCCGGCACCGCGGCGACGGCTACGACGTGGTCGTGGACTACCTGTGGGGCAGGCCGACCGAGATGCTCGCCCGAGCCCTCACCCCCGAGAGCTTCGTCATGCCCAAGCCCACGCGCCTCGTCCACGTCGGCGAGTCGGCGGGATCGAGCATCCGACTCTCCGGCGACGCCCTGCGCACGTCGGGCCTGGAGATCTACGGCGCCGCACGCAACCTGGCGACCGGCATGCAGGCCGCGTACGCGCAGGTCGTGGAGTGGATCCGCTCCGGCGACCTCGTCATCGACGTCACCACGATGCCGCTCAGTCGCATCAGCGAAGCCTGGCAGCGCACCGATCTGCGCGGCTCGCGCCTGGTGATCGTGCCCGACTAGAGAGGGGCGGATGCCTCGTGCTCGTCGACGCGGGAGCGCCGGATCCTGCGCCGCCACGCGCCGATCGCCGCGTCGGCTGCCACGAGCAGTCCGACAGTGACCACGTACACGACGAGATCGCGCGCGTCGAACGCGGTGCCGAGCACGAGGAGCACGGGCGGGAACACCGCACCGAATGCGAGCGGCATGCCCGTGAGCTGCAGCAGTTCGATCCCCACGCACCACGCCGCTGCGATCGCACCCGCAGCGAGCGCTGTCAGGCGCGGCCTGATCACGACCGCCACCGCGTACGCGGCCGCGGCGTACAGCGCGTCCCCCGCGATGTCGCTCGCGGACCCGCCGGGAACGACAGCATGCACGCTCAGACCGGCCGTCACCACAAGCGCGAGCGCGACGAGCGCCGTCGCGCGACGGGCGATCCGATGCCGCACCCTCGTTGTCGCCATCCCCCCAGTCTCGCGCCTCGGGGCGGCCATCAGAGCATCGCGGCTCGCCGGCGAGGCGAAGGACTCAGCCGAACCCCGTCCCGAACAGGGACCCCACCAGGAACGTGGCCCCCAATGCCAGAGCGCCGCCGATCGTGGTGCGCACGACGGCCCTCCAGCGGGACGAGCCTCCGATCCACGCCGCCGTGTACCCGGCGACCGCCAGTGCCGCCAGCACCGCCACGAACGTCCACACGATGCGCACGGGGTGCGGCAGCAGCAGGATCGTCAGCATCGGCAGGACGGCGCCGATGGTGAACGCGAGCGCCGACGCGAGCGCCGCGTGCCAGGGGCTCACGACATCGTCCTGGTTGATGTTCAGCTCGATCGACAAGTGCGCCTTGAGCGCGTCGTGCTGGGTCAACTCGAGCGCGACCTGCCGCGCCGTGTCGGGCTGCAGCCCTTGAGCCCGGTAGAGCCCCACCAGCTCTTCGAACTCGCCGTCGGGATCGACCTTGAGCTCACCGCGCTCCTTCTCGATGAGCGCCTTCTCGCCGTCGCGCTGGCTGGACACCGACACGTACTCGCCGAGCGCCATCGAGATCGCGCCGCCCACGAGCGCGGCAGCCCCCGCGAGAAACACAGGCGGCACTGCCGCGGTGGCCCCCGCGACGCCGACGACGACCGCGGCAGTCGACACGATGCCGTCGTTGGCCCCCAGCACGCCGGCTCGCAGCCAGTTCAGACGCTGCGCGAGTCCACCCGCGTGCGGCTCGACCAGGCGCGCCCCGCTCTGCTGTGCTCCCGTCATGTCTCCACGCTAGGTCGCAAAGCGCGGGTCCGCCAGCAAGGCAAGGCGATGCGAAGCGACGCGACGCCTCTGGGACGAAGCGGATTCTCGCAGAAGCAGATCACGGCCAGGCTCAGCCGGCGCACACGGCGAACGGCTCGATCCTGTCCGGCGCCGAAGCCGGACGTCCCCTCGCGCACCGTGGGCGAGGCGTTGAACAAGCCATGGCAGCGAGACCCAACGCTCCCGCGCTCCTCAGCGGTCCATGTGCGCGAGATGATCGAAGAGAGGCAGCGGCAGGCGCGAATGCGGTCCGAAGAATCCCTCATCCGCCGCCTCGACGGCGCTGTTTGCGGCCTGCGCCTTCTCAATGCCCGCAGCAGTTGCCATCACGCGACGGGCGCGACCATCGGCGGGGTCGACGTGTCTGTCGACGAGGCCCTTCTTTTCGAGCGTGCACACGTTCGCGAAGATCGACCCTCTTTCCGAGGAGACGGAGATGTACAGCGCCGACACGCCGGGGGTGCCAGCCGCGAACTCAAGGCCCAGCGACACCCAGGAGGAAACGAGATCGTGAAGGATCGCTTGTTCGCTCATCGCGATGTCATCTCCCATCGGTTCAGCAGCAACGTGTCAATTCGGCTAGCCGAGGTCGCCGTGGGCCGTGGCGAACCGACGGGTCGGAGCACCGAGAAGCCGCATGGTCGGCATCGTGACAGTCAACTCGACGGGTCGAACTCGAGTCCAGAGTCATTTGTTGCAGGCGATGGCCGGGTTGTGTGGTGGGGGCCGGTCGCGGTTTGCGCACGACACCAGCGTCACGCTCTGGCGACTCGGCGGATCTCGGCACGGCCGAGCGCATGAAGGTGGACTTCGTCGGGGCCGTCGGCAAGACGCAGGGTCCGGATGGCCGCGTAGTCGCGGGCAAGCGGAAAGTCCTGAGAGACGCCCGCGCCGCCGTAGGTCTGGATCGCTTTGTCGAGGATCCACTGGACAGTGCTGGGCGTGGCGATCTTGATGGCCTGGATCTCGGTGTGCGCACCCCGGTTGCCGACGGTGTCCATGAGCCAGGCGGTCTTGAGCACGAGCAGGCGGAGCTGCTCGATCCGCACGCGCGACTGCGCGATCCATTCGCGCACGACGCCCTGCTCTGCGAGGGCTTTGCCGAACGCCACGCGGGAGGCGGCGCGCTCGGACATGAGTTCGATGGCCCGTTCGGCGACGCCGATGGAGCGCATGCAGTGATGGATGCGCCCGGGTCCGAGGCGCGCCTGAGCGATCGCGAAGCCGGCCCCCTCCTTACCGATGAGATTGGTGACGGGAACGCGAACGTCTTTCAGCTCGATCTCGGCGTGGCCGCCGTGCTCGTGATCGTCGTATCCGAAGACCTCCATCGCCCGCTTTACGGTGAGGCCTGGCGTGCCGCGGGGAACGAGCACCATCGACTGCTGGCGATGCCGGTCGGCCGAGGGGTCGGTCTTGCCCATCACGATGAAGATGGCGGCGTTGGGATTCATGGCGCCGGTGGTCCACCACTTGCGTCCGTTGATGACGTATTCATCGCCGTCACGGACGATGCTCGTCTCGATGTTGGTGGCATCGGAGGAGGCGACGTCGGGCTCGGTCATGGCGAAGCCGCTGCGGATCGCGCCGTCGAGCAGCGGGTCGAGCCACGTCCTTTTCTGTTCGGGGTTGCCGAACTCAGCCAGCACCTCCATGTTGCCGGTGTCGGGCGCCGCGCAGTTGAAGGCAGCGGCGGTGAGCGGACCGGCATATCCGGTCATCTCGGCAAGCGGTGCATACTGCAGATTGGTCAGACCGGCACCGCGCTCGCCGGGGAGAAAGAGATTCCACAGACCGCGCCGTCGAGCCTCGGCTTTGAGCTGGACGAACGCAGGCACGGTGTCCCACGCCCAGCGGTCGTCCTGGGCGTCGAGCTGTTCCTCGAAAGCGGCGGTTGCGGGTGCGACGAACTCGTCAGCGAAGGCGCGGACCTCCGCGATGAGCTGCTCGGTCTTGTCGTCGTGTGCGAAGTGCATCTGGCGGACCTCTCTCGTGTTACTGGTCGAGCGCGGACAGACCCGCGTCGAGCATGGGATGGATGGCCTCGCCGATCCCTTCGAAGCCCGTTCCCACGGTCTCGCCCCGCAGGTGGCGGAAGCGGATGCCTTCGATGATGCCGGCGAGTTCTAATGCGGCCAGGCCGAGGTAGAAGCCGAGTGGGTCAGGTCGCGTCGGCTGGCATCTTCGTATCGCGCGACGATCTCGGCCTCGGTGAGCCAGCCGGGGGCGTTCGCGACATCCGTCACCGTTTCGACGTCTGTCCAGTCGGCCATGCGCTGATAGGTCAGCATGAGTCCTGCCACGGCGGGGTCGATGGCGTGAAGATGCGCCATCACGTCGATGAACTGCTCCGAAAGGGCTCTCGTGCGGTCGGCGCCGAGGGGCGCGAGCCCGGCCGCCCGTCGCATGCAGCGCCGACATCGTGCGGTACTCGCGTGCCATGTCGTGGGCCGTCGCGAGGACATGGCCGAGCGGAGGGCGACGCAGCACCCAGGACGATGCGCCGTCGCTGCTCTCGGAGGTGAGGTTGGACTTGCCTCCGGCCAGACGCCGGGCAGTGAGATCTGCACCGGATCCGACGTGCTCGGTCAGCCAGGGCGCCAGTCGGTCGAGGTCAAGGCCCGGCAGACCGTGGCGCTGAGTGGCGCTCGTCGTGCCTCTCATGCGGTGTCGATCCTCTGCTGCAGCCGGTTCATCTGCGTGAGCCAGAGGTCGGTGTCGGAGGCGCGAGCCGTGTAGTAGCCGGCGACCTCGGGGTGCGGCAGGATCAGGAACCGATCATCGAGCAGCCCCTGCCACACGGCCTCAGCCACGTCCTCGGTGGCAAGCGCGGAGTCGCGAGTGAGCAACTCCTGCAGCGGACCGGCCTGCTCGAGCATCGCGGTGCGCACGCCTTGGGGGCAGATAGCCTGCACCACGAGTCCACGGTGACGGTACGTGGCAGAGAGCCACTCCGCGAACGCAAGAGCGGCGTGCTTCGAGACGGAGTACGTCGCCGAACCGAGCATTGTCAGCAGCCCCGCCGCCGAGGCTGTGACGACGAACCGGCCCACGCCGTTTTCGAGCCACGACGGCACGAGCAGGCGCGCTGCCCTGACGTGCGCCATGACGTTGACCTCCATGACGGCCTTCCAGTCGTCCTCCGTCGCATCCAGGCCGACGCCGCGTTCTATGCCCGCATTGCCGAACCAGATGTCGATGTGCCCCAGCTGAGCGCGAGCCGCGCTCACGAGCTGTGCCACCCCGTCCTCGGAGGCGGCATCCGCGACGACGGCGTGCCCCGAGACAGCATCGGCGACGGCCCGCACCTCGTCATCGAGCAGATCGGCGACGACGACGCGCGCCCCTTCCGCGGCCAGGCGCTCTGCGAGTGCACGACCGATACCGCGTGCGGCACCGGTGACGACGACGCCCTTGCCCTCGACGGGATTCTTCATGTCACACTCCCTGCGTCAGGGTCAGACCACCGTGGATGGGCACCGTCTGCCCGGTGATACAGTCGGCCTCGCCGGAGAGCAGGAAGACGGCTCCCGCGTCGTCCTCCGGGACTCCGAGACGCTTGGATCGATGATCGCGCCGCAGGACGAGCGATCCCGGCCCGGCCGATGCCGCGGGTGGCTCCCGCCACCACGGCGGTCTTGTCTTCGAACGCGCCCGGCATGGATCCTCCTCTTATCGTGGTCGGGGTGGTCGGGGTGGTCGAGGTGGTCGGTCGACTGGGGTCAACGACGCGGGAGGCCCCAGTGGATGCCGTCCCGCAGCCGGTGCTTGAGGACCTTGCCGCCGGCGTTCCGCGGCAGCGGCCCGGTGTGCACCGCGACGTACTGCGGGACCTTGTAGTCCGCCAGGCGCGTTCCGAGATCGGACAGCACCTTCTCCACGTCGAGGTCGTCGCCGGCGGGCACGATCACGGCGCCGACCTTCTCGCCCATCACCTCGTCGGGGACGCCGAGGACGGCGGCTTCGAGGACTCCGGGCGTGCCGAGCAGTGCGGCTTCGACCTCGACGCTGGCGACGTTTTCCCCGCCGCGGTTGATGAGGTCCTTGACGCGGTCGACGAGCCGGATGCGTCCTTCCTCGTCGACCGTGACGACGTCGCCGGTGCGGAACCAGCCGTCGGTCAGTGCGGGATCGGCACTGCCCCAGTATCCGGCGAGCACATTCGGGCCGCGGACGAGCAGCTCGCCGTGGTCGGTCCCGCCGACGGGATCCAGCGCGATGTCGATGACCGGGACGGGGAAGCCGATCGAGTCCGCGTGCTCCGCGGCGTCGCGGTCGGGGAGCACGCTGATGAGCGATGCCGTCTCCGTCATGCCGAAGCCGTTGAACACCCGCGCCCACGTGAACGTCGCACGCAGCGCCTCCACCAGGCTGGCGGCGATCGGCGCGCCGCCGTATCCCACCAGACTCACGCCGCTGACGTCGGCCGGGCTGTTGGCGAGCCGCCGCACGAGCAGGTTGTAGACGGCCGGAACCGTGACGATGAACGTGATCCGCTCCGACGTCAGCGCCGCGAGGAAGGCGTCCAGATCGAGCCCTGGGAGGATGACCGACGTGCCTCCCAGATAGGCCGCGGTGAGCAGCTGCGAGTTGCACCCGGTGACGTGGAACAGCGGAACGGAGATCAGGGTGCGCAGGTCTCCGCTCTTGTCACGCGGGATGTCGAGGGCCCGCACCATGGTCTCGGCGTTGCTGAGGAACGCGTGGTGGGTGGTGGGTGCCGCCTTCGGGTGACCGGTCGTGCCGGACGTGTAGAAGATCGCGGCCACGTCATCCGGCCTGGCTCCCGCGTGCACGTAAGGCTCTCCCGAAGGAAGCGGAGCTGTGGGTCCGAGCACGATCCGCACGTCGGCGATCCGCAGCGCGTAGTCGACCTCTGGCTCGGCGAAGCGCGTGTTCACCGCCACCGCGATGCCTCCGGCGAGCAGGGTCCCCCAGAACCCGACCACCCAGTCCACGCCGGCGGCATACCGCAATGCGACGCGGTCGCCCGGCTCGAGGCCGACGGCGAGCAGCCCGCCGGCGACGCGAGATGCCCTGTCGAGGAGCCCGGCGTAGCTGAGCCTCTCGCCGCCGAGCTCGACGACGGCCTCGACGTCGGGGGTCGCGGCGGCCCAGTGCGTGAGCACGTCGATCAGGCTGGCCGGCAGGTCATCGTAGTGGCGGATGCCGTCGGCGTCCTCGTGGGTGTCTTCGAGGCCGAACGGGTTGAGCGGGCTGCGCGGCAGCGGCCGGATCGCGGTCGAGGTCATCGCCCTCACTCCCCTACCAGGTATCGCCGCGGGTTCTCAACGAGCATCGTGGCGATCGCGTGTTCGCCGACCCCCTGCTCGCGCAGCATCGGCAGCACGTCGTCGTGGATGTGCGTGTAGTGCCAGTTGGGCAGCGCCGCCTCCCGGGTCCCCGGGGGGAGCCAGTCGATGTGGCAGGACGCGTCCTGAGACAGCATCAAACGGTCGGCGTATCCCTCGTCGACGAGCGTGGCCACGGTGGCGATGCGCTGATCGTCGGGCAGGAAGATGTCCAGACCGAACCGATCCATTCCCAGATACGAGCCGCCGTCGATCACCCGATGCAGGTAGTCGAGGTCGGCAGTGTCGCCGCAGTGGCCGATCACGAGCTTCGCCGGGTCTATGCCGGCCCGAGTGAACCATTCCTGAGCGACCAGGCCGGTGCCGTGCGGCGCGCTCGAGTGGACGGTGATGGGTGCGCCGGTCTGCAGACTGGCCTCGGCGACGGCGGCGAAGATCCGCTCCACCCCCGGGGTGAGGGTGTCGTCGATCGCGCACTTCAGGAACCCCGCCTTGACAGCCGTGCCCGCGATGCCCTCGGTGAGGTCTTTGACGAACATGTCCACCATCGCCTCGGGACCACCCAGCAGCGTGCCCGGTCCGTGGAAGTGGAAGAAGAGCGGCACGTCGTTGTACGTGTAGATGCCGGTCGCCGCGACGATGTTGATATCCACCTGGCTGTTGATCTCGATGACGCGCCGGATGTCCCGGCCGTGGCCGATGACGGTCGGATCAAGGATCGAGTCGACTCCCTTCTCCTTGAGCGCCCTGAGACGGGCAACGGCATCGGTGACGCGGCTCGCCTCGTCCCACAGTTCCGGATAGTTGCTCTCGATCTCTTCGTCACGCACGAACACGTGCTCATGAACGAGCGTCGCGCCGAGGCCGTCTGCTTCGATCGGCCCGCGCACTGTCTCGATTCCACTCATGGAAGTCCTCCTGACATCATTGGCAGATGAGACACATTGAGCATCTGTCTCACATCTTGAGAGTAAATGCGTCGCGCCCGACATGCAAATCTGGACTCGGTCTGGGGGCGAACGGGCGCATGGCGGACTCGAACGACGAGGTGCCCAAGTGCGCGTTCTTCGCCGCGGGAACAGCGACAATGAGTACCGTGCCCTCGCCGAAACACCAACTCCGCGTCACCGATGACGAGATCGTCGACCGTGCTACCGCGCTCTATCTGGCTGCGCGCCCGATCGACATGTCCTCACTCGCGGCAGACCTGGGGCTTTCACGCGCCACCCTCTACCGCCGCGTCGGAAACCACGAGGATCTGCTCGGCACGGTGCTGTCCGCCCAGACCGAGGCGACGTTCCGTAGCGTGAGGCGGCCGCGGGACGTGCACGGGTTGACGGCCGTCACCACCACGCTCGAGGCGTTCATCCACGCGATCATGGCGTCGGCGCCTGTCCGCTCGCTCATCGAGCGGGACGCTGCGCTGTTCATTCGCGTCGTGATGGGCCGCGGTCCCGTGGAGGACAGTGCCTCCCGGATGATCGCCGAACTGCTCGAGGAAGAATTGAGCGGTCAGCTGGACGCTGACCCTGCACTGCTCGCGCGTGCGATCGTCCGGCTGTCGGACGCGATGATCTACACGCATCTGCTCGGCGACAGCGAGCCGGAAGTGGACGAGGCGGTGACCCTCGTGAGGATGCTGCTCGACGCCGCCGTGGGCCGTTAGTCAGTCGAACAGGTCGGGATCGGTGCGGGAGATCTGTGCGCGCGGTTGGCCTCTCGTGGATATGACGGCGTTGGGCAACGGAGTCTTGCCGCCGCAGGCCGTGCTCACTTGAAGCGCTACTTGGGGTTGCCTAGGCAGTAGGAGCCTTGACCTCTGACTCGATCGGACTCGAACCTCAAGAACGGACGAGCATGCGCTCGGACGCGGCAGGTCAGAACGGCTCCGTTTGTTTAAACAGAGCTCTGGTATATCATCGAACTATGCTTCATGAAGAAAACGCGGCCTCTCGCCACCTTGGGTCATTGGCCGTCTCCGCAGTGGGATTAGGCTGCATGCCACTGACCATGAGCTACGGAGCCAGCCATCGACGGCATGCGGGTTCCGTCATCGGCGGGGCCCTTGACCTTGGCGTGACGCACTTCGACACCTCCGACATGTATGGCTCGGGTGCGAACGAGCGCGTCGTCGGCGCGGCCTTGGGTGGCGACCGACGCAACGTGACGCTTGCAACGAAGACCGGCATCAGGGCTATCGCCGGAATTCCCTACCGCGTGACGGGAAGCCCGAAGTACATTCGCCGAGCGGTGGAACGAAGCCTGCGCCGTCTTCGGACCGACTGGATCGATCTGTATTACCTGCATCGCGTCGACCCTCAGGTGCCGATCGAGGAGAGCATTGGGGCGATGAGCGAGCTTGTCCGAGCCGGCCTGGTTCGCGAGGTCGGGGTCAGCGAGGTGGACGGCGATCAGCTTCGACGGGCTCATGCAGTGCATCCGCTTGCGGCGGTGCAAATGGAATGGTCACTGTTCGAGCGCGGTCTGGAGCGAGAGTTGCTTCCCGCCGCTCGCGATCTCGGCGTAGCGGTCACGGCCTACGCGCCGCTCGGGCGCGGCATGTTGACCTCGACGGTATCGAATCCAGCGCGCCTGGGCACATTCGACATCCGCAGAACTCTTCCCCGCTGGCGAGGCGCGAGCCTGCCCCGTCACCTCACTGCTGCCACGGAGATCAATCGCATCGCGCAGACGTTCGGGGCCTCCTCGGGTCAGCTCGCGCTCGCATGGCTCCTCGCGCAGGGCGACGATGTTGTACCCATTCCAGGGACTACGAATCCGGTTCATGTCGAACAGAACGTTCGGGCTACGCAACTGCGCATCGACTCCGCAACCCTGCGACAAGTCGCGGACATCGCTGCTGATGCGAGCCACGGAAACACGCGACTCGATCATCGATGACCGGCGCGCGCTCTTCATCTGCGCGGGAGCGGGGTTCACCATTTCCTGCCTCTGCGTCGAGATGCCCGACCCCGCACACGCCGCGGGCTCTTTTACGACGCTAGAGAACGTCTCCTTCCCCATGACTACAAAGGCATCCAACTAGAACCATGTCGAAAACTACCTCGACCTCGTCTCCAGCCCGCCGAGGTTTCGGCCGCGTCGCCGCTGCTCTGATCGCCACGTTCTGGGTCGTGCTCACGATCGTCGGCGCTCTGGGAGCCTCAAAGATCGAAGATACCCTCGGCGACGTGGGGTGGGCACCCCACGGCGCACAGTCAGAGATTGTCACCGAAGGAACCAAAGAGGGGTTTGTCGGAACAGGCCTGACTTCCCTGACAGCAGTTGTCACCGATGTGGAGCACACCTCGGATGACCCTGTTTTCGAGCAGCGATCAGCAGACGTAGCAGCTTTCATCGATACGGAGCTCGAGCTCGACGTATCCTCGCACATCGGCTATGCCACCGCGGGCTCTGGTCGTGACGGGTTCCTGGGGAAGGATGGGCGCACCTCCCTCATCCAGTTGGGCTCGATGCTCGATGCGGACACGATGGCGAGCCGAGTGCTCGAAGCGCAGAGCAAGCTCGATGACCACTTCCAGGCGAAGGGCCTGCGCGTCGAACTGGTGGGCACCCAAGCGTTCCTCACCGAGATGAGCACCGCAAGCATGACAGGGTTGGGGCAAGCCGAGATGCTTGCATTCCCGCTGATCATCGTGGTCCTGCTACTGCTGTACCGAAGTGTCGCCGCCACCCTCACGTCGCTTGTCGCAACAGGAACCACGATCATGCTGACCCTGGGGATCATCAACTGGATCGGCACGAACTGGTTCGACATGTCGGAGTTCACGCTCAACTCCGTGACCATGCTCGGCCTAGGCATCTGCGTCGACTACACGCTATTCATCGTCCGCCGGTTCCAAACCGAGCTGCAAGAGGGGCAGAGTGTCTCCGACGCTCTCCGAACGACGATGCGTACCTCGGGAGAGGCCGTAATCGCGTCCGGCGTCACCGTCGCCTTGGCAATGTCTGCACTGTTCTTCATCGACTCCGCCGTCATCCGCTCCATCGCGATCGGCGTCGTCGTGGTCGTCATCGTCTCCATTCTCGCGGCCACCGTCCTGACTCCGGCACTACTTCGACTGCTCGGAACGCGAATCAGCTGGGGGCGCATCCCGTTCCCCAAGCGGAAGAACCGACGAGAGCCACGCCCGAACTTTGCAACCAGACTCGCGCAGCGACGCCCGTGGCTCGTGGTCATCGCATCGGTCGCTGTGCTCGGAGCACTCATCGTCCCCGCAACCCACATCGCCGTCGGCAGCGCAGACGCCTCCGTGGCTCGGGAAGACGCGCCCGTGCGGCAGGGCTTCGAACGAATCACAGAGCAGTTCTCCGTCGGAGCCACTGCCCCGATCCAGGTGCTCGTCGACGCCGGAACCGACGGCATCTCCAGCCTCGACACTGCAGAACTACGCGGACTCATCGAGGCCATCGAAGACAGCGCCCATGTCGAAACGGTCGCTGAGCCACTGACCGCCCTCACCGCGATCCGCCCTGACCAGCCGCTCGCCGCTGCAGACAAGAGCACTCTGAAGCATCTACCGAACGGAGAGCAGCACGCACTCGGAACGATGCTCTCCGATGATGGGCAGCGCATCCTCATCACCGCGCTCCCGAAGGGGTCAGCAACGAGCGAAACAGCCCGACAAGCACTCTTCGACATCCGAAACGCGGTTGCCGATCAAGCCGTGAACGGGGCGAGTGTCAGTGTTGGCGGCGAGACCCAGATCAACGAGGAAGCCACAGAAGTCATCGCCCAATGGCTACCCACCGTGATCGCCATCATGCTGACGATAATCCTCCTGCTCATGATCGTGACGTTCCGGTCGATTCTCATCCCGCTCCTCACCGTTACCCTGAACATCCTCAGCGTTGGCGCGACATTCGGCATCATGGTGCTGGCCTTCCAAGACGGCATCGCCGCCTCGCCGCTCGGGTTCACGCAACTGGGCCACCTCATTAACTGGGTGCCCGTGCTTCTCATCGCGTTGCTGGTGAGCCTCGCCACCGACTACCAGGTGTTCATCCTCACTCGCATCCGCGAATACGTGCGCACCCCGGGAACGACAACACAGGAGGCCATCGCCAGGGGTATGCGAGAGACCGGACCGCTCATCACCGGTGCCGCTCTCCTCATGGTCGTCGTCTTCGGGGCATTCGCATTCACCGGCGTCGTGCCCATCCAGCAGTTCGGATTCGGCCTGGCGATCGGCGTCGCCTTCGACGCCACGATCGTACGCATGTTCCTCGTCCCGGCATGCCTCACCCTGCTCGGCAAGGCTGCGTGGTGGCCAGGAATCCGCACCCAGAGCGGTATGGCCGCCTCGGATGTGCGGATAGTTGCACAGGAACCGGAGACCTCTCCTGTGAGACAGTAGTAGATGACGGCGCGGTGCGCGGCGACCTCGAACAGGAGTTCCGTGCACCGCGCCACAGGAGACATCGCCAGCGGTCCTAGCAGGAGCCGCGCAGGGGGAAGGGGTCAACGTGGTAGCGGAGGTTCCGGACCATATCGCCAACAGAATCGGCAGCTACTTGAAGCTGGCCGACAACGCGCTGACAGGCGCGAAAACAAAGGCATTGCGACCCCACGGGGTAACAGTCCCTCAGTACGTGACCCTCATGGCCCTGCACATTCTCCCCGGACAGTCCATCGCCCAACTCGCGCGTACCGCTTCTCTCACTCCGCAGACAATGTCCACGATTCTCGGGAATCTCGAGAACAAGAAACTGGTCACCCGGGACCACTCGCCTTCGCACACCAGGATCGTGCTCCTCAATCTCACCGACGAAGGCCACCGCGTCGCGCTCGCCGCCGACGAAGCCGCCCACGAAATCGAGCAACAAATCACCGACGCATTCCCCCCTCAAGAACTCGAACAGACGCGAACCGTGCTCGGCAAGATTGTCGAGATCCTTCGAACGAGCACAGACGAAAGCTGAACGCCCGTGGTCCGGTGGGCGAACCGCTACAACACCCGCAGGCGCCACTCCGCGATCGGCCACGTGAGCCCGAAAAACCACGAGATGCCAGCGCAGCCGCGAGATCAGCTAGCCTCGCGGACGCGCCACAACCGAACCGACACCGTGTCCACGATCGAGGGTCAAGGCCCGAGGCTGGCGCAGTCGGCATCGGCCATGCCGCCGCCGCGCTCGGCCCGGCGATGAGCGCGTGAGCCGGGCGCGGACTCCCGCGGAGCGCTTCGATGAGGCGTGGGAGATGAGCAACGTGCTCGCCGGCGGCTTCGATGACGTGCCCACGACGGCGGGCGATCCGCCGCGCGTCGTCGCGCCGCCCGTGACGCCTCCCGAGCAGCCCGCGGGAGGGCGTCTGAGGCAATCCACCCGCTGTGTGCGCAATCCGTGTGCGGTGCCCTGAAACGACGAATCCCCGGTGAGCTATTTCTAGTCTCACCGGGGATTCTTCCGTCGGGATGACAGGATTTGAACCTGCGACCCCTTGACCCCCAGTGCGACGGATTAGTGCTGTCTCATTCGTCCTCCCGCGGTTTCATGCGGGAGTCCGTTCTGCTCGTGCTCTCTCGTCCGCTCACAGAACCGATGGTCCGGTGCCGTCTGTGTGCGCGTTGTGTGCGCCCACAGATCGGCTCAGATGTTGCCCGACGACCAGCCGGTGACCTCGGAGAGCGCGCCGCGCCACAGCGGCATCGTGAGTGTCGTCCCGCCCGCGAGAATCGACGCGTCGCGCATGTGCAGGAATCCCTCGGAGAGCGCCGCCAGGCGGTCAGGCCCCAGCTCCATAAACGACTGCGCGAGCGAATGGGCCACAACGTCGCCGCCCTCGCCCGCCCCGTCCATGAGGTCCAGCAGTCCGTCGAACCACTCGCGCGATCCGATGGCGATGCCTGAGACGGTCGCGCCGCCGACGTGGACCGTCAGGCCCCAGCGCCCGCCCAGCTCCGTGATGCCCTTGACCAGGCCGTAGAGCAGCAGATCCTTCTGCTCAGCCTTCGCGCTGTCGTCGTCCATTGGCAGCTCCCTACGCGTTAGCCGTTTTGTGCATCGACTCCACAAGCTGCCGCACTTCCACGGGAGTGATCAACGCCCCGCGGTGACACATGCGATGACAGTTCGCGCAGAGCAACGCAAGGTCGCTCAACGACGTCGTAGTAGGTCCGGACACGTGCAACGGCACGACGTGGTGCACCTCCACGTACCCAGCGCCCCGCTCGCCGTAGACCGCGCCGAAGTCGAAGCCACACGCCTCACAGCTCAGCGCTCCCCCGGCAAGCTGGACGGCCCGGATCTTGTCCGCGCGGATGCCCCGATCCCGCTCGCGCTTTCGAGCCAGGTACTCCAGAATGCCGCCCTCACCGGCGGTCACGTCGTCCAGCCAGAACTCATCGCTATTGCCGGGCAGGGCCTCGCCTGACTCCAGCGCGGCGCGGATCGCGGCGGCGCGTGCCTTCATCTCGTCCGGCCGCTCGCGGAACGCGACAGCGATCTGCTCGTCGTACGGACCGTGCCGCGTCGGCTTGCCGCTGTAGGACGGATCTGCCGTCATGATGTCGTAGGTCTTGCGCTGGATGCTCGACGGGCTGCGGAAGTTCTCGGGCAGGGACTCCCCGGGATGCAGTTGACCGTCGCGGAGCAGATTCGAGAGCTTCACCGCGACCGGATTGGTGGCGCGGACACCGACCCAGCCGTTCTGAGCGAGCAGGTCGGCAGCCAGGATCAGCTCGTCATAGGTCCAGTTCGCGACCATCAGACCGCGAGGTCCAACGGAAGGTCGGCGATGTCTCGGAGACGCCGTCCATCGACAAGGGTGTCCAGCATCTGCACCGCGTCGGGGTCGCCTGACCGCTTGGTCGCGGCGAGCAATTCAGGGAGCGCGAAGTGGTAAACCGTGTCGAGATCGCCCGTGCCCAGTGCCAGCGAAGCCAGCCTGAACGGAGTTGGCTCAGCGGTAACGACTGCGATGTGCGGGGTCCGCCCCTTCCGGTTGCGAATAATGTTCAGCGCCTCACTGCGCGCATTTTGAGCACGGTCGCTCCGAAGCGTCCACTTGCAGGAGATAACGGCGTGCACGATGCCATGGGGCTGATTCGCCGAACGGAGCGGAGCCAGGTTGGCAGCCGATCCGTCCACAAGGTTATCGACGGAATTGATCGTCGCGTCCGCCTCGGGGTTTCGGATAACAATCACATCGGGCGAGATCTCGTAGGAATTGCCTAGCACGCTCGCAAGAGTCGGATCTCTGTCGATGGCCTTGGCGAGGTCGTCGAGATGGCGATACGGATCGTACTTCGCGAGGTGGTGAACCTTGTTCCGCGCTCCGCCAACGTTATTCACTTGCCAGTCTCCGGGGCGGAGCGTCGAGAGCCGCGGAAACGTGCTCGCGAGGAACGACTGCACTGCCCGCTCAAACTGCGTACCTGCGGACTGCCCTACATGGCGTGCCTGGGCGTGCGGTACGCCGAGCTGGCTCGCGATATCGAGCCCAAGCCGCACCGACAGGGGCGATGATGCGTCGGCGAACGTCGCAGAGTCAAACGGCGCGGGTGCGTTCTTCGGCTTTACCTGTGCGACGACGAGGGTGCCGCTCGCGATCAGGCCCTGGTGGAATGCCGCTCGCTCGTCAGTGATCAGCGCGCTCATGCGGCGACTGACACGCCGCCCGCTGCTGCCAGCGCGGTTGCGATCTGGACGCCGACAGCTTTCGCCACAGGCGGCGGGAATGCGTTGCCCACCTGGCGGTACGCGTTAGTCTTTGCGCCGGTGATCTGCCAATCGTCCGGGAACCCCTGGACGCGAGCCGCCATCCGGACCGTGAGGCGGGGATCGCCCTCGAAGCCCGGTTCTGGTGCCCGTTCGGCGATGGTCGAGCCGTTCACGCCAAGTTCTGCCCACGCGCGGCGCGCACGTGTAGGCCCGAGATCCGGTCCCCCATGCTTCTTCGAGCCGCCCACGAGTGTCGGGGCGATGCGGTCCGCACGATCAGCCCAGGCGTCCGCCCCCTCCCATCCCTCCGCACTCATCAGATCGCGGAGCAGTTCGCCGACGGTCGCCGTCTTCTCGGGCGCTGGCTCTGGGTACGTGAATGTGCCGCCTACGCCCTTCCGCACACCAACTGCAATGACGCGCGGACGGAGCTGGGAGACGCCGTAGTCGGATGCCTGAAGCAGCTTCCACTGCATCGAGTACCCAAGCGCGCGGAGCTTCTCCGTGACACTCTCGCGGTAGTCATCGAAGACGGGATCGAGCAGCCCCCGCACGTTCTCGATCATCACTGCTTTCGGCCTGGTGATACGCACGAGATCGATCATCGCGGGAAAAAGGTCACGTTCATCCGCCGCGCCGAGTTGCTTCCCGGCTTTGGAGAATGGCGGGCAGGGCACGCCTCCCGCAACTAGATCAACGCCTTCGTACTCGGCAGCGTGATCCTTTATCCAGCGCACGACATCGCCCTCAAACACGTTCCACTCAGGACGGTTCTCGCGAAGCGTGTTGCACGCGTGCCTGTCGATCTCGACTGCCGCGACATGCTCAAACCCGGCCTGTTCGAGTCCGAGCGCCTGTCCGCCGGCGCCCGCGCAGATCTCGACTGAAGTCAGTCCTATCACTGTCCGCCCTTCCTCCCAACAGAGATTAGCCGGACCCCTCCGACACCAGCGGAGGCGCACCGAACACTGCGGCCGTCACAGCCGCCTCGATCGCATCGGCGACGTTTCCCGCAGGTTCATGTGCCCAGAATCTGAGCACTGTCCACCCGGCCGCTGTCAGCATCGCGGTGGTCTGAGCGTCGCGCCGCTGGTTCCCTTCGATCTTCGGCACCCAGTATTCGAGGTTGGACTTGGGCATCACGAAGTGATCGGCGCAGCCGTGCCAATAGCAACCGTCGATGAACACGGCGATCCTGCGGCGGGTGAACACAATATCGGCGGTCCGTCGGACACCGGCCACGGGCCGGAAGTTCGTCCGGTAGCGCATCCCGCGGGCATGAAGGATCGACCTGACCGCAAGTTCAGGCGCTGTGTCCCGGGAGCGAATCGCACTCATGTTGCGGCTACGTTGCTCGCTGACCGGCGATGGCTCCTCCATCCCGGCAGGCTAGATGACGTCGATCCATGCGCCAACCCCAGCGGCGAACGGACCTCAGCGCCTGCGGATGACTCGGCGGGGATCGTTGGCCGTGCCGGGCAGCAGCAGTGCGCCGCCGGGGATGCGTGGCCCGCTTCTCGCCGCCTCCTGAGCGGCGAGCAGAGGCGGGAGCTGCGGGCGTGCATCCCTCAGTGTGCGGACGGCCCGCACGCCGGATGCGCCGGGAATCGTGATGTAGCCGTGGCCCACCTCCCCGCGCTCCTCATGAGGAGCCGACCGCGCTCCGGGTAGGAGCCGCGTCCGTGTGCGCTGAGCCGGGCTGTGGCAAGCCCGCGAAACAGTACGGGCGCTGCGCACAGCACGCCGCGGAGCTGTTCGAACGCGCGTGGGACTACTCCACGGACGCGGTGCGCGACATGCCGCCGACGGAGGGCGGCTGAGGCGTTCCGCGGCCTGTGTGCGCAATCTGTGTGCGCTCGCCGGAAATGACGAATCCCCGGCGAGGCTTTCTCAGCCTCACCGGGGATTTCTCTGTCGGGATGACAGGATTTGAACCTGCGACCCCCTGACCCCCAGTCAGGTGCGCTACCAAGCTGCGCCACATCCCGTTGTTCACTTTTTCGGGCTGCTGGAGGTTGAACCCACTTAACCCCCAGTCAAGTGCGCTACCAAGCTGCGCCACATCCCGATGCCCCCGCCGTGGCGCGGACAACTCCCCTATCCTACCCGGTTCGCGAGGCGGTCGCGAACCGAGCGCGGCCCGGGCGTGGCATCCGCCTCTGTCGCATGTCGGATGCCCCGGCTACCGTCGCTCGTATGCCTCAGATCGAGATCGTCCCGGCCACAGCCGACCGCTTCGACGCCACTGAGAGCGTGCTGCGCGGGGGCGGCGACGGGCGCAGCTGCCAATGCCAGTGGTGGATGCTGACCGCCAGCGCGTTCGACGCGTCGACGCAGGCCGAGCGCGAAGCGATGCTGCGAGAGCAGCACGCCGAACAGCTTGCGCCGGGACTCATCGCGTACGTCGACGGCGAGCCCGCCGGCTGGGTGAAGGTCGCCCCGCGCACTCGCCAACCGCGCCTGGCTCGCACGCGCGCGTTCGCGGCGCAGTCGCCTGAGCCGTTCGACGATCCCGCTGTGTGGGCGGTCAGCTGCTTCTCGGTGCGGCGCGAATACCGCGGGCAGGGTCTCAACTCCGCGCTTCTGGGCGCCGCCGTCGCCCACGCGAAGAAGCACGGGGCGCGCTACATCGAGGGCTATGCGATCGACACCGAGGCCGCCCAGAAGGTGTCGTCGAACGACCTGTATCACGGCGCGCTGTCCACGTTCGAGTCGGCCGGGTTCCATGAGATCTCCCGCGACAAGCCCACGCGGGTCGTCGTCGGCCTGACCGTATGAAACTGATTCCCGGGCGTGCGACGATGGAGCGTCCGTCGTCTCGATGAGGAGAGCAATGAAGCACCCCTGGATCGCCTTCGTCCCATATGCCGCCGTGTCGATCGTGCACGTCGGCGCGCTCGCCGTCGGGGCCGACGCAGTGGCCGGGCCCACGAAGCTCGCGCTGATGCCGCTGCTCGCGCTCGGCGTCGTGCTCGTCGTGGGGCGCGCAGGGCGGCGGGGCCTCGTCCTTGCCCTCCTGCTGACGGCGATCGCGCTGTCGTGGCTCGGCGACGGGGCCGCGGTGTTCTTCCCCTTCGCGCCGACGCTGCCGATGATGCTGCTGTGCTTCGGGCTTGCGCACCTCTGCTACATCTGGCTGTTCGGGCGCCGCCTGGCCGTGCGCCGCGTGCCATGGTGGGCGCTCGTCTACGCGGTGTGGTGGGTCGGCGTCCTCGTCGTGCTGTGGCCGCACCTCGGCGACCTGTCGATCGCCGTCGCCGTCTACGGCCTCGTGCTCGGCGGCACGGCGGTCGCGGCATCCCGCTGCCACCCGCTCATCGCATGGGGCGGCGCGGTGTTTCTCAGCTCCGACACGATCCTCGCGTTCCGCATCTTCCTTCCCGACGCCATGCCCGACTGGACGAGCCCGCTCGTCATGGTCACCTACACGGTCGGCCAGTGCCTGCTCGCGGTCGGCGCGATCATCGCCCTGCGCGCGGCCGCCGCGCGCTCCGCCGACGAGAGCGCGCCCGTCGCCGCCACGATCGCATGAGCGGCACGGCACGCGTCGACGCCTGGCTCTGGGCGATCCGCGTGTACAAGACCCGCACCGCGGCGACCGACGCATGCCGCGCGGGGCATGTGCGCGTGAACGGCGAACGGGCAAAGCCCGCGCAACCGGTCCGACCGGGCGACGAACTGCGGGTGCGCATCCACGGGTTCGACCGCATCCTCGTCGTCCGGCAGCCGATCGCGAAGCGGGTCGGGGCGGCGCTGGTCGCGGCATCCGTCGAAGATCGCACGCCCGAGCGCGATCCCACCCCCGTGATCGCGCAGCGCGACCGCGGCGCCGGGCGCCCCACCAAGCGCGAACGCCGCGAGATCGATCGCTTCCGCGGGCGGGAGTGACCGCGGGGCGAGCCGAACGCAGCTACGGCAGCAGGTCGAGCAGCCAGCGCGCGCCGCGGGCGGTGGCTCGGGCATCCGTCACTCGCTGCGCCAGTTCGCGATCGCTCGTGACGACGGTCACCGCGCGCCCTGCGGCCACGAGGCGCCTCGCCTCGTGGACGATGCGATCGTCGCCGGATGCCTCGGCCCGCACGACCTCGACACCGTCGCCGCCGTCCGCCACGGCCTTCGCCTGCCCCTCCACTACGACCGTCCACTCGGGGAACCACGTGTCGGCTCCGAGGCCGAGCGCCGAGGCGGCAACCCCCGCCGCACCCCGCGCACGCACCCGGTCGATCAGTCGCTGCGCCGCGCCCGCTCGATCCTTCCACCAGCCGTCGGGCACCGACCCGACGACGTTTGCGGCGTCGACGATGACGGCGGGGCGCACCTCGAGCAATCCGCGAAGCTGCTCCCACGACGCGGCGAACCCCGGGTGGAGCGCGAAGGACCCGATCTCGTCGACGGGCACCCACGCGAGCTCGACGCTCTCGGGGTCCGAGATCATCGGCTCGAACGGCTCGACGACCTCGCCCACGAGGGTCGTGTACGACCAGTAGCCGAGATCGAACACGCTCGCGAAGCGGGCCCGCACCGCGGCATCCGGAACCCCCGCCTCTTCGGCGGCCTCGCGCAGCGCGCCGTCGCGGGCGGACTCGCCTTCGTGCCGCGCACCTCCGGGCAGCGCCCACGTGCCCCCGAAGTGGCTCCACGACACGCGGTGCTGCAGCAGCACGCCGCGTGCGGGATCGAACGCGAGCAGCCCCGCCGCGCCGAACCGGCCCCAGTAGCGTTCGCCGGTCGGCGCCACCACCCACGCGTCGCCCGGGTCGCGTGGACCGAACGGGCGCCGCGGCTCTTCAGGTGCGGGAGGTTCGATCGTCACCCGCCCAGCCTTGCACACACCCCCGCGGTGCCCGGCGAACCGCTCCGCTTCGTGACACACGACGAGACAGAGCCGCTGGCCGGACGGTGGCCTGCTCCCCCGCCGCGCACGGTCGCGCCGTGCCTGGCACGATGACCCGATGGAGTACGAACTCGACGACGATCCGGCCCGCATCCAGCCCGACGTCGTGTGGAACTGGCTGTCGACCGATGCCTACTGGGGCCGCTGGCGCACGCGTGCCGACGTCGAGGCCCAGCTCGCCTCGGCCTGGCGCGTGGTCGGCGCGTACCGCGCAGACACCGGCGCGCAGGTCGGCTTCGCCCGCGCGGTCTCAGACGGCGTGGGCTTCGCGCACCTCGCCGACGTCTTTGTGCTCGCAGAGCACCGCGGAGCCGCGCTCGGCAAGCGGCTCATCCGCCGCATGATCGACGAAGGCCCCGGCCGCGGGTTTCGGTGGGTGCTGTTCACCGCCGACGCGCACGGGCTGTATCGACAGTTCGGGTTCGCAGAGCCCGATGCCACGGCGATGGTCCGGCCTGCGGCCGCCGGATCGAGTGCCGCCGGAGGCGGTGTGTCGAGATCATCCTGAACCGGCAGCCGCCGAGTGGACTACCGCTGCTTGCGCTCGCGCACCCGCATGTTGATGACGATCGGCGTGCCCTCGAAGCCGAACAGCTCGCGCAGGCGCCGCTGGATGAACCGGCGGTAGCCCGGGTCGAGGAATCCGGTCGTGAACAGCACGAAGGTCGGCGGACGCGTCGCCGCCTGCGTGCCGAACAGGATGCGCGGCTGCTTGCCGCCGCGCACCGGGTGCGGGTGCTCGGCGACCAGTTCGGACAGGAACGCGTTGAACTTTCCGGTCGGAATCCGCTGATCCCACGATGCGAGCGCGGTCTCTAGCGCGGGCACGAGCTTGTCGAGGTGACGGCCCGTGCGCGCCGAGATGTTGACGCGCGGCGCCCACGCGACGTGCGCGAGGTCCTGCTCGATCTCGCGCTCGAGGTAGCGGCGGCGGTCCATTCCGTCCATGTCGGGGTCGTTCAGGCGATCCCACTTGTTGAACGCGAGCACGAGCGCGCGCCCGGATTCGAGCACGAGGTCGATGATCCGCACGTCCTGCTCGCTGATCGGCTCGCTCACGTCGAGCACGACGACGGCGACCTCGGCCTTCTCGAGCGCGGTCGAGGTGCGCAGTGACGCGTAGAAGTCGGCGCCCTGCTGCAGATGCACGCGGCGACGGATGCCGGCGGTGTCGACGAACCGCCACAGCTTGCCGCCGACCTCCACGACCTCGTCGACCGGGTCACGGGTGGTGCCGGCCAGTTCGTTGACGACGACGCGCTCCTGGCCGGCGGCCTTGTTCAGCAGCGACGACTTGCCCACGTTCGGCCGACCCAGGATCGCGACGCGACGCGGTCCGCCGATCTCCTGCTTGGCGACGGCCGACACCTCGGGCAGCACCTTCATGATCTCGTCCAGCAGGTCCGCGACTCCGCGGCCGTGGATCGCCGACACCGGGTACGGCTCGCCCAGACCCAGATTCCACAGCGCCGCAGCCTCGGGCTCCTGCCGCGAGTCGTCGATCTTGTTCGCCACGACGAACACGGGCTTGCCGCTCTTGCGCAGCAGCCTCACGACGTGCTCGTCGGTGGAGGTCGCGCCCACCATCGCGTCCACGACGAACAGCACGACATCCGACAGGTCGATCGCGACCTCGGCCTGCAGCGCCACCGAGCGGTCGATGCCCTTGGCGTCGGGCTCCCATCCGCCGGTGTCCACGAGCGAGAAGCGGCGATCCATCCACTCGGCCTTGTATGTGACACGGTCGCGCGTGACACCGGGGGTGTCTTCGACGACGGCCTCGCGGCGCCCCAGAATGCGGTTCACCAGCGCCGACTTGCCCACGTTCGGCCGCCCGACGATCGCGACCACCGGCAGCGCCGGAAGATACTCGACGCCGTCTTCGCCGAGCCCGAGCCCCTCGAGCAGTTCGGCGTCCTCGGCATCCAGGTCGTAGTCGGCCAGCGACGCGCGGAGCGTCGACGCTCGCTGCTCGGCGAGCTGCTCATCGATTCCCGCCATCTTCTCGGCGAGCTGGTCAGGACCGCCCTCGTACTCGTCCTCAGCGCCCATCGCGGGCCCCCTTCACGGTTTCGCCTCGTTCGGCGGGCGCACAGCCCGCTCCTGCGGGCTGTGCGCCCGCGAGTTCTGCGTGCACGACGTCGAGCACAGCCTCGACGGTCTGTGCGAAGTCGAGGTCGGTCGAGTCGACGACGGTGACCCCCGGCGCGGCCGACAGGAAGTCGACCACTTTCGAATCGGATGCGTCGCGCCTGCGCAGGGCGTCGGCGACGGATGCCGCATCCTCGCTCGTCAGCTCCGCGCTGCGTCGCGCGGCCCGCACCTCGGGCGCCGCCGTCAGCAGGATCCGCACCGGCGCATCCGGCGCGACCACCGTCGTGATGTCGCGGCCCTCGACGACGACCCCGGGCCGGCCGGATCCTGTCACCAGCGCCCGGAACAGGGCGTTGACCGACTGACGCACGGCGGGAACGCGGGCGACGCCGGACACAGCATCCGACACCCGCGGCTCACGGATCGCGGCCGTGACATCCGTCTGGCCCACGCGCACCCAGAAGCCATCGGGGTCGAGCGAGATCGCATAGTCGAAGTCGTCCAGGCCCGCCTCGACAGCAGCGGCGTCGGCGGTCGAGCCGCCGCGGGAGAGCACGTGCCACGCCAGTGCGCGGTAGGCCGCGCCGGTGTCGAGGAATCCGAAGCCGAGGCGGCGTGCGGCCTCCTTCGAGACGCTCGACTTGCCGCTTCCGGCGGGCCCGTCGATCGCGACGATCACAGTCTCGGGGTTCGTCGACGGGTCAGTCATTGGTGGTGCTCGCAATCTTCCAGCCGCGGGTCTCGAGGCCCTCCACGGCACGAACCACCGCGCCGGGCACGACACTGATCTCGGCGAGCCCGAACTGGGCGCCGGGCGAGTGCTCCAGACGCAGGTCCTCGACGTTCACGTCCAGCTCCCCGAGCTCGCCGAACAGGCGCCCGAGCTGGCCCGGGGTGTCGTCGACCATCACGACGACCTGCTCGAACCGGCGGTTCTGCCCGTGCTTGCCGGGCAGGCGCTCCACCCCGACGTTGCCGCGGCGGATCGTGTCGGCGACGGCGCGTCGGGCGCCGGGCGCCTCCGGGGCGCGCAACGCGCTGGCAACCGACGACAGGTCGGCCGCGAGCGCGTCGAGCACGTCGACCACGGGATCGGCGTTCGCGCCGAGGATCTGCACCCACAGCTCGGGGGCCGATGCCGCGATGCGCGTCGTGTCGCGCACCCCCTGCCCCGCAAGGCGCATCGCACCGTCGGGCGCGTCGACGAAACGCGCGGCGAGCAGGCTCGCGACCAGCTGCGGCACGTGCGAGACGAGCGCGACACCGCGGTCGTGGTCGTCGGGGGTCATCTCGATCGGGGTGGCGCCGAGGTCGAGCGCGAGGTCTTCGACGATCGCGAGGTCGGCTGCGGGTGTGTCGCCGTCGCGGCAGATGACCCACGGGCGCCCCACGAAGATGTCGGATCGCGCCGAGATCGCTCCCCCGCGCTCGCGCCCGGCCAGCGGGTGCGAGCCGATGTAGTGGGTTCGGTCGACGCCGCGCTCCTGAAGGATGCGCAGCGGCTCGAGCTTGACGCTCGCCACGTCGGTGACGGTCGCACGCGGGTGGCTGGCCAGTTCGTGCTGGATGACGTCGGCCGTGACATCCGGCGGCACGGCCACGACCACCAGGACCGGGTCGTCATCGACGCGGCAGGCGCGCCCGGCGCCGTAGTCGATCGCGAGGCGCAGCTGCGACGGCGACGCGTCGTGCAGGGCGACGTCCACGCCGAGCGCGGTCAGCGCGTGGCCGATGCTCGAACCGAGCAGGCCTGCGCCGACGATGCGCACGGTGCCCTGTACGCGGGCCGCGAGGGTCGCGCCCGCACGCGTCGATCCAACGGAATCGGTCACTCGATCTCCTGAGTATTCCGCGCCCCTGGGTTCTGGTCTGGGGCCGGATCTGAACGGCGCGCGAGAGTCAGAAGCGCACCACGTTCCACTTTAGTCAACTCGCGCGCCGCTCCGACTGGGAGGGTTCCCAGGTGCAGCGGGCCGAACTGCCGCCGCACGAGCTCTGTGACCGGATGCCCCACCCCGGCCATCATCCGCCGCACGATGCGGTTGCGGCCCGAGTGCAGGGTCAGCTCGACGAGCGAGCTTCCGGCCCCGCGGCCGCCTGCGGCCGAGGCATCCAGCAGCCGGGCCTTGTCGGCCGCGATCGGGCCGTCCTCCAGTTCGATCCCCCGCGTCAGCTTCGCGATGGTCTGCGGCGTGACGCGCCCGTCGACCTTCGCGATGTACACCTTCGTGACGCCGAACGACGGGTGGGCGAGCACATGCGCGAGCTCGCCGTCGTTCGTGAGCACGAGCAGGCCGCTGGTGTCGGCGTCCAGTCGCCCCACGTTGTACAGGCGCTCGGGCCAGTCCTTCGTGAAGCGCCGCAGGTCGGGGCGTCCGCGTTCGTCGCTCATCGTGCTGACGACACCGGTCGGCTTGTTGAGCATGACGTAGCGCTTGGACTGGTCCAGCTGGATGGCGGTGCCGTCGACGTCGATGAGGTCGACGGCGGGGTCGACGCGCGAGCCCAGTTCGGTGACGACTTCGCCGTTCACCCGCACGCGGCCCTCGACGATGTACTGCTCTGCCACGCGCCGCGAGGCGACTCCCGCGTTCGCGAGCGCCTTCTGCAGACGCACGGTGCTGCTCTGGTCGGCGTCGGTCATGTCTGCTCCCTTCCGGGCATCGTCCACGGCCGCGCACCACCCGGCTGCACCGCAGCACGGGAGCTGACCTGCGCTCCTGTCATCGCACTCCTCCTCCGAGTCCGTCCGCCCCGCCCACCTCGTCGGCGCCGTCGAGCAGCGGCGAGATGAGCGGCAGCTCGTCGAGCGAGTTGATCCCGAGGTTGACCAGCAGAGCGTCGGTCGTGCCGTAGTTGATCGCGCCGGTCTCGGCATCGGTGAACAGCTCCGTGATCAGCCCCCGAGACAACAGCGTGCGCACCACGGAGTCGACATTGACGGCGCGGATGGATGCCACCTGCCCGCGCGTGATGGGCTGCTTGTACGCGATGACCGCCAGCGTCTCGAGCGCCGCCTGGGACAGCCGCGACGGCGCCTGACTGTTCACGAACTCGCTCACGACGTCGTCGTGCTCCTCGCGCACGTACAGCCGCCATCCGCCGCCGACCTCGCGCAGCTCGAACCCGCGGCGGGGGCCGCCCGCGAGCCCGTCGTAGTCCTCCACCAGCCCCTCGATGGCCTGACGCACCGCCGCCACCGGCGCCGCGACCGCCGCCGCGAGGCTCACCAGGCTCTGCGGCTCGTCGACGATGAGCAGGATCGCCTCCAGGCGGCGCGCGACATCCGTCGTCGACGGCGGCGCATCGGATGCCACGGGCACACGGTCATCGGTCATAGTCGGCCCCCAGGGTCGCAAGGTTCTCATCGGACCACCGCTCGGCGGTCCAGCGCAGGGTCAGTTCGCCCAGTGGCTCGAGCTGCTCGAACGACAGCGCGGCGTGGCGGTACAGCTCGAGCACCGAGAGAAATCGCGCCACCACCACCCCCGGCTGCCCCGCCCCCGCGATCAGCTCGCGGAAGGTCAGGCTGCCGGCATCCCGCAGCACAGTCACCACGATCGCAGCCTGCTCGCGAATGCTCACCAGGGGCGCGTGCAGGTGGTCGAGTCCGACGTGCGGGATCTCCTTCGGCGTCATCGCGATCACCGCGAGCGCGGCGAAGTCTTCGGCGCTGAGCGTCCACACCAGCTCCGGCACGGCCCGGCGGTACTTTTCGTCGAGCCGCACCGACCGCGTGTGCCGCGTGTCCTCCCGCCGGATCGACCGCTCGAACCACGCCGAGACCTCTTTGAACGCGCGGTACTGCAGCAGCCGCGCGAAAAGCAGGTCGCGCGCCTCGAGGAGCGCCACCGACTCGGCATCCACCAGTTCGCCCTGCGGCAGGAGTCCCGCGACCTTCATGTCGAGCAGGGTCGCAGCCACCACCAGGAACTCGGATGCCTCGTCCAGCTCCTCATCCGGGCCGAGCTCACGCAGATACGCGATGAAGTCGTTCGTCACCAGCGACAGCGCGATCTCGGTGATGTCGAGCTCGTGCTTCGAGATGAGCGTCAGGAGCAGATCGAACGGCCCGTCGAAGTTCGACAGCGAGACGCGGAAACCCGCCTCTGCGTCGACCGCAGGCGTCTGGTCGCGCAGCGTTCGAGGGACGACCGACTGCTCGTCAGGCGACGGCACCACGCGCGACCAGCTCCCGCGCCAGCCGCAGGTACGCCTGTGCGGCCGCGTGCTCGGGCGCGAACTCGGTGATGGGAACGCCCGAGACGGAGGCATCCGGGAACTTCACCGTACGGCCGATCACGGTCTCGAGCACATCGTCGCCGAATGCGTCGACCACGCGCTCGAGCACCTCGCGCGAGTGGAGCGTGCGCGGGTCGTACATCGTCGCGAGCAGGCCGTCGAGCGTGATCGTGGGATTCAGCCGGTCGCGCACCTTGTCGATCGTCTCGATGAGCAGGGCGACGCCGCGCAGCGCGAAGAACTCGCACTCGAGCGGAATCACCACGCCGTGGCTCGCCGTGAGCGCGTTGACCGTCAGAAGGCCCAGCGACGGCTGGCAGTCGATCAGGATGACGTCGTACTCGGCCGACACCTTGCGCAGCACCCGCGCGAGGGTCTGCTCGCGGGCGACCTCGTTCACGAGATGCACCTCGGCGGCAGACAGGTCGATGTTGGCCGGCAGCAGGTCCAGGTTCTCGGTGCCGGTGGGCACGATCACCTCACGCGGATCGGTGCGGATGTCCAGCAGCAGGTCGTAGATCGTGGGGATCTCGTGCGTCTGCACGCCGAGGCCCGCCGACAGCGCCCCCTGCGGGTCGAAGTCGACGGCGAGCACCTTGCGCCCGTAGCCGGCCAATGCTGCGGCGAGGTTGATCGTGGTGGTCGTCTTACCGACGCCGCCCTTCTGGTTGCACAGCGAGATGATGCGGGCGGGACCGTGTTCGTCGAGCGCAGGCGGCGTCGGGAACCCGTGATAAGGACGACCGGTCGGGCCGATCGGCTCCCCGTCTGCCTGCGGGGCCTTCGCCGTGCCCTTCGTCGCGCTGCCAGCCACCGAGTCTCCTGCTCTCACACGTTGCTTGCTCGATTGTAGCCACCGCGCGCGGGGACGAAAGGATGCCGCGCCCCGGGTCGGCCCCTTGCGGGTCCGGGCGCTTGGCCGGCCCGCGCCTCACAGCGCGCGCGGATGCGACGTCGCGTACACGTCGCGCAGCGCCTCGATCGACACGTGCGTGTAGATCTGGGTCGTGGCGACCGAGGCGTGGCCGAGCAGCTCCTGCACCACCCGCACGTCAGCGCCGCCCTGCAGCAGATGCGTCGCGAAGGAGTGCCGCAGCGTGTGCGGCGAGACGTGGGCGGTCAGCTGCGCGCGCTCGGCGGCGCGCTGGATCACCAGCCATGCGCTCTGCCGCGACAGCGGCGCGCCCCGCACGCCCAGGAACAGCTTCGACGTCGCACGCCCGCGCCGCGAGAGCTCGGGCCTGGCCCGGATGAGATACGCGTCCACGGCCGTCCGCGCGTAGGAGCCGACGGGAACGATCCTCTCCTTGGCGCCCTTCCCGCGCACCCGCAGCAGGTCGCCCTGCACGACGTCGTCGACATCCAGCCCGACCGCCTCCGACACGCGGGCCCCGGTGGCGTAGAGCAGCTCCAGCAGCGCGCGGTCGCGCAGCGGCACGAGGTCGGCGTCGCTCGCGGCGCCGGGGGCCGGCCCCGCGGCATCCAGCAGCGATTCGACCTGCTCGATCGTGAGCGCCTTCGGCAGCCGCCTGGACGCCTTCGGCGGCCGCAGCCGCCCGCTCGGGTCGTCGGCCTCGATGCCCTCCCGCGCGAGAAAGCGGTGCAGACCCCGCACCGACGACTGCAGCCGTGCCAGACTCGCCGCCGCCGGCGCGGGCACCGCGGCGGCGCGCTCGGCCGCGAAGGCGGTCACGAGCTCCTGCGTGACGTCTGCAGAATCACGGATGCCGCGTCCCGCGAGCCAGGCGAGGTAGGTGGCCAGGTCGCGGCGATACGCCCCGACGGTGTGCTCCGACAGGCCGCGCTCCACCGAGATGTGACGCAGGTACACGTCGACGGCCCGGTCGAGTCTCACCTCACGATTGTGACCGTCGCAGACGCTCGGCGGCGGCCAGCACGCCGATCGCGAGGATGCCGTTGCGCAGGCGCCCCTCGAGCACCCCGGTCACCGCATCCGCCAGCGGCACCCACTCCACGCGGATGTCGGCCTCCTCGGCCTCGCGCTCGTGCGCGTGCGCGAGCGGTGTGAGACCGCGGGCCAGGAACAGGTGCACGACTTCGTCGTTGCCGCCCGGCGTCGTGAAGGCGCTCACCAGAGGCACCCATTCGGATGCCTCGAGGTCGGCCTCTTCGGCCAGTTCGCGGCGCGCGGCCTCGAGCGGCGACTCGCCCTCGACGTCGAGCAGCCCCGCGGGGATCTCCCAGTCGCGGCAGCGGATCGGATGCCGGTACTGCTGGATCAGCAGCACGCGTTCCTCCTCGTCCAGCGCGACGATCGCCGAGGCGCCGGGGTGGTCGACGTACTGACGCTGGAGCTCGGCGGCGCCGTAGCGGAAGGTGTCGTTGCGCACATCCCACACGCGCCCCTGGTACACCAGGTCGGTGGCGACGACCTCTGGTGCGAACGGCTCGTCGCGCAGCATCCCCTCAGTCATTCTCGACGTCGAACAGCTCGCTGGAGCGGTGACGCTCGATCGCCGCGCCGATCAGCCCGCGAAAGAGCGGGTGCGGCGCGGTCGGGCGCGAGCGCAGCTCGGGGTGGGCCTGGGTCGCGATGTAGAACGGGTGCACATCGCGCGGCAGCTCGACGTACTCGACCAGGTTGCGGTCGGGCGACAGGCCCGAGAAGACCAGGCCCGCCTCGGCCAGCTGGTCGCGATAGCGGTTGTTGACCTCGTAGCGGTGCCGGTGGCGCTCGGAGGCCGACGCCGAGCCGTACAGCTCGGCGGCGAGCGACCCCTCGGCCAGGTCGGCCTGGTACAGGCCCAGGCGCATGGTGCCACCCAGGTCGCCGTGGTCGAGGATGTCGACCTGCTCGGCCATCGTCGCGACCACGGGGAACTCGGTGTCGGGGTCGAACTCGCTCGAGGACGCCCCGGCCAGGCCCGCCTTCTGCCGCGCGTACTCGATGACCATGCACTGCAGGCCCAGGCAGATGCCCAGCGTCGGGATGCCCTGCTCGCGGGCGAAGCGGAGTGCGCCGAGTTTGCCCTCGATGCCTCGGATGCCGAAGCCGCCCGGAACCACGATGCCGTCGATCTCGCCGAGCGCCTTCGCCGCGCCTTCAGGCGTCTCGCACACGTCGGACGGGATCCACGTCACAGTGACCTTCGCCTCGTGTGCGAACCCGCCTGCCTTGAGCGCCTCAGTGACGCTCAGGTACGCGTCGGGCAGGTCGATGTACTTGCCGACCAGGCCGATCGTGACCTCGTGCTTGGGGTTGTGCACGGCCTGGAGCACTTTTGACCAGCGGGACCAGTCGACTCCGGCGGCCTTCGCGATGCCGAGCGTGCGCACGATGTACGCGTCGAGGCCCTGCTCGTTGAGCATCGTCGGAATGTCGTAGATGCTCGGCACGTCGATCGCGTTGACGACGGCGTCCTCGTCGACGTCGCACATCAGCGCGATCTTGCGCTTGTTCGACTCGGTGACGGGACGGTCGCTGCGCAGCACGAGAGCGTCGGGCTGGATGCCGATCGACCGCAGCGCGGCGACGGAGTGCTGCGTGGGCTTTGTCTTCTGCTCGCCCGACGCGCCCATGTACGGCACGAGCGACACGTGCACGAAGAACACGTTCGTTCGGCCGAGTTCGTGACGGATCTGACGCGCGGCCTCGATGAAGGGCTGCGACTCGATGTCGCCGACCGTGCCGCCGATCTCGGTGATGATGACGTCGGGACGCGGTTCCTCGGTGGCCTGCAGGCGCATGCGTCGCTTGATCTCGTCGGTGATGTGCGGGATGACCTGCACGGTGTCGCCGAGGTACTCGCCGCGGCGCTCGCGGGCGATCACCTGCGAATAGATCTGCCCCGTGGTGACGTTGGCGGCCTGGCTCAGCTCGATGTCGAGGAAGCGCTCGTAGTGACCGATGTCGAGATCGGTCTCGGCGCCGTCGTCCGTGACGAAGACCTCGCCGTGCTGGAACGGGTTCATCGTGCCCGGATCGACGTTGAGATACGGGTCGAGCTTCTGCATGACCACGCGAAGTCCTCGCGCGGTGAGCAGGTTGCCGAGGCTTGCGGCGGTCAGACCCTTGCCCAACGAAGAAACGACACCGCCGGTCACGAAGATGTGCTTGGTGGTGTCGTTCGAAGTGGTTCCGTAAGCGTCTGAGTCAGAAGTCTGCATCACGGGCTTCAATCCTATCAGCGGGTTCGTGCGGCCGGCTGGGAACTGGCACCGCCGCGGCGCGTTGCGCCGTCGGCGGCGATCTCGAGGAGCTCGCGTGCGTGCGCGAGGGCGTGCTCGGAGTCGCCGAGCCCGGACAGCAGCCGAGCCATCTCGGTGACGCGCTCGTCGCCGTGCACCCGTGCGACGCTCGAGGCGGTGATCGCGCCGTCGCTCGCCTTGACGACGGTGAGATGGTTGTCGGCGAACGCGGCGACCTGGGCGAGGTGGGTCACCGCGATGACCTGGCTCGACTGCGCGAGGCGTGCCAGGCGTCGCCCCACCTCGATCGCGGCCGCGCCGCCGATGCCGGCGTCGACCTCGTCGAACACGAAAGTGGGCACCGGGTCGGTGCCGGCGATCACGACCTCGATCGCGAGCATCACGCGGCTGAGCTCGCCGCCTGAGGCTCCGCGCGACACCGGGCGCGGATCGGATCCCGGGTGCGGCGCCAGCAGGATCGCGACCTCGTCGCGCCCCGCGGCCGTCTCGGCGCCGGGCGACACCGTGACGACGACCCGGGCGTCGGGCATCGCCAGCTCGCGCAGTTCGGCCGTGACGGCGGCGCTGAGCCTCTCGGCCGCGGCAGTGCGCTGTGCGGTGAGCGCGGCGGCCGTCTCATCGAGAGCGGATGCCGCGACCTCGCGCTCGGCCGCCAGTCGCTCCACGCGATCGTCGTCGTCGTCGAGTTCGGCCAGGCGCGCCGACCCGGAATCCAGCAGTGCGATCGCGGCCTCGAGCGACCCGTGCGCGCGGACGAGCCCTCCGAGCACGGCACGCCGTTCCTCCACCGCCGCCAGCTCGTGCGGGCCGGCCTGGTCGAGGTCGGCCAGGTACGAGGCCAGGGACCCGGCGAGGTCGGCGACCCGGTACCCGAGGTCGGCCGACTGCTCGGCGAGCGCGGCCAGCGCGGCATCCTGATCGGCGGCACGCTCGAGGGCCCGGCGGGCCTCCCCCACGAGCGCGACGACATCCGGACCGTCGCCGTCGCCCGCCGAGAGCGCCTCATGGGCGGTCGAGGCGGCCACCCGCAGGTCTTCGGCGTGCGCGAGCCGTTCGGCGCGCGCGGCGAGCTCGGCGTCCTCGCCGGGCTGGGGGGCCGCCCGCTCGATCTCGTCGATCGCCGCACGCAGGTCTGCCGCCTCACGTGCGCGGGCGTCGCGCTCTGCGGTGAGCGTCGTGAGCTCGTGCTCGACGCGCCGCCAGCGCTCGTAGGCGTCGCGATACGCGGCCAGGGGCTCGGCGACTTCGTGCCCGCCGAATCGGTCGAGCGCGTCGCGCTGCGCCGTCGCGGACTTCAACCTCAGCTGGTCGGACTGCCCATGCACCACGACCAGTTCGTCGGCGAGGTCGGCGAGGACTCCCGCGGGCGCCGAGCGCCCCCCGACCGAGGCGCGGCTGCGGCCCTCGCTCGAGATCGTGCGCCCGACGAACAGTTCGGCGAGGCCCTCGCCCGCCGGCTCCAACTCGCCGCCCGCGTCGCGCACCCGATCGGCGACGGTGCCCTCCTCGGGCACGATCCACACCCCGTCGACGACGGCCTGCGCCGCGCCCGACCGCACCGACCCGGAGTCCGCGCGCTCGCCCATGAGCAGACCGAGCCCGGTCACGACCATCGTCTTGCCCGCGCCCGTCTCGCCCGTGATCGCGGTGAATCCGCGCCCGATGGGCAGCACGGCCTCGGCGATCACGCCGAGGTCGCGCAGGCGCATCTCTTCGATCACGATCCGTCACCCGCTTCGTCGCGCGCGGTGCGCAGCGTTCCCGTCGTGATCGCGGACGGACCGCGCCAGCCCTCGACGGGCAGATGGAACTTGCGCACGAGCCGGTCGGTGAACAGGCCCAGGTGCAGCCGCGCCAGTCGCACCGGGCGATCGGAGCGCTGCACGACCACGCGCGCGCCCGGCGGCAGGTCGAACGAACGGCGGCCGTCGCACCACACGATGCCCTGCGTGCTCGCCCGCTCGAGCAGTTCGATCGCGACGGTCTGATCGGGGCCGATGACCAGGGGCCGCGCGAACAGGGCGTGCGCCGACAGCGGCACCACCGCAATGGCCTCCACGTTCGGCCAGATGATCGGCCCGCCCGCCGAGAAGCTGTAGGCCGTCGAGCCGGTGGGCGTCGAGACGACGACGCCGTCGCAGCCGAAGCTCGACAGGGGACGGCCGTTGACCTCCATGACGACCTCGAGCAGGCGCTCGCGACTGGCCTTCTCGACGGAGGCCTCGTTGAGCGCCCACGTCTCGTACAGGGGTGCGTTGCGTGAGTCCTTCACCTGCACCCGCAGCGCCAGGCGCTCCTCGACGGTGTACTCACGCGCGATCACCCGGCGGACTGCTTCGTCCATGTCGTCGCGCTCGCTCTCGGCGAGGAAGCCGACGTGGCCGAGGTTGATGCCCAGCACCGGCGCGCTACCGTCGCGGACCAGTTCGGCGGCGCGCAGGATCGTGCCGTCGCCGCCCAGCACGATCGCCAGCTCGATTCCGGTGACCGGCACGTCGGTGCCCAGCACCGCGACGTCGTCGAGGCCCGCCTCGGAAGAGATGAGCTGCGCGTGGTCGTCGGCGGACAGCACGGGCCGCGCACCCGCCGCCCGCAGCGCCGCGACGACCCGCTGGGCGGCCTCGACCGTGTCCGGGCGCAGGGCGTGCACCACCACGAGGATGCTGCGATCAGCCTGTGTCATGCGCTCCCCGCCAGTTCGTTCACCGAGTCCAACCATTCTGTCGGATTGCCGCCGCGTCCCGGCGCGAGATGCACGAGGAACTCGGCATTGCCGTGCGTGCCGACGATCGGGGAGGAGATGACGCCGATGGTGCCCAGGCCCAGATCCCACGCCGCCCACAGCACCGTCGTGACGGCGTCCGCGCGCAGCGCGGCATCCTTCACCAGCCCTTCGCGCACGCCCGTGCGGCCGACCTCGAACTGCGGCTTGACCAGCAGCACGATGTCGGCGCCGTCGCCCGCGACCTCGCGCACCGCCGGCAGCACGTGCGTGAGCGAGATGAACGACAGGTCGCCGGTGACCACCTGGGGCGCCGCGCCGATGCCGCTGGCCGCCGCCAGCGCGCCGCGGGTCATGTCGCGCACGTTGAATCCCTCGATCGAGATCACCCCGGGGTCCGATTCGACCGATGCCGCCAGCTGGCCGTGCCCGACGTCGACTGCGATCACCGGCTCAGCGCCCCGCTCGCGCAGCACCTGCGTGAACCCGCCGGTCGACGCGCCCATGTCGAGGGCGAGTCGCCCCGCCACCTCGACGCCGAACGCGTCGAGCGCCGCGAGCAGCTTGTGCGCGGCGCGGCTGACGTAGTGGTCGCCGCCGGAGACTTCGATCACCGCGTCGTCGCCGACCTGGGTCGCGGCCTTGACGACTCCCCGTCCGTCGACGGTGACCATCCCGGCCGAGATCAGAGCGGCCGCGTGGGTCCTCGAACGCGCGAGCCCGCGGGCGGCGAGTGCCGCATCGAGCCGCATCGTCATGGACGCGCGTCCGTCGGCCCCGATTCGAGGCGCTTCGCGAGCGCGTCGAGGAGCGCTTCGTACCCCGCGGCCCGGGCGGCGAGGGGCTGCCCCTCGATCACCTCGAGCGCCGACAGCAGATCGTCGTCGTCGGGTGCGACCGACGCCGTGGTCACCTCAGCAGGGACATCCGACGGCTGGTCCATGCCCTCAGGATACTTGGAGGGCCGGACACCGCCGCGGAGCGTCACGGCCGATGGAACGGATCCGCGTAGAGCAGCTCGGGCACGCGGAAGCCGAAGATCGCACGACCGGTGTCCCAGATCGCCTTCGCACCGGCACGCAGCAGATCGATCTGCTCGCCTGTCGAGAGGATCTCGACATCGGCGCCGTCGACGCGCACGCGCGCGCCTCGCACGGTCACGACGCCGTCGACGACGGTCGCGACCGGGTAGGGCTGCTCCAGCTCACGCAGGTCGCCGAGGATGAACCCCGGCCGGGATCCCGCCGGCGCCGCCAGCACATGCTTGGGTCGGTCGACGCCGGTGAGCACGAGGGCCGAAGCGATGCCCGCGCGATTGGCGCCGAGGATGTCGGTGTCCAGGCGATCTCCGAGGAAGAGCGGATGCCTCGCCCCGAAGCGTGCGACGGCCTCTTCGAAGATCGGGATCTCGGGCTTGCCCGCGACCGTGGCCAGTCGCCCGACCGCGGTGTGCACGGCAGAGACGAGGGTGCCGTTCCCGGGCGCGATGCCGCGGGACTGCGGGATCGTCCAGTCGGTGTTCGTCGCGATCCAGGGGATGCCGCCCTCTTCTTCCGGCACCTTGAGGGCGAACGCGGCTTCCGCCAGCTGCAGCCAGCCGACCTCGGGTGCGAAGCCCTGTACGACAGCCGCCGGGGAGTCCTCGGCGCTGCGGGTCACCCGGAAGCCTGCCTTCTCGACTTCGACGACCAGGCCCTCTCCCCCGACCACGAGCACGGTCGACCCGGCAGGGATCCGCTCGGCGAGCAGGCGCATCGCCGCCTGCGGGCTCGTGACGACCTCTTCCGGCGCCGTGGGCAGGCCCAGTTGCGCGAGATGCTCCGCCACTGAGGAATCGGTGCGGGAGGCGTTGTTCGTGATGTACACGAGCCGCCGGCCGGGCCGGGCCCGGTTGAGGGCTTCGACCGCGTGCGGAAGGGCGCCCGCGCCGGCGTACACGACGCCGTCGAGGTCGCTCATGATGAGGTCGACGCCGTCCAGCGGCGTGGTCTCGACGGCTCTGCGCGAGAAGATGCCCATCAGAGCGCGCCCCTGAAGTGGCGAATGAGAGAAAGGATGCCGCCGCCCACCGGTTCTCCAATCGGGACGTTAACCGCGAATGGCCACCCGGTGGGGGTGGCCATTCGTGTTAAGGGGGTGTCCGGCGGTGTCCTACTCTCCCACAGGGTCTCCCCTGCAGTACCATCGGCGCTGAGAGGCTTAGCTTCCGG
>NZ_JBFECU010000009.1:0-152591 GCF_041379855.1 Microbacterium sp. BWT-B31
GCACCCCGTCCAGCGACGCCTTCAACTCGCCCGAGATCGCATCGGTGCGACCCTTGAACCGGTCGAAAGCGGAACGCCCCGCACCCTGGAAACGGCCCTCCAACGGCTCAGCCGCCTCCAACAACTTCCGCACCAGCAGCGACAACTCATCACTCGAACCACTCGTCGCCTTCGACAACACCGACAGCGTGTCGGCTCCCATCGCAAACTTCATCCGAACCCTCCGCCTCCGGTGATCGTCGACACTTCGTCGAACGAGAAAACTCCTCCAGGCTAACCCGGCCCACCCAATATGGGATGGAGACAAATCCCCATGTGCCAGCTGCGGCGTCCGAGTGCGAGCCCCTGGTACACGACGCAGGCGCCGGATGCCTCGCCAAGAACGTCCAGGATCGCCACGCCGATCGCCCTTCGGGCGGCCACGGCGTGTACGCGTCGGTCCACCACGAGACATCCGCATGGGGTTCTGTCGCACGGCGAAGCGGCTGACCGGAATGTCGAGGGGAGTCAGAACGTCACCCTCGCGTCAGCCCACACCCCGATCGGTGGGGTACTTGTCGGGGATCCGCAAGCACACGCGCCGGTCGAGTTCGGCAGTGAGCCCGGTGAGGTCATCGAGCCGGCGCGATCAGCTCATTGTTGCAGTCGACCGCGCCCTGGTCCTCGTGTCGCTCCTTCGTGACATACGTCGGGGAGCCTGACCCGGTTTCCCGGACGGTTCTTGTGTGTTGATCATGCCGCGATCTCGGTGGCGGCGTGAAGGGTTTCGTAGTCGGCGGGGCTGAGGTCGCCGAGGCTGGTGTGCCGGCGGCGTGGGTTGTGGAAGCCCTCGATCCACTCGAACATCGCCGAGGCGAGCTGGCTCCTTGAGTCCCCGTTCGTGGGGTCCAGCAGTTCGTGTTGCATCGTCGACCAGAAGCTCTCGATGAGGGCGTTGTCGACGCTGGACGCGACTCTGCCCATCGATCCGAGTAGCCCGGCCTGCCGCAGCCGGTGCCCGAAGAGCCAGGACGTGTAATGCGCTCCACGATCCGCGTGGACCACGGTTCCGGGCTCGGGGCGAGGACGCCAGCGGGCCATCTCGAGCGCGTCGACGACGATCTCTGCGGTGATCCGGTCACTGATCGACCACCCCACGATCCGTCGCGAGTAGGCGTCGATCACTGCGGCGCAGTAGACCCATCCGTCTCTCGCGCGGTGTTGTGTGATGTCGCAGAACCAGAGCCGGTTCGGGGCGTCGGCGCGGAACTGACGCTTCACGAGATCCTCATGCGTTGCCGTGTCCGGCTTCCAGCCGCGGCGCTTGCGGCGATGTGAGACCCCGACCAGCCCGTCGACACGCATGAGCCGGGCGACGCGTTTGCGGCTGACGTGGACGCCGAGCCCGAGGCGCAGTTCCGCGAGCATCCGTGGTGCACCGTAGGTCTCGCGGGAGTCGGCGTGGATGCGCCGGATCGTGGTCGTCAGCTCCGCGTCCGCGACCGCCCGCGGTGACGGCGGTCGCGTCAGCCAGTCGTCGTAGCCGGAGGTCGAGACGTTCAGGAACCGGCAGGCCACCGCGACAGGGATCCCGCCAGCGGCGAGCTCAGGGACCAGCCGGAACCCTATTTTGGGAGGACGTTCTCCCTGGCGAAGTACGCCGACGCGCGCTTGAGGATCTCGATCTCCATCTCCAGCACGCGGTTGCGGCGACACAACTCGACGAGCTCCTTGTGCTCGTCGGTCGTGACACCGGCCTTACGGCCGGGGTCAACCGCGTCGCGGTTCATCCAGTTCCGCAGGCACGATTCGCTGATCCCAAGATCGCGGGCGGTCTGCGCGACAGGGTTGCCTTGCGCGACCAGGTCCAATGCTCGACGCCGAAACTCCGGCGGGTGGGCAGCAGGCATCTCACGGACTCCTTCCGAGACGATCATCGCCTCAACTCAGGTGTCCAGGAAACCGGGTCAGGCGCCTTCCCCGTATCTTCCCCACAGTGCGATCAGCGCGGCTAGCAAATGCAAAAAACCCCTGATCTCTCAGGGGTTTTCGTCTGTGCGCGATACTGGGATCGAACCAGTGACCTCTTCCGTGTCAGGGAAGCGCGCTACCGCTGCGCCAATCGCGCCTGGAAAGGCTATTCAGTTGTCGGCGAGGTGGCGACGGGATTCGAACCCGTGTAAACGGCTTTGCAGGCCGGTGCCTAGCCGCTCGGCCACGCCACCGCGTGTGGTTTGACCCCACGTGCCGTGGCCCTCTTCTGGACTCACCAGAAGCCGACCCCTGCACTCGAGCGGATGACGAGACTCGAACTCGCGACCCTCACCTTGGCAAGGTGATGCGCTACCAACTGCGCTACATCCGCATTTCGTTCCCGTGGCTCTCGCCCCGGGCACTTGGAAAACTCTATACGAGATTGGCCTACGTGCAAAACCAGACGCACCCCGCGCGTGTCATGCAGGTGTGGTTCGAGGCGGGGCCCGGCATCCGGTAGGATCGTTTCTCGTGCCCCTTCGGGGCCACGGGCGATTGGCGCAGTTGGTAGCGCGCTTCCTTCACACGGAAGAGGTCATCGGTTCGAGTCCGGTATCGCCCACAGCGGAGAACCCCGAGCGCGATCGCGCCGACCGCGGCTTGGTCGCCGCGACCCAGGCCGCGCACGAGTCCGTCGCTGGACTCGCCGCCGATGGGCCGGTGCGCCTCGTGAACGCCGAACGCGCCCGCCTGATGGAGCAGATCGAGCGTGCCGATCGTGCGACTGCCTGGTGGAAGCAAGCGGCAGCGGCCCTGGGGCGTCAGGTGCGGGAGCAGCGGGTCGAGGCCGACCAGCAGGAGGCGATCGTCACCGCAGCAGAGGCGACTGCTGCGCGGGTGCGGAAGGAGGTCGCCACACCACTGATCGAGCAGGCCACCGCAGACGCCACCGCCCGCCTCGCTGCACAGGATCGGATGTGGGCGGCATCGGCCGCACACGGGACCGCTCGGCGAATCGGCAGGCGTCGCACCGCCCGCGCGGTTGCTGGCGCCAACGAAGAACACAACACGGTTGAGACGGCAGGGCGGGCACGCTGGCATTCCCTGCCTGAGACGGAGGCAGGGGTCGAGGCATGGGCCACATCCATGGCGCACCGCGAGGCTGACGCCGACCCTCGCGTGACCACGGCGCAGGAGCGGGCAGCCGAGGCTCGGCAGGAACAGCACCAGCTCACCGCCAGGCAGATGCAGGAGCGCGCGGACCTCCGCGGCCAGGTGTTCGGCGACCGCAAGCCGAGCGATCCCCACGCGCAGGCCGCGCGGTGGCAAGAACGCGCCGAGACCGCCCGTCGTGACCTCACCGCGATCGAGGCCCTGCCAACCGTCGAGGCGGCGCAGCTCATCCGCACCCGCGCCGCCCAAGAGCAGGCGGCGCGCGAAGCCGCCGAGCATGCTCTGGCCGAACGGAGGGCGCGCGCCGCGCAGCTCGACTTCACTCCTCGCACGCGCGGCCACGGGCCGACCCCGCCCAGCCGAGGACTCGGACTGTAGGCCGATAGCGTTCTGGTGCCCGACGGCTCCCAGAGAAATGATCTCCGTGCCTGAGTTGTCGATGCTCGCGGGCTGGAAGCCCCGCGCAACCAGCGGCATCGCCGCGATCGCTCAATCACCAGGCATCGCCCTATACCTGGCATTACCGGGTATAGTCGAAGCGTGAGCGCCGATGACCGGGTGACGACGAATCTCCGCAAGGGGGTTCTGGAGTTCTGCGTGCTCGCGCATATCCAGGCCGGTGACGCCTATGGCTTCGAGTTGGCCCGTGTGTTGGAGGCAGATGGGCTGATCGCCGGGGAGGGCACGCTCTACCCGCTGTTGACGCGGCTGCGTTCCTCCGGGCTGGTCGAGACCAGGTGGGTCGAGTCGGACGCCGGCCGGCCTCGGAAGTACTACACGCTCACTCCCGTGGGCGTGGCGCAGCTCGAAGCGTTCCAGCGTGCCTGGATTCCGCTTCGGGACGCGGTGGATCAGACCATGAGGAGGTCGTCATGACGAACGCACTCGCATGCTCCGCTGCGGCACAGGCCTGGCTGGCGGAGGTCGAACGGCGGATCGGATCGCTGCCCGCCGCCTACCGCGACGACATCTTGGGAGGGCTGCGCGCCCATCTGGACGACTCCCTCGCCTCGGGGCTCAGCGAGGCCGACGCCTTGGCCCGGTTCGGCGATCCGCGCACGGTCGCTGACGGCGCGCTCCAGCAGTATCAGCAGGACACCGGCATCGACCCCGGGCCCCGCTACTTCACCGTCAAGCGGTGGCTCCAGTTCATCGTCCTCGCCCTCGCGCTGGCCGCGGTACTGGCGATCGCATTGCTGCCGAACTATATCCAGGTCAGCCAGACCACCGGCAGTGACGGCACGGATCAGGAAGTGATCGGTTCGGCCACCGTCCTCCAGGTTGTCGGCCTGTGGTTCCTGCTCGTGCTGGCGATCCCGATACTGCTCGCCCTGCTGCCAATCCTCGCCACGGGGAGGGCATGGCAACCCCTGTCGATCGTCTCCGCTGTGCTGCTGGGCATCTTCGCCGTCGTCGGCTCGCTGAGCATCGGCTGGTACTTCCTGCCCGCCACCCTCGTCGCGATCATCGCCGCCTGCCTCCCCACTCGACCACGACGCAATCGGACGACGGGGCGCGCTGCATGAGCCTCAGCCCCACCCCGCGAAGAACCCGATCGTGAACGCGATGCGTATCGCGGTGATCGGTGCCGGGATCGGCGGGCTGACCGCCGCTGCCGGGCTGGGCGCGGACGGGCACGAGGTTGTCGTCTACGAGCGCCGCGACGAGCCCGGCGCGGTCGGCGCTGGCCTGACCCTGTTCGGCAACGCATTCGGTGCGCTCGACGCGATCGGCCTGGGCGACTCGGTACGCCAGGTGAGCAGCGATGCGATCGCTCGGATGCGTGCGGGACAGCGCACACCGTCCGGTGACTGGCTCGTGTCGATGCCGTCCGCGATGGTCCCGACGCTGCGCAGCCTGCACCGGGCCGAGCTGCACCGGGCTCTCGTGGAGTCTCTGCCTGCCGGGAGCCTCCGGCTCGGACAGAGCACCACGGTCGCTGGAGACGGCGAGCCGGTCGTGCGCCTGGACGGAGCCGAGGAGCGGTTCGATCTGGTGATCGCGGCCGACGGGCTCCGCAGCGACGCCCGTGCACTGCTCGGGCTGGATCGCGGCGTGCGCTACGCCGGATACACGGCCTGGCGCGGCGTCACCGGATCAGGCGTCGATGTGGAAGGCGAGGCCGGCGAGACGTGGGGGCGCGGGCGCATCTTCGGCATCGTGCCGCTGCCGGATGAACGGGTCTACTGGTTCGCCACCGAGTCCACGACCGCAGGCCAGCACGCCGACGATGAGCGCGAGGCGGTGCGGGAGCGGTTCGGGAACTGGCACCGGCCGATTCTGGCGTGCATCGACGCGACACCGCCAGGCGCGGTGCTCCGTCACGACATCTACGACCTCGCCCGCATCCCGGCATCGTTTGTCAAGGGCCGGACGGTGCTGCTCGGCGACGCCGCCCACGGCATGACCCCGAATCTCGGGCAGGGCGCGGGACAGGCGATCGAGGACGCCGCCACCCTGACCCTCCTGCTGCGAAGCGGCGAGCTGGACGCGGCGCTGTCCCGGTACGACGAACTGCGGAAGAAACGGACTCAGGCGATCTGGCGGCAGTCACGCCAGATGGGGAAGGTCGCGCAAGCCTCCCATCCGATCGGCGCGGGTATCCGTGACGCGCTGCTGCGGGCGACGCCGCCCCGGTTCATGGGACGGGCGACGCAGAGCATCCAGCGGTGGACTGAGCCGTAGGAGGCAGCGCCGGGTTCAGGGCGTGTTCGCGGGGATCCCGGCGAAGTAGGCGCTCAGCACGCGGGCGGCGTCGATCGGTGCGGCCCTGGCCGTGCGGTACATCAGGAGCGCGTCGATCAGGCCCACGAGGTCGGGGGCGTGCGCGGCGGGATCGGCCACGCCGATCGCCCGCAGTAGCTTCTCGGCCTCGGCGGTCAGCGGTGCCCGCACCGGGGCGTGCGCGGTGAGCGTGTCGCGCAGCTCGTCGTCGTCGCGCAGCTCGAACATCAGGGCGAAGCGTGCCGCCTGCGCGTCCTCGCGGCGGGCCATGTGGTCGAGGACGCCCGCGGCCACATGGACGGCCTCGGCGCGGGTGAGCACGGCCGGAACGCTCGCCCCGTCGAGGTCGGCCTGGGAGCCCTCGGAGAGCCGACCTGTGACGAGGGCGATCAGGTCGCGGCGGGTGCGTGCGTAGTAGGACGTGGAGCCGCGGGGAAGGCCGGCCTCTGCGTCGACCGCGAGGTGGGTCAGGGCGTGGACGCCGCCGCGCGCGATCAGTCGCACTCCCGCGTCGGCGATCTGCTCCCGTCGCGTCACGTTGCCCTCCCGTTGGCTTGTCCTCTACGATCTTAGAGACTCTATGATCGTAGAGGTTTTGCGAGGAGAGCGAAGGAGAGCAGGATGCGGGTAGCGGTCGTGGGCGGCGGAGCATCCGGCAGCGCGATCCACCGAGCACTCGGCGAGCGTGGAGCGGACCCCGAGCTGTTCTCCCGCACCACCGGGTTCGACGTGCTCCGCGACGACGCGACCGCACGCCTGGCCGACGCCGACGTGATCGTGGAGGCCACCGGCCGGTTCACGATCAGCCGCCGCGCGGCGACCGACTTCTTCACCCGCTCGACCCGCGCCGTCGCCGCAGCCGCCCGCGCTTCCGGTGCGCGCCACATCCTGCTCTCGATCGTGAACGGCGATCTGCCCCAGGTGCAGGGCTACGGCTACCTCGCGGGCAAGACCGCGCAGGAGCGCGTCGCCCGGCAGGAGAGCCCGGACCTGACGATCGTGCGCTCGACGCAATGGTTCGACTTCGCCGGGCAGAACCTCGACCGGATGAAGCTCGGCCCATTCGCGATCGTGCCCGCCATGACGATCCAGCCCGTCGCACTCGACGCCGTGGCCGACGTGATCGCGGACGCCGCGACCGGCGCTCGGCTTGGTGTGCTCCACGAGGTCGCCGGCCCCGAGGTCACGACGCTGTGGGACATGACCACACAACTCCCCGACAAGCGCGTCACCCCGATACCGCTGCGCATCCCCAGCCGCTACGGGCGAGCGTTCCGCGACGGGACGCTCCTGCCCGCACCCGGCGTCGAAGTGATCGGCCCTCACTACGCCGACTGGCTCAACACCCGAAGCGCCTGAGCACAGGCCTTGCCCGCGCGGACGCGGCCTAGGCCTGTGGCGGCCGACGCTTCTGCTCCTGCGCGGAGCGGAACCACCGCCACAGCGCGGGAGCGGTGGCGAGCAGGAAGATGGCGAACACGGTTTGGTTCACGACGCCGAACAGAGGATTGCCGCCGATAGTGAAGAAGACAGTCCAGTTCACGGTGATGTCGGCGAGGATGACGACGAGGCCCAGGGCGATGCCGGCGCGCTTCCGAAGCAGGAGGAGCAGCAGCGTCAGGGGGTCGAGGACGGTCAGCGAGAGCCAGAACACGCGCAGCGTGGGCGGAAACTCGCTGTAGGTGTCGGCTCCGCCCACGATCAGGTCAAGGACATGACTGGCCGTGCCGATGAGGAAGCCCGTGATCCAAACGACCAGGATCACCAGGCGGAGGCGATCAGCGGTCGAAGGCGACATGCTCACAGACTAGGAGAGCCAGGATCGTCGGCGTCCTCCAGGCTCGGAGTCAGGACTTGCGGCGGTGACCCTGGGAGAACGGCGGGTTGCTGCCGTAGAGTTGACGCATGACTCCAACCGTTGCAGAAGTGCTCGACGCCGCCAAGGCGCTCCCGCGCGCCGAGCGAGCGGAGATCGCGCAGGAACTGCTCTCCACGCTCGGCACCGCGGATGTCTCGGATGAGGCGCGGCTCACGGCACTCCGAGCAGCCGTTGACGCCGGTATCGCCAGCCTCGACGCTGGCAAGGGCATCCGCATCCCGGCTGGTGGTCTGCGGGACTACCTGCGAGAGCGCGGACGGCTGGCGACCGAGCGCGCCGACGCCAAGACCGCGTGACGTTCGACCTCGACCTCGCCCCGGAAGCCGAGGCGGACATCGACGACATCCTGGAATGGTCGGTGACACAGTTCGGTGCGGCGGTCCGCAACGGATACGAAGCACTCATCGACGTGGCTATCCTCAGCATCCTGGACAACCCGAATCGCGCCGGCTCGCACGATCGCACCGACCTGGGGCCGCGGAATCCGCACCCTGCATCTGGCGTCGAGCCGGGATGACGTCAGCCAGGACGTACGAAGGATCGCCAGCCCCCGTCACTTCGTGGTCTACCGTCAGGTCGAAGGCGTGATCCAGGTCGTCCGTCTGCTCCACGAGGCGATGAACCTGCCCGAGCAGCACATCCCCTGACGCGCTGAACCGCTCACCCCGAAATCACCCCGACGACGGCTTCAAGGGTCTGTGAGCCACCCGGAGGCCCCGGAGAATCAGGGGAACCCGCGACCCGGGCGCCTTCACACGGAAGAGGTCATCGGTTCGAGTCCGGTATCGCCCACCACACAGAGCCCTTGGCAGCACGCCAGGGGCTCTCGGCTTCTTGCAGGGGTCGCCTCTGTTGACCCGGGGTGCGGCCAGAGTCTTCGCACGCGCTCGACACGCTCAACACCGCGGCATCCAATGCCCCCAACGAGCGCGCCAAGAAACTCCCCGACACAGCAGCTTCGGCGCCGCGCCCACGCGCCGCCATCAACGCCGCGCTCGATGCGATCCGCACCCGCCGCGACCTGAAATGGGGCGTGCCCGCAATGCTCCTGACGGGGCCCTACCTCCTGGCGGGTCGGAACTTCACCGCGATGGTCTGCGCGGATCGGATCGTCGAACGCTGCGCCGTCCGTCTCTTGGAACCGTGGGGTATTCGTTCGATCGCGAAATTCATCACGGTTTCGTAACGAACGATTGCGCCACAACCGCGTCGTTCTGCGGGATCGGCTTTCCCGCGGGAATGGTTTGTCGATCCCCACCGCTTGCGCACGACTCACTCGCTTGCTCTGGTTCTACCAGAGCGTTAATAATGGCGTAGTAGTGCTCGGTGATGCACCATCGCCGAGCAACGCGAGCAGGCGCCCAACGTCGCCGTCTCACTACCCAGCCTCGAAGGAAACAACAATCCAACGAGGTGCGATATCTCAAGGAGGAGATCACGTTGAAGAAGACCACCACCGTGGCGCTACTCACAGCTTCCGTACTTGCGCTCACTGCGTGCTCAGGCGGCACTCCAACCGGAGACAGCGTCGATAACGAGTCCTACAGCTGGGACATGACGATCACCGTGTCGGAGACCTCGACCTGGTGGGCAGGCGCCGAGAAGTTCGCTGAACTCCTCGATGAGAAATCGGACGGCCGTATCACGCTCAACATCTTCGCGAACGAGCAGCTCTCTGGCGGCGATCCTGCGGCTGGCGTCGAGATGCTCGCGAACGGCGACAAGGCCTTCTCCTACAACTCGCCGATCATCTACTCGGGTATCGATCCTCGGTTCTCCGCGATCACCGCGCCATTCCTCTATGCGGATTACGACGAGGCGGACGCGTCCATCGCTGGCGGCGGCGCCGAGGCGTACCAGCAGCTCACCCAGGAGATGGGTATCAAAATGCTCGGCTTCGGAGAGTCGGGGTTCCGCCAACTCACCAACAGCAGGCACGAGGTCACCACGCCGGACGACGTCAGGGGCTTGAAGCTCAGAGTTGCAGGCTCCGAGCTCTTCCTCGACATCTACAAGCAGCTGGGATCCGATCCCGTCACCATGAATTTCTCCGAGGTCTTCACCTCACTGCAGAACGGCACGATTGACGGACAGGAGAACCCCTTCGATGTGATCTACTCGAACGGCCTGATGGAGGTCCAGGAGTACCTCACGGTCTGGAACTATGTCTACGATCCGCTGATCCTCGGTATGAACCTGGATCTCTACGAGAGCCTGAGCGACGAGGACCAGAAGCTCATCGCAGAGGCCGCCGCCGAGGCGAACGCCTACCAGATCGCGCTGAGCCGCGACAACGAGGCCGAGCAACTCGCCGAGATGAAAGAGCGGATGACGGTCACCGAACTCACGGCCGATCAGCTCGCAGTATTCCGTGAGGCCATGCAGCCCGTCTACGACCTGCACGCCGACAAGTGGACGGCAGAGGTCGCCGAGGCCGTTCGGCCCAAGTGAAGCGCTCCGTTCGAGGGGCGGTGCTGCCCACCGCCCCTCGAGGAGTCGGATAGCCATGCTTGATCTGATCCTGCGGAGGCTGGAGACCGCGATCATTGCGATCACGTTCCTCTTCATCACGCTGTTGGCATTCGCCAATGTGATCGCGCGGTACGTCTTCCACGCTTCCTTTTCGTTCACCAGCGAGCTGCTCATCAATCTCGCTGTGCTGCTGACCATGGTCGGCGCCTCCGCCGCAACACGGCTTGGCACCCATCCCAGCTTCAGCCTGCTCCGCGATTCCACTCGCGGGGCGCTCCACAAGATCATCATCGCCCTCGTGTGCGCCGGCATGCTGGTCTTCTTCTTGATCCTGATGTGGCTCGGATTCGAGACCGCGATGAAGCAGTTCGACTCGGGCCGCCTCACACCCGCTTTGCAGATGCCTCAGTGGCTTTTCTCGATGGGCCTGCCGTTCGGTGCTCTGCTGGGCGCCATTCGCAGCGTGCAGGTCGCGGTCATCGCGTTCCGCGGCGGCGAGGCGTTCAAAGGTGAGGAGGCGGAGGCGCTCGAGACAGTCGAAGCCTTCGAACAGGCCGAGGCTGCCACCACCCGAACGCCCGCCCCTCCGTCCACCCCACCGACCAAGCGCGATGCGAAGAAGGGAGATTGCTCATGATCGAGCTCGTACTCTTCGGAACCTTCGTCGTCTGCCTGTTCCTTGGTGTTCCGGTCGCGGTGTCGATGGGCCTGTCGGCGTTCGCCACGATCGTCTTCACCAGCGGCGTGAAGGCGCTCGCCCCCGCCTCAAGCATCCTGTACGCGGGGCTCTCCTCCGAGACGCTGCTGGCGATCCCCTTTTTCATCCTCGCCGGCGTCATCATGGAACTCACCGGCATTTCGCGACGCCTGGTTGAGTTCGCGGACGCCTGCTTCGGGCACATGAAGAACGGCATCGCCCTCACTGCGATCCTCACCGCCCTGCTCTTCTCCTCGATCTCTGGCTCTGGCCCCGCGACGGTGGCGGCGATCGGCGGCATCCTCATCCCCGCGCTCGCGAAGCACGGATACAGCAAGCGTCACTCGGCGTCGCTCGTCGCGACCTCGGGAGAGCTGGGGATCATCCTGCCTCCGAGCATCGCCTACATCGTGTTCGCCGTCGTTGCCGCCGACTACGCCGGACCCGGCGTCGGCCGCGTGACGATCGGCCGGCTCTTCATGGCGGGCGTCGTACCTGGTCTGACCCTCGTGGTGGTGCTCTACCTCATCGCCCGGTTCCTTCCGCGCGACATGGAGATCGCCAAGGTGAATGCCGCAGCACACCTGAGCCAAGCGATGGGCGAGAGCACCAGGCGACAGAAGCCGACTGTCACCGCAACCGGCGCTATCGCGAGCACGGCGGACGACACCGGGCTGCTGACCATGAGCGAGGTGACTCCCGAGAACGCCACCTCTGGCGGCGAGATCGGCATGCCCGTCAAGCGCGCGCGAGCGAGCGTCGTGTTCAAGACGTTCCTGCGCGCAGTGCCGGGCCTGCTGGTGCCCGTCATTATCCTCGGCGGCATCTACGGCGGCATCTTCACGCCGACGGAATCCGCCGCGGTTGCCTCGGTATACGCCCTTGTGGTGGGCCTCTTCGTGACCCGCGAACTGAAGCTCTCCGAGGTGTTCAAGATCTTTACCACGGCGGGGGTGATGTCGGGGCGGATCATGCTCATCATCGCGTCGGCGACGCTTTTCGCCTACGTGATTACGCGGAACCAGATCGCGCGTCACGTGGCCGACTGGATGCTGAATCTGACCGACAGCATCGTGCTGCTCGTGCTCATCGTCAACCTTGCGCTGCTCATCGCGGGCATGTTTCTCGACGCGATCTCGGCGTTCTACCTCTTCATCCCACTCTTCGTGCCGGTGCTCCTCGAACTCGGTATGGACCTCACGACCATCGGCGTCATGATGACGATGAACCTCGCGATCGGCCTCATCACGCCACCGGTGGGGATCGACCTCTTCGTGGCGGCGAGCATCGCCAAGATCTCGTTCGGCGAAGCGGTGAAGGGCATCATCCCCTTCGTCTTCTCGGGCGTCGTGGTGCTCCTGCTCGTCACGTTCATCCCTGCCCTGAGCAACTGGCTGCCAGACCTGCTCGGGCTATGACGTCTCAGATTCCCAAGGAGTGAACAGCACAATGCCACAAGAACTCTCCGGAAAGGTCAGCGTCGTCACCGGCGGGGCCGGGGGTATCGGCGCGGCGATCGCGGAAGAACTGGCCTCTCGCGGGTCGGATGTCCTCATCATTGACATGATCGACGCGGTTGATACCGCCGACAGGATCGCGGATCGGACCGACGATGCCGTCCGGGTGCGCAGCGAGGTCGTCGACATCAGGGATCGCGCCGCGGTGCGAGCCTGCCTCGACGGTCTCGTTGCCGACTGGGGGTCGCTCGACGTGCTCGTGAACAACGCTGGCACCGCCGGTCGACTGAGCCTCGAGGACATGACCGACGAAATCTGGGAACGCGACATCAAGACGAACCTCACCGGCACCTTCCTGATGACCCAGAGTGCGGTCTACCCGCACATGAAGACAGCCCGCTCTGGTGCGATCGTCAATGTGAGCTCGATCTCGGGCATCATCGGCGGCGCCAACTCCGGGGCTGAGGGAGCCGCGGCGCGGACGGGGCCGGCTTATGCCGCCTCGAAAGGTGGCGTGATCGCCTTCACACGATGGGTAGCGAAAGAGGTCGGCCCGCTAGGGATCACCTGCAATACCGTCGCCCCCGGCCCAGTGGAGACCTCCATGACACGGGGGGTGCCATACCCCGTCGAGGCGCAGGCCATCAAGCGCATCGGCCGGCCGGAGGATGTCGCGGCAGCTGTGGCGTTCCTCGCCTCACCGGGAGCCACCTATGTGACGGGCGAGACGCTCAAAGTCTGTGGAGGCACTGCTATCGGTTGAACCCTCCATCGGCACCCCGGTGGTGCGCTCACCATCTCCGCGCGCACCACTGGCCACAGCCCCGCACCAGGGGCGACACCGTGGACTCCCCCACCTCCCCGAAGTCACGAACTGTAAGGAGGCTTCGATGCAACCACTCGTGCATCCCGGCCCGCCCACCCAACCTCGGATCATCTCAGCAGCCGTGCGCACGCGACGCAGCGTCTGCGATCTGCAGCCGAACCGGCCCCTCGTCGACCAACTCCACGAGGCGTTGGCTTCGCTCGGCTCGGACAGCGGCTTCGCAGAGATCCACGGCGGCGACTACGCGCCTCTGAGCTACTGCATTCCCGACGTCGGGACAGAGGAGCGGGCGCTGAGCTTCTCCGACACCCGAGCGCGAGAGCGCGCCCACCTGATCTACGGGTCTGTCACGCTCGGTCTACGCGAAGAGACGCCCTACATGCACAGCCACTGCTTCTGGCAGGCGCCCGACGGGAGCTACGAAGGCGGGCATGTGTGGCTCGAAACCGCGGTCGGCGAGCCCCCTCCGTTCGTCACTGTGACCGCCATTTTCGACGCGCAGTGGCGAAGCGCGACTGATCCGGAGACAAGAATGCCGGTGTTCACGCCGGTGGAGCGGAGGACAGCCATGGGAACGCAGGACAGCGGTGACGTCGACACGATCATCTCGCGCGTGCTCCCGAACGTCGACATCACCGAAGCGCTGCTGGAGGTCTGCCGCAGAGCAGGATTCGAGCGGGCCTCAGTGCGAGCCGGTCTCGGGAGCCTCGCCGGAGCAACTTTCGTCGACCGCGCAAGCGGCAAGCAGATCTCGGTCGACGGTCCAGCAACCGAAGTCATCGCCCTCTTCGGCGATGTGCGGACCGTCGACGGGGAGCCGGCCGCGCGCTTGAGCTGCACGTTGGTCGACCGCCACGGGGAAATGCGCGCAGGTGAACTAATGCCCGGAGAGAACCTCGTCGCGGCGACGTTCGAACTCACCGTGCAGCGCATCGACCCCTCTACGCGGACGGTGCAGTCGCAGCCGACCCCTACGGAATACAAACCCAACAACTGACGAGCAAGGAGAAACAGCATGGATGTGAAACTCACCAAGGACTTCCTCGGCGACGAAGAGGACGCCGACCTCGTGGAATGGCTCATCGACGACGGCGCGACCATCACCGAGGGCCAAGAAATCGCGATGATCGAAACGTCGAAAGTCGTGACTGAACTCACCGCACCCATCGGCGGCGTCATCTCGCTCAAGAAGCAAGCAGGCGAACTGGTCGAACTCGACGAGACCATCGCTACGATCCAGTGAGGACCGGGATGTCGAGCTACGTCGCAACACAACAGGGCCTCGCCGGACTTGAACTCATGGCGAAGATCCGTGAGTTCGAGCGCCGCATGCCGCTGCTGTCCGAGGAGGGCTTGATCCGCGGATCCACACACCCCTCGCTCGGGATGGAGGCGGTCGCCGTCGGCGTCTCCCTCGCCCTCACGGAGGACGACGCGATCGCGAGCAACCATCGCGGACACGCACACACGCTCGCCAAGGGGGCGGACTTCGGTCGCACCATGGCTGAGATCCTTGGGCGATCCGATGGCTACTGCGGAGGCAAGGGCGGATCGATGCACATCGGGGTGAAGGAGATCGGCGTTCTCGGAACCAACGGGATCGTCGGCGCCGGGATCGGCATCGCCACCGGTGCCGCCCTGGCGGCGAAGCAAAAGGGGGACGGCACTGTCGCGGTCTCGTACTTCGGCGACGGTGCCTCCAACCAGGGTGTGCTCGCGGAGGCCTTCAACCTCACGGCGATCTGGCGTCTTCCGGTTGTCTTCGTGCTCGAGAACAACCACTATGCGCAGTCCGCGTCGATCGAGGAGATGATTGCACAGACCGACCTCAGCCAGCGCGGCGAAGCGTACGGCGTGCCCTCGGTGAACGTGGACGGAATGGACCTACAAGCCGTGTTCGAGGCGGCGGAGGCCGGGGTAGCGCGCGCCCGTGCAGGCGAGGGACCGAGCTTCCTCGTCTGCGACACCTACCGGTATCTCGGCCACATGGCCGGCGACACGGAGATCTATCGCAACGCGGCCGAAGTCGAGGCGGCGAAGACCAAGGACCCGATCGCGAACCTGCTCGCTCGGCTCATTGAGCAGGGCGTCATCACCCAAGAGGAGTGGGACACCACGACCGCGAGGATCTTCGAGGAGGTCGAAGCGGCGGAGCAGTTCGCACGCAACTCACCCTTCCCGAACCCGACCGAGGCCTTCACCGACGTGTACTCGAAGGGAGCGCGCGCATGACCGCAGAGACGAAGAACATGGTGACGTGGCGATCGCTCAACACTGCCCTGCATGACATCCTGGATGACACCCCCGAAGCGTTCGTGCTTGGTGAAGACATCACCACTTGGGGCACGGGTGGCGGAATCTACGGTGTCACCCGCGGGCTGCTCGAAAAGTTCGGACGCGACCGCGTGCTCGACACCCCGATCAGCGAAGAGGTGTTGCTCTCTGCCGTCTCTGCCGCCGCCGCGCGCGGCACAAGGCCGATCCTCGAGATTATGTACTCCGACTTCTCGTTCCTCGGCTTCGACGGGATCATCAATCAGGCCGCCAAAGCGCGGTACATGTTCGGCGGCCAGTTCGATACGCCACTCGTCATCCGAACCAACGGCGGATCGGGCATCGGCAAGGCGGCGCAGCACTCACAATCGCTGGAGACCCTGTTTGCCCACATTCCTGGCCTCGAGGTCGTCGTGCCGGGAACTCCAGGCGACGCCTACGGCCTGCTGCGGCACGCGGTGACGACGGACAACCCGACGATATTCCTGGAACACAAGAACCAGTACTACGACCGGGGTCCCGTCGACTTCGCCCCGATCCCCTTCGGCCGGGCGCGCGTCGCACGCGAGGGCCAGCACGCGACCGTCGTCGCGACCCAGCAGATGCTCGCTCGCTCGTTTGCGGCGGCCGAGGAACTCGCTGCGGACGGAATCGAGATCGAGATCATTGACCCGAGAACGCTTTACCCGCTCGACATGGACACGATCTACGCGTCCGTCGGCAAGACCAGACACCTCGTCGTCGGTCACGAGGCCGTGCGCGACTTCGGCTGGGGCGCGGAATTCGTCGCTCAGACGGTCGAAGCGGCCTGGGACAAGCTCGACGCCGCGCCTATCCGAGTCGGTGGAGCGCGAACTCCGATCCCGTACTCTCCGCCGCTTGAAGAGGCTGTGATCCCGTCGAAGGACGACTTCGTGACTGCGGTCAGACGCTCGCTCGCGTGAGCGCACGGTCTGAACCCACTGGGAGGGTGGAGGCCGCCTCTCCATCCCGAACTCGCTCGAAAGGCGATCCATGAATCGGCTCCTGAACAAGATCTGCCTCATCTTCGGAGGCGGCTCTGCCGGTGGCGAAATCAACAACGGTCTCGCGGCGGCCGTCACCTATGCGCGAGAGGGAGCCTCCGTCGCGATCGTCGATATGAACGAGGAGGCCGTACGGGGTGGCACCGGCCGCATACGGGCGGAGTGCACGGCGCTCGGGATCATCCCGAACGTGCTCGGCATCGTCGGAGATGTCACCGACGAGGAGTCGGTGCAGTCGGCAGTCGCACGCGCGATCGCGGAGTTCGGCCGCATCGATGTGCTTCACAATAACGTCGGGATCGCACGCATGGGCGGTCCCACCGAACAATCCGTCGAAGAGTGGCGGTATGTGCTCGACGTGAACCTCACCAGCATGTTTCTCACCTGCAAACACGTGCTTCCACACATGCTCTCGCAGGGCGCCGGCAGCATCGTCAACATCGGCTCCGTCGGGGGGATGCGCTACATCGGATACAACTACCCAAGCTACTCGGCGACGAAGGGGGCCGTTGCGCAGTTCACTCAGAGCCTCGCCCTGGAGTATGCCTCAAGGGGCATCCGCGCGAACACCATCGCACCCGGCTACATTGCCACACCCATGATGTACCACCAGATCAGCGCCGCCTACGGCACTCTCGAGGAGATGGTGGCCGCCCGCCACGCGCTCTCACCGACCGGACGGATGGGCGACGCCTTCGACGTGGCCAACGCCGCCCTCTTTCTCGCATCCGACGAGGCGCGATACATCAACGGCATCTGCCTTCCCGTCGACGGTGGGCTCGTCCAGAGCTCCGCCCCGCCACGCTCCCGGCCCTAACCTAGCCGTCTCATTCGGCAGGCTCCCTTTCGGCAGCCTCCCTTTCGCGCAGCACGCCCAGCCAGGCGAAGTGAGCATCGATCGCCTCTGTAGCCGCCTGCGGATCCCGCTGTCGCACCGCGAGCAGCACGTCGTTGTGCACGCGGCGCATCGTCTCGAAGTCCTGCTCCAACGTGAGGTGCCGCAGCGTGCCCCGCAGGACCGCATAGAGCATCTGAGAGAAGAAGATCAACGCGGGCGAGGCGGACGCCGCGAACAGTGCACGGTGGAAGGCGTCATCGGCCTCAAGCAGTTCCCTGCCGTCCTCGGTGCGGTGCATGGCCGCCGCACTCTCGCTGAGCGCAGTGAAGTTCTGCTCGTCTCCGTTCACGCACGCTTCGATCGCGGCTTGGCGTTCGAGAGCGTGGCGCACAGATGTCAAGGACTCCAGCGTCATCTGCTGGAACATGAGGCTGAGAAGCAGCACATCCCCGGTGCGCTCCGCCTGGACGCCCGTGTAGTAGGTGCCGAGCCGTTCCTTGCGGGTCAGTGCTCCCATCGACTCGAGGCGCCCTATTCGATCGCGAAGGGTGTTCCGGCTCATGTTCAAGGTCTGTGTGAGCTCGCGCTCGCTCGGTAGCCGCGCTCCCGGTTCTGTGTCGAGGAGCAACTCCACCAGTGACCGAAGAGCCGGGTCGTTCAGAAGATCCGCGTAGAAGCGATGGTTCTCCAGCGAGGTTTCCGGTGCTCGACGGTTCTGCTCAGCCCGCACCATGTGTCGCGCTCCTCACTTCGCCTGCCGTTCAAAGATATACCGCCGTGCATTCAGCGCACCGCCCGACGAGTCTGCTGCACGAGTAGATGTCATCGGATCCGGCGGCGGCCTATCTATGGCAGGCAAGCCTGCTCGGGAAGGCTCTACCGGCTCGTGGCTGAGACCGCCGACGCGAGTTCTGGACGCGGCGCTGCGCGGCTGCGCGCGGCCATCAGCCGGTCATCTTTGACCAGTACTCCCCGGCGACGCCTCGCATTCAGCGAGCGCGTCCGTGCCAGGCGCAACGCCCACAGCCCGCCGATCACCGCGAAGGCGACACCGCCGCCCCGAGTGGGCCACGTGCGCATCGTCAGCGAATTCCCACCGGCCACCCGTAGCGCTCGTGCAGTGCGGCGGCCACCCTCACGAACCGCTCCAGGTCGAGCGCGGCCGCCTCGCGACGCAGGCCGTCCGCGTGCACGCTGTACACCTGCTCGATGTCGATCCACGAGGGGCGTCCCTGCGAGTCCCATGGGCCTGAGCCGATCGACAGGAAGTCGCGGTCGCCGTCGTGCGACTTGCTGGTCAGCCGCACGGCGTACACGCGCTCGGCATCTTGTCGCCCGATGACCAGCACCGGACGATCCTTCCCGCGCCCGTCGTTCTCGGCGTAGGGAACCCAGGTCCACACGACCTCGCCGGCGTCGGGGTCGCCGTCGTGATCAGGCGCGTACTGGATCTGCAGCGCCCGCGGCCCGGGCGGCGTGATCTCCACTGTGGCCGCGACGCCGGAGCGCCCCGGCTCGCCGGTGCCCGCGCGACCCGGCTCGCCGGCGCCCCGACGTGCGGGACGGAACATGCGGCCGAGGGCGGCGAGAACGCCTTTGCGTGGAGTCACACCGTCACGATAGCGCCGCGCCCGACCGCGCCCCGCTCTCGGCGGACGACGAGGAGAGGCGCCGCGGCCGATGCCGCGACGCCCCTCCCTGCTGTGCGTGTGACTCAGACGCGCTCTTCGAGGAGGTAGCCCTCTTCGCCGTGGACGACGGTGTCGACGCCGGCGAGCTCGTCCTCGTTCTTGATGCGGAACCCGAGCGTCTTGTCGATCGCGAAGCCCAGGATCCAGGCGACCGCGAACGAGTAGATCAGCACGCCGAGCGCTGCGATCACCTGCAGGATCAGCTGCTCCCAGCCGCCGCCGAGGAACAGGCCCGTGCCGGTGGCGAAGAAGCCGAGGTAGATCGTTCCGATCAGACCGCCGACCAGGTGCACGCCGACCACGTCGAGCGAGTCGTCGTAGCCGAGTTTCCACTTGAGCTCGACCGCCAGAGCGCAGACCGCCCCAGCGATGACGCCGAGCAGCAGAGCCCAGCCCGGGGTCAGGTTGGCGCACGACGGGGTGATCGCGACGAGGCCCGCGACGGCACCGGTTGCCGCGCCCACCGAGGTCGACTTGCCGTCCTTGAACTTCTCGACGACGATCCAGCCGATGATCGCCGCGGCCGTGGCGCCCAGGGTGTTGACGATGATGAGGCCGACCGACGAGTCCTCGGTGCCCAGCAGACCGAAGGTGCCCTCGGCGCCGGCGTTGAAGCCGAACCAGCCGAACCACAGGATCGCTGCGCCGAGCATGACCAGCGGCACGTTGTGCGGCTTCTGGATGCCCTTCTGGAAGCCGATGCGCTTGCCGAGCACGAGCGCGAGCGCAAGCGCTGCGGCACCGGCGTTGATGTGCACCGCGGTTCCACCGGCGTAGTCGATGACCGACGTCGAGAACCCGAAGGTCTCACCGAGGCCCATGATCCAGCCGCCGCCCCAGACCCACGCGGCGACCGGGAAGTAGACGACCGTCGCCCAGATGCCGGCGAAGATCATCCACGAGCCGAACTTGGCGCGATCGGCGATCGCGCCCGAGATCAGCGCGACGGTGATGATCGCGAAGGTCGCACCGTAGGTGACGCCCACCAGCGTGTCGCTGTCGGCGCCCGAGAGACCGAAGTCGCTGAACGGGTTGCCGGCGAACGCCCAGGTGTTCTCGACGGCGCTCATGTTGAAGCCGTAGAGCACCCACAGAACGCTCACCAGGCCCAGCGCGCCGAAGCTCATCATCATCATGCTGACGACGCTCTTCGCCTTGACGAGGCCACCGTAGAAGAACGCCACTCCCGGCGTCATGAAAAGCACCAATGCCGTCGCTGCGACGGACCAGGCGAGGTTACCGCTGTCCATGAGAATCCTCATCCATGTCGTGTTACTCGAGGGATACCCAGAGGACTTGCGGTTCGGGTCGCTTGCTCTCGGGGCCGAGGCCCAGTTTCGCGATCGACCGTTACCGGTGGCGTGCGAGTCCTGTTTCGCCTTGGTTACGTGGGACGCTCTCGCGTAAACATCAGGTTTCGCGAGAGCGTGAGGGTACCCCGAGTCTGCTTTCGGAGGGTTGCGGACTCAGCATCCGAAAGCCGTGCGACGGATGCCTCGGCGGCATGCTCCGGCTCAGGCCAGCGTCGAGGCGACGAGGCGTGAGATCGCGCGCAGGTACTTCTTGCGGTAGCCCCCGGCGAGCATCTCCTCGGGGAACACCAGGTCCAGCGACACCCCGGTGGCGCGGATGGGCAGCTGGGCGTCGTAGACGCGATCGACGAAGGCCACGAACCGCAGCGCGGCGGACTGGTCGTCGAACGGTGCCACGTCGCGCAGCCCGACCGCCGACAGCCCGTCGATCAAGCGGATGTAGCGCGACGGATGCACGCGCGCGAGGTGCGACACCAGGTCGGCGAAACCGTCGTCCGACACCAGACCGCGGATGGAGGCATCCGCCACCGCCGCCTCGTACTCGGCAGGCGAAAGCACCGCGGCGTGGCCGTCGACCGCGCGATGGCGAAAGTCCGTGCCGTCGATGCGCAGTGTCTGGAAGCTCTCGGACATCGCGTGGATCTCGCGGAGGAAGTCCTGTGCGGCGAAGCGCCCCTCGCCGAGGGCGTTCGGCGGCGTGTTCGAGGTCGCGGCGAGCCGAGTGCCGGTGGCGACCAGCTCTGCCAGCAGCCTGGTCATCACCATCGTGTCGCCCGGGTCGTCGAGTTCGAACTCGTCTATGCAGAGCAGGTCCGCGCCGCGGAACAGGTCGACGGTGTTCTTGTAGCCGATCGCGCCGACGAGCGCGGTGTACTCGATGAACGAGCCGAAGTACTTCCGGCGTGCGGGCATCGCGTGATACACGGATGCCAGCAGATGGGTCTTGCCCACGCCGAAGCCGCCGTCGAGATAGACGCCGGGCTTGAGCTCGGGGCCCCTCTTCGCCCGGCGGAACAGCCCGCCCCGAACCGGCGCGACACCGCCGCCGGCGAAGGCGATCAGCGTGTCCTTCGCCTCCTGCTGCGACGGGAACGCGGCGTCGGCGCGATAGGAGTCGAAGGTCGCCGCGTCGAACTGCGGCGGCGGCACGAGCTGGGCGACCATCTCGGCGCCCGAGAGCTGCGGGGCGCGCTCGGCCAGATGCACGATCCCGGTGCGTGCCTCGGTCGTGGTCATGGTGCTCGTCTCCGGCGAGACGGAGCCCGCCCGTGTAGAACTGCCCGGCGGATGAAACCTCCGGTAACAGGATGACGGAATCAGTGCGCTCCCCCGCGCGGAACCCTATCGTCGAAGGCGACGCAAGCGGGGGATGCCTCAACCCTACGCCGTCCCCCACCCCCGACGACCAAGGAGCACTCCGGTGACCGTAGAGTTCGACACCACGTCCCCCAAGTTCGCCGAGTACGCCGCGCCCGGCCGTCTCGTGACGGGCGACTGGCTGCAGGCGCGTCTCGGCCGGCCCGGCCTGGTCGTCGTCGAATCCGACGAGGACGTGCTGTTGTACGAGACCGGACACATCCCCGGCGCCGTCAAGGTCGACTGGCACACCGAGCTGAACGACCCGGTCGTTCGCGACTACGTCGACGGCGACGGCTTCGCGGCCCTCCTCAGCCGCAAGGGCATCGCGCGCGACGACACCGTCGTCATCTACGGCGACAAGAACAACTGGTGGGCCGCGTACGCCCTGTGGGTGTTCTCGCTGTTCGGCCACCAGGACGTGCGCCTGCTCGACGGCGGCCGCGACCGCTGGATCGCCGAGGGGCGCCCCATCACGACCGACGCGACCGAGCGCGAGGCGACCGAGTACCCAGTCGTCGATCGCGACGACAGCATCCTGCGCGCATACAAGGAGGATGTGCTCGCCCACCTCGGCAGCCCGCTCATCGACGTGCGCTCGCCCGAGGAGTACAACGGCTCGCGCACGTCCGCGCCCGCCTACCCCGAAGAGGGCGCGCTGCGCGCCGGTCACATCCCGTCGGCGCAGAGCGTGCCGTGGGCACGTGCCGTCGCCGAGGACGGCGGATTCAAGCCGCGCGCTGAGCTCGACGCGATCTATCGCGGCGAGGCGGGCCTCAAGGACGGCGACGCGATCGTCGCCTACTGCCGCATCGGCGAGCGCTCCAGCCACACGTGGTTCGTGCTGAAGCACCTGCTCGGTTTCGACAACGTCCGCAACTACGACGGCTCGTGGACCGAGTGGGGCAGCGCGGTGCGCGTGCCGATCGTCACCGGCGACGCCCCGGGAGAGGTCCCCGCCCGCTCGTGACGGCGCTCTCCGGCCCCGCCCGTGGGATGATGGCGGGGATGACAGAGTCGACCCTGCCTGCGAGCCTCGCGATGATCCGCGACGAGTTCCTCGACCTCGAAGAGCCTGAGCGCCTCCAGCTGCTGCTGGAGTTCTCGAACAAGCTCCCCGACGTGCCGGAGCGCTACGCGGGCCACAAAGAGCTGTTCGAGCAGGTGCTCGAATGCCAGTCGCCGGTGTTCATCGCGATCGAGGTCGGCGACGACGACCGGGTCGCGATGTTCGCCACGGCACCGCCTGAGGCCCCGACCACGCGCGGCTTCGCGAGCATCCTCGCGCAGGGGCTCACCGGGCTCACGGTCGACGAGGCGCTGGCCGTCCCCGACGACTTCCCCGATTCGATCGGCATCCGCCGCGCGGTCTCACCCCTGCGCCTGTCGGGCATGACCGGCATGCTCGCGCGAGCCAAGCGTCAGATCCGCGCCAAGCGCCACGCCTGATGCTCGTCACCGAGGTCGTCCCCCGGTCTCTTCAGGCGACGGATGCCGCAGCCGACGCCGGCCGCGCCTGGCTGCGCGAGCGCTACCGGCTCGACGAGCGGCCCTCTGTGCGCCTCAACATGGTGACCAACCTCACCGGGGCCGCCGCAGGGTCCGACGGCACGAGCGACACACTCACCAGCCGAGTGGACCGCACCGTGCTCGGCGCCATCCGCGCGCACGCCGATGTCGTGCTCGTCGGTGCGCAGAGCGTCCGCGCCGAGGGCTACGTCGTGCCAAAGGCGACGCGGCTCGCGATCGTCACCGGGTCGGCGCGCCTCGACGGGCACCGCCTGCGGATCGATCCTCAGGCCGATCCCGATCGGGTGATGCTCGTCGTGCCCGAGGCGCTCGCGCCGATCGCGGCGCAGCGCGCCGGACTTGCCGGGGTCCGCGTGCTGGGTGTCCCCGGCTCCGGCAGGCTCGATCCGCGGGCGATCCTCGCGGCACTGGCCGCAGAGGGGCTCGCGCGCGTGGTGTGCGAGGGCGGCCCGACGCTCGCTGCGCAGTTCGCGGCGGCCGGAGTGATCGACGAGTTCTGCATCACCGTGGCCCCCGCGATCGGGCCCGCCCCGCAGCCCTTCCTGCCGGTCGACGCGGGAGTGCGCACCGAGGTGGCGGGCATGCTCGTCGACGAGGCGGGCTTCAGCTATCTGCGTCTTCGCGCGACGAGATGATCCCCTGCCGCTCGAGCCACTCGCGGATGCTCGCCGACCAGCGCTCCTGGTCGTAGTTCCACAGCTTCGTGTGGCGCGCGACCTCGAACACTTTCAGCTCGACGAGGTCCGGGCGCGCGACGACCAGGTCGTGCGAGGCATCCGACGGCACGAATCCGTCGTCGTCCGAGTGCAGGATGAGGATCGGATGCCGCAGCTCGGCCGCGCGCGAGACGATGTCGAGCTGGTCGAACGGTATCGCCCCGCCCGCACGGGTCACCGTCGCGCCCCAGTCCGAACCGAGCGCGCCGATCGCGAGGTCTGATACGGCCGCGGGGAGCTTCAGCAGCCGGGCCTGGTAGTCCAGCACGATGCGCCAGTCGATGACCGGCGACTCCAGCACGAGCCCCGCGATCACCGAGGCGTGCGGCGAATTGAGCGCGAGCTGCAGTGTGACCGCGCCGCCCATAGACCAGCCCATCAGCACGACGCGCTTCGCGCCGTGGCGCCGCGCGAAGCCCACGGCCGCATCGACGTCGCGCCACTCCGTCGCACCCAGTGCGTAGGTGCCGGTGCGGCTGCGGGGCGCCTCGCCGTCGTTGCGGTACGAGACCACGAGCGAGGTGATGCCGAGGCCGTGGAAGACCGGCACGGCGCGAAGGCATTCCGCGCGCGTCGTGCCGCGGCCGTGCACGGCGATGACCCACACGTCACCGTCGCCGGCGGGGAACAGCCATGCCGGGCACGGCCCGAGCGGCGAGCCGATGAGCTCCGATGTGAACGGCAGGTGCAGGTCTTCGGGCCGGTCGAAGTACCAGCCGCTGAACGCGGCCTCGGGCGCCAGCCGCGAGTCCGCTCCGACGTGTGTGAGGAGCTTGCGCTTGACGCTCACGGTGTCTTCGGCGAGCACCGAGCCGAGCTTGAGGTAGTTCTCGGTGCCGCTCGTGAACAGCCCGTACCGGCCCGGGAGCACGGTGTCGGGCGTGCGCGCCAGGGTGATCGTCTGCGCCGAGGTGTCCAGCGCCAGGATGCGGGTGTCGGCGAGGCGTGCCGCAGGGGTCACGACCTTCTTGGCGACACGCATCGAAATCACTCCGAGCACCGCGAGAACGCCGAGCAGAGCCGCGCTCAGCACAGTGAGCGCGGTCTTCACGCCCGCCACCAGCGCGGGTGCGGCGCCGCCGCCTGCGGCGCGCCTGGGAGTAGCCATCGAACGTTCACTCTAGTCTGTCCGCGTGGCCGAGCCTCGTACTCCCACCCCATCAGCCTTCGCGCGCGCCAGCGCCGAGGTCAGGGGCGTGCGGCTGCGCTCCGATCTGGCGGTCGAAGAGATCGCCGCGCCTGAGGGTCTCGCACCGGAGTCGCTGGCGCTGGCCGCCGACGTGCGACCGGTGCAGGGCGATCCCGAATCAGCTTCCGCGACGGGACGGTTCGTGCTCCTGCACGACCCCGACGCGCCCCACGCGTGGGGCGGCCCGTGGCGCATCGTGTGCTTCGCACAGGCGCCGTTGGACACCGACATCGGCAGCGATCCGCTCCTTGCCGATGTAGCGTGGTCCTGGCTGGTCGATGCGCTCGCAGCGCACCGCGCCGGCTACCACTCCGCCTCCGGCACGGCGACCAAGATCATCTCGAAGGGCTTCGGCACGCTTCGCGATGAGGGCGACGGATCCCAGATCGAGCTGCGCGCGTCCTGGTCGCCGCACGCCCCGCTCGGAGCGCATGTCGAAGCCTGGGCGGAGCTGGTGTGCATGTTGGCCGGTCTGCCGCCGGGCTCGGAAGAGATCGCGGTGATCTCGACACGAAGGACGATGCGTGGCTGAATACGACGTGCTCGCGGATGCCGCGGGCCTCGAGGAGGCCGCGGGGCGCCTGTCCGCCGGCACCGGACCCGTCGCGGTGGACGTCGAGCGGGCCTCCGGCTTCCGCTACTCGCAGCGCGCCTACCTGATCCAGGTCTTCCGCCGCGGCTCGGGGGTGTTCCTGCTGGATCCGCCGGCGATCGGCGAGTTCGGCCTGCTCCAGGAGGCGATCGGGTCCGAGGAGTGGGTGCTCCACGCGGCGAGCCAGGATCTCCCCTCGCTGCGCGAGGTCGGCCTCGAGCCCCCGTCGATCTTCGACACCGAACTGGCCGCCCGCCTCCTCGGCCACGCGCGAGTGGGCCTCGGCGCAGTCGTCGAGGACACGCTGGGGATCACCCTCGCAAAGGCGCACTCGGCATCCGACTGGTCGATCAGACCGCTCCCGCAGTCGTGGCTGGAATACGCCGCGCTGGACGTCGAGCACCTGATCGACGTCCGCGACGCACTGGCAGCCGAGCTCGCCGACCAGCACAAGACCGAGTTCGCGGCGGAGGAGTTCCAGGCGGTGCTGGAGCGCACGCCCAAGCCCGCCCGTGAGGAGCCCTGGCGGCGCCTGAGCGGCCTGCACACCGTGCGGGGCCGCAAGGCGCTCGCCGTCGCGCGGGCGCTGTGGACTGCGCGCGAGGAGTACGCGCAGGCGGAGGATGTCTCACCCGGCCGCCTCGTGCCCGATCGCGCCCTGGTGGCGGCCGTCCTGGCCGACCCGAAGTCCAAGCAGGAGCTCGCCGGGGTGAAGGAGTTCACCGGGCGCGCGAGCCGTACGCAGCTCGACCGCTGGTGGGCCGCGATCGAGGCGGGCCGCGCGGACGGCCGGCCGCCGCTGGAGCGCGCGACCGGCGGCGACAGCCTTCCGCCGCCCCGCGCGTGGGAGGACCGCAACCCCGAGGCCGATGCGCGGCTGAAAGCCGCCCGTCCCGTGGTGGACGCGCTGGCCGAGACGCTCGGCATGCCCGTCGAGAACCTGCTCACCCCCGAGCTGCTGCGAAGAGTGGCGTGGGCTCCCCCGCAGCCGATCACCGCGGCATCCGTCGGCGACGCCCTCGCAGCTCTCGGCGCGCGTTCCTGGCAGATTGCACAGAGTGCACAGGCCATCGCCGAAGCGTTTGTGAATTCGGCGCAAAATACTGCACAGGCCGCCGAAACCGCTTCGTAGGTTCGATCCAAGCGTTTTCGTGAGACTCGGTCTCACCGTAGGCTGAACCCAATCCCAAACTTTGGAGGCAGAGTGGCCGAGATCTCGGACGTCTTCTTCGTCGATGGCATGCGCACCCCGTTCGGTCGCGCCGGCGAGAAGGGCATGTACTGGAACACGCGCGCGGACGACCTCGCCGTCAAGGCGACGATCGGTCTCATGGAGCGCAACCCCGGCGTTCCCGCGGAGCGCATCGACGACGTCGCGATCGCCGCGACCAGCCAGACCGGTGACCAGGGGCTGACGCTCGGTCGCTCGGTCGCGATCCTCGCGGGGCTCCCGCAGACGGTCCCCGGCTTCGCCATCGACCGCATGTGCGCGGGCGCCATGACGAGCGTCACCACGATGGCGGCGTCGATCGGCGTCGGCATGTACGACCTCGCCCTCGCCGGCGGCGTCGAGCACATGGGCCGGCACCCCATCGGGACCAACGCCGACCCGAACCCCCGCTTCGTGGCCGAGCGCATGGTCGACCCCGGCGCCCTCAACATGGGCGTCACGGCCGAACGCATCCACGACCGGTTCCCGCACCTCACCAAGGAGCGAGCCGACCGCTTCGGCATGCTCAGCCAGCACAAGGCGCAGGCCGCGTACGAGGCCGGCAGGTTCCAGCCCGATCTGGTGTCGGTCGCCGTGAAGGACGCCGAGGGCGCGTGGGGCCTGGCCACCGAGGACGAGGGCCGCCGGCCCCAGACCACGATGGAAGACCTCGCCGGGCTGAAGACCCCGTTCCGCCCGCACGGACGGGTGACCGCGGGCACCTCCTCACCGCTCACCGACGGTGCGACCATGTCGCTGCTTGCCGGCGGCACCGCCGTGAAGGAGCTGGGCCTTGCTCCCAAGATGAAGCTCGTCTCGTTCGCGTTCGCGGGCGTCCAGCCCGAGATCATGGGCATCGGCCCGATCCCCTCGACCGAGAAGGCCCTCAAGAAGGCCGGCCTCACGATCGACGACATCGGCCTGTTCGAGCTGAACGAGGCCTTCGCGGTCCAGGTCATCTCGCTGCTGGACCACTTCGGCGTCGCCGACGACGACCCCCGCGTCAACCAGTGGGGCGGCGCGATCGCACTCGGACACCCGCTCGCGGCAACCGGTGTGCGCCTGATGATCCAGCTCGCGGCGCAGTTCGCCGAGCGCCCCGACGTCCGCTACGGCCTCACGGCGATGTGCGTGGGCCTCGGGCAGGGGGGCTCCGTGATCTGGGAGAACCCGTTCTACGACGGCAAGAAGCGCAAGTAAGGGCACGCGAAGAATGACGAACTACGACGACATCGACTTCTCCCCCATCCTGGCTGCGACCGAGGGCGAGGTGATCACGCACACGCGCGTCCGCGACATCCGCCTCGCCTCCGGCAAGGTGCTCGCGCTGGTGACGCTCGACAACGGCCGTGACCACACGCGCCCGAACACGCTCGGCCCGGCCACGATGTTCCAGCTCGGCGAGACGCTCGACGCGCTCAAGGCCCGCGCGGCCGCCGGCGAGATCCAGGCCGTCGGCATCACCGGCAAGCAGTACATCCTCGCTGCCGGCGCCGACCTCAGCGACATCACCAAGGTCGGCTCGAAGGACGACGCGCGCCTGGTCGCGCAGCTCGGGCACAAGGTGTTCGGCAAGCTGTCCGAACTCGGCGTTCCGGTCTTCGCCTTCGTCAATGGGCTCGCGCTCGGCGGCGGGCTCGAGATCGCGCTCAACAGCGCGTACCGGACAGTGGATGCCTCGGCCGCCGCCATCGCGCTGCCCGAGGTGTTCCTCGGCATCATCCCCGGCTGGGGCGGCGCGTACCTGCTGCCGAACCTCATCGGCATCGAGAACGCGCTCGAGGTGGTGATCTCGAACCCGCTCAAGCAGAACCGCATGCTCAAGCCGCAGCAGGCGTTCGATTACGGCATCGTCGACGCGATCTTCCCGGCGGCGAACTACCTCGAGGACTCGCTCGCGTGGGCCGACGGCGTGCTCACCGGCAGGATCAAGGTCGAGCGCAAGAACGAGCCCGGCAAGATCGAGCGCCTCACCAAGTGGCCGATCGCGATCAAGATGGCCCGCGGCATGCTCGAGTCGAAGATCGGGACGGTGCCCAAGTCGCCCTACGCGGCGCTGGAGCTGCTCGACAAGGCCAAGAGCGGCACGAAGGCCGAGGGCTTCGCCCGCGAGGACGAAGCTCTCGCCGAGCTCGTGACGGGCGACCAGTTCGCGGCATCGATGTACGCCTTCGATCTCGTGCAGAAGCGCGCCAAGCGGCCCGTCGGCGCCCCTGACAAGGCGCTCGCGCGGCGCGTGAACAAGGTCGGCATCATCGGCGCCGGCCTGATGGCGAGCCAGTTCGCGCTGCTTTTCGTGCGCAAGCTGCAGGTGCCGGTGCTCATCACCGACCTCGACCAGGCGCGCGTCGACAAGGGCGTGGCGTACATCCACGACGAGATCGGCAAGCTCGAGGCCAAGGGACGCCTCGACGGCGACGCCGCCAACCGCCTGCGCGCGCTCGTGACCGGCACCACCGACAAGAGCGCGTACGCCGACTGCGACTTCGTCATCGAGGCCGTGTTCGAACAGACCGGTGTGAAGCAGCAGGTGTTCGGCGAGATCGAGCAGATCATCGCACCTGACGCGATTCTGGCGACCAACACCTCGTCGCTGTCGGTGGAGGAGATCGGCTCGAAGCTCGCCCACCCCGAGCGCCTGGTCGGCTTCCACTTCTTCAACCCGGTCGCGGTCATGCCGCTGATCGAGATCGTGAAGACGCCGCACACGAACGAGCAGACCCTCTCGACGGCGTTCGTCGTCGCCAAGGGCCTGGGCAAGAACGCGGTGCTGACCGCCGACGCGCCCGGTTTCGTCGTGAACCGCCTGCTGGCGAAGGTGATGGGCGAGGCGGCACGCGCCGTCTACGAGGGCACTCCCCTGCTGACGGTCGAGAAGGCTTTCGCCCCGCTCGGCCTGCCGATGACGCCGTTCCAGCTCATCGACCTGGTCGGCTGGAAGGTCGCCGCCCACGTGCAGGACACGATGGCCGGCGCGTTCCCGGACCGCTTCTATGCGTCCGAGAACTTCCACGAGCTGGCGGAGCTGTCCGAGGTCGTCGACAAGGACAAGAACGGCAAGGTCACCGGCTGGACGAAGGCCGCCGAGAAGACGCTCAAGGGCGCCGTCGGCTCGACGCCGTCTACCGAGGCGACGATCCTCGGCCGCGTGCAGGACGGTCTCGCGCAGGAGATCCGGATCATGCTCGACGAGGGCGTCGTGCCCGAGGTCGAAGACATCGATCTGTGCCTCATCCTGGGTGCGGGCTGGCCGTTCATCGACGGCGGCGCGTCGCCGTACCTCGACCGCGAGGGCGCCTCTGAGCGCGTGTTCGGCGACACGTTCCACCACCCGGTGATCCGCGGCATCGGCGGCTGATCCGACCGCCTCCTCGAGGGCGGTCCTGCGTTGCGCAGGACCGCCCTTTCGCATTCCCGTCGTGACGTGTAGTTTTCTGAACATGTTCAGTTCTGATGCGACCGAGCGGATGCCGCAGACGAAGTCCGAGCGCACGCGCGCCGCGCTGCGCGAGATCGCGCTTCGATCGTTCCGCGAACGCGGTTACGACGAGACGACGATCCGGCTGATCGCGGCCGAAGCCGGGGTCTCGGTCGGCACCACGAACTATCACTTCGCCTCGAAGAACCACCTGGTTCAGGAGCTCTACCTCGAGGTGCAGGAACGGCATCGCGCGGTCGCAGAGCCGCTCCTGGCCGAAGCGCCCGGCCTGGTCGACCGGCTGGCGATCGTCTATCGCACGGGCATCGCCGAACTCGAGCCGTACCGCGCGCACGCGGCCGAGTTCGTGTCGGCGTCGATCTCGCCGCGATCGCCGATCAACCCGCTCTCGCACGAGTCCTCCGCAGCCCTCGGCGTGCTCGAGGATCTGTTCCACGAAGCCGTCGAGGGTTCGGGCCATGCCTTGCCCGCCGACATCCGTGACCTTCTCCCCCGCGCCCTCGTGCTCGCGCATCTGCTGCTGGCACTGTTCTGGGTCTACGACTCGTCGCCCGATCAGCGGCGCACGCGAGAGCTGCTCACGCGCGGGCTGGCGCTGTTCACGGTCGCACTGCCCTTCCTGCGCCTGCCCGTCGTGCGCGGGCCGCTGCGTCAGCTCCTGCAGCTGCTCGGCGGGGTGACGGCGTGAGCACCGTCGAGCCGACGCCGCGAACGGATGCCGAGCCCATGGCGTTCACCAAGGACGAGTTCCTCCTGGGCACACTCGCCTCGTGGTTGGCATTCAATCTCGTGTTCGACACGGTGCTCACGGGCGCTGCGATCGCGACGTTCAACCCGCTCTGGGGACCTCTCGGAGCGAGCATCGTCGCACTTGTGGTGTACGCCGTGCCGATCGCGCTCGTCGTCTCGGGGATCGTCGCCCTGCTTCTCTGCAGCGCTGCGTGGTGGCTCGGGCGCCTGCTGCGCCGCGTCCGCTCCCTGCTCGTCCATGCGGTCGCCTATGCAACCCTGGGCACCGCGATCGGCGTGCTCGTCGTGGGGTCGTTCCAGCTCGTCGTGGCTGGCTCGCTCAACCTGGGCAATTGGCTCGCTCAGATCACTCTCGTCGGCTCCGCTGCCGCACTCCCCCTGGGGTGGGGCTGGTCGGTGTGGCGGTGCCGGCGGATCGAGGCGGGGAAGGCACGCGCGCCGCGGCGCGGTATCGACGAGTCGTTCGAGGACTCGCTCTAGCTGCGCTGGTCTCGGCTACGAGCGAGACCGGAAAGCGTCGGGATCTCGCCCGTTGCCGCGCGGGCGACGGGGATGCGCGTGCCGAGCACCTGGGCAACGACGTCCTGCGCGATCTTGGCCGCGGTTAGGCCCGCGTCGTCGAGAATCTGCTCGCGGGTCGCGTGGTCGATGAACTCGTCGGGCACGCCGAGCTCGTCGACCGCGGTGTCGACGCCCGCCTCGCGCAGCACCTGGCGCACACGCGTTCCTATGCCCCCGACGCGGATGCCGTCCTCGATCGTGATGACCAGGCGATGGGATGCCGCCAGCTCGACGATCGACGGCTGCACGGGCACGACCCACCGCGGGTCGATCACCGTCGCACCGATGCCCTGCGCGCGCAGGCGCTCCGCAACGTCCATCGCGATGTGCGCCATCGGGCCGATGCCGACCAGCAGCACGTCCTGCGACTCGTCACGGGAGAGGACGTCCACGCCGTCGCGAAGGCGCTCGAGGGCCGGCAGCTCGGGTGCGACAGAACCCTTCGGATAACGCACGACGGTCGGGGCGTCGGCCACCGCCACCGCCTCGCGCAGCTCTTCGCGCAGCCGCTCGGCGTCGCGCGGGACGGCGATGCGGATGTTCGGCACGAGCTGCAGCATCGCGAGATCCCAGATGCCATGGTGGCTCGGCCCGTCGGGGCCGGTGATGCCCGCCCGATCGAGCACGAAGGTGACGCCGGCGTCGTGCAGGCCGACGTCCATCAGCACCTGGTCGAAGGCACGGTTCATGAACGTGGCGTACACCGCCACGACCGGGTGCAGCCCGCCGAACGCGAGGCCTGCTGCGGAGGTCACCGCGTGCTGCTCGGCGATGCCGACGTCGTACACCCGCTCGGGGAAGCGTTGCGCGAACGGAAGCAGACCCGTGGGACGCAGCATCGCCGCCGTCATCGCGATGATGTCGTCGCGCTGCTCGCCGAGCGAGGCGAGCTCTTCGGCGAACACGTCCGTCCAGCCCTCGACGCCGCTTCCGCCGCCGACGGTGGCGCCGGTGATCGGGTCGATTCTGCCGACCGCATGGAACTGGTCGGCCTCGTCGTCGAGCGCGGGCTGGAACCCGCGACCCTTCTCGGTGATCGCATGCACGATGACCGGCGCCCCGTACTCCTTCGCGAGCTGGAGGGTCTGGATCAGTGACGCGAGGTCGTGTCCGTCCACCGGTCCGAGGTATTTGATGTCGAGGTTGGAGTACAGCGCCGCGTTGTTGGTGAAGCGCGACAGGAAGCCGTGCGTGCCGCCGCGCACGCCGCGATACACGGCGCGTGCCGCCGGACCGAGCTTGCGCGAGAGCGTCTCGGAGCCGCGGTGCAGGTTGCGGTACGTGTCGGCCGTGCGCACACGGTTGAGATACCGCGCCATGCCGCCGATCGTCGGGGCGTAGGAGCGGCCGTTGTCGTTCACGACGATCACCAGGTTGCGGTCGTTGTCGTCGGAGATGTTGTTGAGGGCCTCCCACGTCATGCCGCCGGTGAGCGCCCCGTCGCCGACGAGGGCGATGACATGGCGATCCTTGCGGCCCGTGCGCACGAACGCCCGGGAGATGCCGTCGGCCCAGCTCAGCGAGCTCGACGCGTGGCTCGATTCCACGACGTCGTGCACGCTCTCCGAGCGCTGCGGGTAGCCCGCCAGCCCGCCACGCGAACGAAGGTCGGAGAAGTCCTGACGCCCGGTCAGGAGCTTGTGCACATAGGACTGATGCCCCGTGTCGAAGACGATCGGGTCGTTCGGCGAGTCGAACACGCGGTGGATCGCGATCGTGAGCTCGACCACGCCGAGGTTCGGGCCCAGGTGCCCCCCCGTGCGGGCGACGTTCTCGATGAGGAACGAGCGCACCTCGCCGGCCAGTTCGTCGAGCTGCGGAAGACTCAGGGCATCGAGATCCCGGGGTCCCGAGATCGACGGCAGCAGAGGCATCCCGTCTCCTTTCATCGACGCGGCCCGGCGACCAAGTCTACCGGCGCGCACTCATGCGAGAGGGGCCGGACTCGGACGAGCCCGGCCCCTCTCGGCGAACTCAGACGAGCGAGCGCAGCACGTACTGCAGGATGCCGCCGTTGCGGTAGTAGTCCGCCTCACCGGGGGTGTCGATGCGCACGACGGCGTCGAAGACGACCGTCTGCTTGCCCTCGGGCGAGAACTCGCTCGGAGCCGCGGTGACCTTGACGGTCTTCGGCGTGACGCCCTCGTTGAGCTGCTCGAGGCCCTCGATCGAGACGATCTCGGTGCCGTCGAGGCCCAGCGACTTCCAGCTCTCGCCGGCGGGGAACTGCAGCGGGACCACACCCATGCCGATCAGGTTCGAGCGGTGGATGCGCTCGAAGCTCTCGGTGATGACCGCCTTGACACCCAGCAGGCTCGTGCCCTTGGCCGCCCAGTCGCGCGACGAACCCGAGCCGTACTCCTTGCCGCCGAAGACGACCAGCGGAGTGCCCTGCGCCTCGTAGTTGACGCACGCGTCGTAGATGAAGGACTGCGGGCCGCCCTCGCGCGTGAAGTCGCGCGTGAAGCCGCCTTCGATGATCTGCCCGTCGTTGACCGCGGCGACCAGCTCGTTCTTCAGGCGGATGTTCGCGAACGTTCCGCGGATCATCACCTCGTGGTTTCCACGGCGCGAGCCGAACGAGTTGAAGTCCTTCTGCGCGACGCCGTGCTCGGTGAGGTACTGAGCGGCGGGCGTGCCGGCCTTGATGTTGCCGGCGGGGCTGATGTGGTCGGTCGTGACCGAGTCGCCGAGGGTCGCCATGACGCGCGCGCCTGTGATGTCGGCGACGGGGGTCAGTTCCATCGACATGCCGTCGAAGTACGGCGCCTTGCGCACGTAGGTCGAGTCGCCCTCCCATTCGAACACCGGGCCCGTCGGCGTCGGCAGGTTCTTCCAGCGGTCATCGCCCTCGAAGACGGTGGCGTACTGGGTGATGAACTGCTCGCGCGAGATCGAGGAGTCGATGATCTCCTGCACCTCGTCGGGGGTGGGCCAGATGTCCTTGAGGAAGACGTCGTTGCCGCCCAGGTCCTTGCCGAGCGGGTCGGTCTCGAAGTCGAAGTTCATCGAGCCGGCCAGCGCGTACGCCACCACGAGCGGGGGCGAAGCGAGGTAGTTCATCTTCACGTCGGGCGAGATGCGACCCTCGAAGTTGCGGTTGCCCGAGAGCACCGCCGTCACGGCGAGGTCATGATCGTTGACCGCGGCCGAGACCTCTTCGATGAGTGGGCCCGAGTTGCCGATGCAGATCGTGCAGCCGTAGCCGACGGTGAAGAACCCGATGTCTTCGAGCGACTTGTCCAGGCCCGACTTCTCGTAGTAGTCGGTGACCACCTTCGAGCCGGGGCCGAGCGTCGTCTTGACCCACGGCTTGCGCGTGAGCCCCTTCTCGACGGCCTTCTTCGCGACCAGCCCGGCGGCGATCATCACCGAGGGGTTGGACGTGTTGGTGCACGAGGTGATCGCCGCGAGGGTGACCGCACCGTTGTCGATGATGTAGGGCGAGCCCTCCGCCGGCGTGATCTTCACGGGCTTGGAGGCGTTCACCGGCCCGCCGCTGTTGATGTGCACGTCGCGGGTCACAGTCTCTTCCTCACCGGGCACCGCGGCCGGGTCGGAGGCCGGGAAGGAGTGCTTCGACTCGAGGTCGACGATGTCGTCCGACGTGCTGGCGCTGGCGTAGTTCAGGATGTCCTTCTCGAACTGGGCCTTCGACTCCGACAGCAGGATGCGGTCCTGCGGACGCTTCGGGCCGGCGATCGACGGGACCACCGTCGACAGGTCGAGCTCCATGTACTCGCTGAAGTTCGGCTCGTGGGCTGCGTCGTGCCAGAGCGACTGCTCCTTGGCGTATGCCTCGACCAGCGCGACCGTCTGCTCGTCGCGTCCGGTGAGACGCAGGTAGTCCAGCGTCACCTCGTCGATCGGGAACATCGCCGCGGTCGAGCCGAACTCGGGGCTCATGTTGCCGATGGTCGCGCGGTTCGCGAGCGGAACCGAGGCCACGCCCGCACCGTAGAACTCCACGAACTTGCCCACGACGCCGTGCTTGCGCAGCATGTCGGTGATCGTCAGCACGACGTCGGTCGCGGTGACCCCGGCGGGGATCTCGCCGGTCAGCTTGAAGCCGACGACGCGCGGGATGAGCATCGACACCGGCTGACCGAGCATCGCGGCCTCGGCCTCGATGCCGCCGACGCCCCAGCCGAGCACGCCCAGGCCGTTGACCATCGTGGTGTGCGAGTCGGTGCCGACGCACGTGTCGGGGTAGGCGCGCAGCACGCCGTTGACTTCGCGGTCGTAGACGACCTTCGCGAGGTGCTCGATGTTCACCTGGTGGACGATGCCGGTTCCGGGCGGCACGACTTTGAAGTCCTGGAACGCGGTCTGGCCCCAGCGCAGGAACTGGTAGCGCTCGCCGTTTCGCTCGTACTCGATCTCGACGTTGCGCTCGAGGGCGTTCTCGGTGCCGAACAGGTCCGCGATCACCGAGTGGTCGATGACCAGCTCAGCCGGCGAGAGCGGGTTGATGCGGTTCGGGTCTCCGCCGAGCGCCGTCACGGCCTCGCGCATGGTGGCGAGGTCGACGATGCAGGGCACGCCGGTGAAGTCCTGCATCACCACGCGAGCGGGGGTGAACTGGATCTCGGTGTCCGGCTCGGCATCCGCGTTCCACGAACCGAGCGCCTCGATCTGAGCCTTCGTGACGTTCGCACCGTCTTCGGTGCGAAGCAGATTCTCGAGCAGCACCTTGAGGCTGAACGGGAGCTTGTCGTAGCCCGCGACCGTGTCGATGCGGAAGATCTCGTAGTCGGTGCTGCCGACCGTCAGGGTGCTCTTCGCACCGAAGCTGTCAACCGTGGACACGTCAGTCTCCTCTGTCGGCGGGGTGGGCGAAGTCGCCGCGGCATCCCCATTCTCCTCCGACGCACGAGGCCTGACCAGTGAGGCAGACCTAACCCGGGTCCGAGGAGATTTATCTTGATGTCAAGATAAATGTATCACTCCGGGGCAGGCTCGGACGGCCCCTCGGAGGCCTTCGGATACAGCGCTCGCGCGGCGAGCCAGGTCACCGCGACAAGCGGTGCGAACAGCGGCAACCCCATGATCAGCTTGTAGGTTCCGAGTGTCGCGGCAGTCGCCCCCGTCAGGTACAGCGGGAACTGCACGGCCAGCCGCGCGTAGAACAGCGCCGCCCACGCGATCGCGAGCCAGAAGAACACACGCCGCTTGCGGCGATCCTTCCGCCACGCCGTGCCCTCGTTCATCAAGAAGCCGGCCGCCAGGCCGATCAGCGACCACCCGATCAGCGCCGAGACCAGGAAGGCGGTGCCGTATAGCGCGTTCGTGAGGAAGCCGAGGATGAAGTTGTCTTGACCACGGCCGGTGACAAGGGCCAGCGCCGCGGCGACCGCCGTCGCGACGAGCCCGCCCAACGCCGCCGACACCGTCGAGCGCTGCACGAGCCGCACGAGGGTGAAAACCGCCGCGATCCCGACCGAGAGCCCGAGCGACAGCCAGAGATTGCCCTGCCCGCTCGCGGGATCCATCGTGAGCGTGAAGGCCACGATGAACACCAGGCCCGGCAGCACAGACTCCAAGATGCCGCGCCAGCCGCCCATCGCCGCCCACACGACGTGGTGGGTCGGGGCATCGGCGGCGGGGTCGAGTCCCGCCTTGCGCGCGGCGGCGCCCAGTGCGGCGCCGACCAGATCGGATGCCGACGGGGCGTCGGAGCCGACGGGGTCGGAGCCGTCGCGGCGCGCAGCCGCCTCGGCGGGGTCGTTGGACCCGCTCATGCCGAGCCCGGCGTCGCGGGCATCTTCAGCGGGATGAGGTCGCGCGGGGGCATGGGCGCCGAGCCGCGCACGACGACGATCGAGCGGAAGAGGTCCTCGACCTTGGCCGCCGCCTCGACGTCGACCGCCGCCGCGCCGCCGATCACGCCGCGCAGGAACCAGCGCGGGCCGTCCACACCGACGAAGCGCGCGATGCGCTTGCCCGCGGTGCCTTCGGCTCCGGCGATGACGGGCACCTCGGCGAGCAGCTCCGGCCCCAGCGGGCCCTCGCGCTCCTCGACGCGACCGCCCTGCTGGCGGATCTGACCGCGGATCTGCTCGCGCGTCTCGTCCCACAGCCCGGCGTTGCGGGGGGCGGCGAACGGCTGCACCTGCAGCGTCGAGTCCGCGTAGTCGAGGCCGACGGCGACGATGCGCTTGGTCTGCTCCTCGACCTCCAGCCGCAGGTTCAGTCCTTCGCGCGGCAGGACCTTGATGCCGCCGAGATCGATGTAGGGGCGCACCGGGTTCGCCTCGGACTCGTCGAAGGGACCCGAGGTCTCCCGATCGTCCGGTGCGACCTTCTCGGCCTCTGGGGGCATGGCGTCGCTCATGCGGGGACTCCGTCCTTCTGGTAGCCGGTCGAGCCGAAGCCGCCTTCGCCGCGCACGCTTTCGGGCAGCGTGTCGACCGGGATGAATGTGGCCCGCGGCACGGGCATGACGATGAGCTGCGCGATGCGATCCCCGACGGCGACCTCGTAGGAGTTCTCGGCATCGGTGTTCAGCAGGGCGACCTTGATCTCGCCGCGGTACCCGGCGTCGACCGTGCCCGGCGCGTTGACGATCGTGATGCCGTGCCGGGCGGCCAGGCCGCTGCGCGGCACCACGAAGGCGACGTAGCCCTCCGGGAGCGCGATCCGCACTCCGGTCCCCACCAGGGCGCGCTGGCCCGGTGCGAGCCTCGCGGGCTCGGCTGCGACGAGATCGGCGCCCGCGTCGCCGGGGTGCGCGTACACCGGAACCTCGGCAGCGATAATGGGGATGTCAACCGTTTCAGCCACGCATCGAGGGTAATGCAGATACCGTCCGCCCATGTCGGCGCCCGTCCCGCAGTCACGACCTACCGAGAGCGCCTCAGCCCGTCGCTGTGGGCGATCGTGGCCGCAGCGGTCTGCGCGCCCATGGCCGCGCTCGTCCTCACGCCGATCGACACGACCCTCGCTCTCCTGGTCGGAGTCGCCGTCGGGGTGGGCGTCGTGGCGGCGATGGTCTTCGCCTCGCCCGTCGTCGAGGTGCGCGACGGCGAGCTGCGCGCCGGCCGGGCGCACATCGACCTCGAGTGGCTCGCGAACCCGCGGGCGCTCACGGCCGACGCGGCGCGGACCGCGCGCGGCGCAGAGCTCCACCCCCGGTCGTGGCATCTCATCCGCGGCGGGATCGACGGGATCGTCGTGGTGGACGTGACCGATCCCGACGATCCGGCGCCGTCCTGGGTGCTCTCGTCGAGGACGCCGGATCGTCTGGCGTCGGCCGTGCGGCGTGCCGCTGCTACGCAGCGCACTCCACGCAGATAGGGCCGTCGGCGCCGTCGTGGTCGAGCTGCGAGCGGTGCTTCACGAGGAAGCAGTTGACGCAGGTGAACTCGTCCTCCTGCGGCGGAAGCACGACGACGTCGAGCTCGAGGTCGGACAGATCTGCGCCGGGCAGTTCGAAACCACCGGGGTTGTCGGCATCCTCCGCATCGACCGAGCCCGACAGCTTGTCGGGCACGCGCTCCTTGAGAGCCTCGATCGACTCGCTGTCGTCCTCAGACTTGCGGGGTGCGTCGTAGTCGGTTGCCATGCGTGAACGTCTCAACTTCCGGTGAATGCGGGGTGCTGCCTGTGCGGGCGGCCCATAGTTTGCACTACTGCGCGGTTTTTAGCAAATGTGATCGCTGTATGCGTTCGCGTGAAACTCGCGGCACGCGCCGGATATTCCCGCCGCCCGGCAACGCCTGTGTCAGCATGGGTTCCACCGCGGATCGGAGAGGCGTCTTTCCATGGAACAGCTCAAAGTCATCGGAACCGAGGACGACGCGCTCGTCCTCGCCACCGAGTCAGGCGAGCGCTTCACGCTCCCGGTCGACGACGCGCTGCGCTTCGAGCTGCGCAGGACGCGCCGTGACCGTGCGCCGGAGCCCCGTGTCTCGAAGGCGTCCCCTCGCGAGATCCAGATGCACATCCGCGCCGGACTCTCTGCCGAAGAGGTCGCGAGCCTGCTCGGGGCGAAGGTCGAGGACATCGCCCGGTACGAGGGCCCTGTTCTCGCTGAGCGTGAGCACATCGTCGGCCAGGCGCTGGCAGTTCCGGTGCTGATGGGGGGCGAACTGGAGCAGGACGCACTGCCGACCTTCGGCGCCGCCGTGCGCGCGAAGCTCACCGAGGCGGGTGCGACCGGCGAGCGCTGGACGAGCTGGAAGGAACCGACCGGCTGGATCGTGAAGCTCGAGTTCTCGGCGAACGAGGTCGCCCATGACGCCCGCTGGAGCTTCGACCCGCGCCGTACGATTCTCTCGCCGCTCAACGCGGATGCCGTTCAGCTCTCGCGCCAGGGATCGCTGCCCGATGGCCTCATACCCCGGCTGAGGGCGCTCGAGACGGTTCCCCCGCGCGACGACACGCGCTTCGACAGCGGCGCCTTCGGCCCGCGGCGTCCTCCCGAGGCCGACATGGCGTCGCCCGAGCTTCCCGCGCCGGTCGCACCCGCCGTGCAGCAGGCGGCGATCAAGCGTGCGACCGAGCCCGTCGTGACCTCCGCCGAGACTGCGGATCTGCTCGAGGCGCTGCGTCGTCGCCGCGGGCAGCGCGAGCCGTTCCCGGGCATCGACGAAGTTCCGTCGACGCCGACATCGAAGAGCCCCGTGGCTCTGTTCGATGCGCTCGAGCCCGGCTACGACGACACGATCGTCGAGGCGCCCGCCGGTGAGCAGCCGGCCACCCCCGCGCGGCACGAGCCGGCGCCGTCCTCGCTGCGGCTCGACCCTGCGCCGACGACCGAGGGGGCGGGTCGGCGCAAGGGCCGTGCGGCGATGCCGTCCTGGGACGAGATCGTGTTCGGAGCGCGCACCGACGACTGAGCGCGCCGCGATTCAGCGGCGAGCGAACACGCCCATCCCGATGAGCGGGACCACGCGCTCCTCGTCGGTGAGCGATCCGTGCTGGCCCACCATCTTCTGCGGCGCCTTGTCGTCGAGACGATCGTCGTAGTAGGCGATGCCGGCCCGTGCTGCGACGAGCACGTCGCCGATGCGCGGCAGCACCTCGGAGTCGACCGGGCCGAAGAGCCCGGCCCCGACGGCCTCATCTCGAGACACCACCCACGACCTGCCCGCCTCGGATTCCTGCCACACGTCGAGCACGCGCTGCGCGCTTCCGCGCTCGGCATACAGGTGTAGCATCCGCGGCTCTCCGCCGATATGGCGCACCCCCTCCACCAGCGGACTCGACGCGTTCAGCAGGACATGCCGGTGGCGAGGAACGTCGATCATGCCGTGGTCGGCCGTCAGCACAGCGCCGGTGCCCGGCGCGAGCGCCGTAGAGAGGCGCTGGGCCGCGGCATCCACCCGCTCGAGCCCGGCCGCCCACTCGTCGGACTCCCACCCGTGCTTGTGCCCGATGACGTCGAGGTCGGGCACGTAGAGGTAGACCAGAGCGCCGGGATGCCGGGCGGCGAGCTCGGCCGCGCGCTCGACGCGTGCCGACAGATCGTCCTCGCCGACGAACGCCGCCCCGCGCATCGTCGCGAGCGTGAACCCCGTGCCGGCGTACTGCCGCTTCGTGACGACGAAGACCGGACGGCCCGCGGCGCCCTCCGCCGCGAGGATCGGCTCGGCGCGCTGCCACGCGTAGGGGTCGAGCCCGTCGGTGTCCCACCCGCGCAGCTGGTTCAGCACGCGATCGGTCTCGGGCTCCAGCGCCCGGTAGCCGACGATGCCGTGCCTCCCCGGCCTCAGCCCGGTGAGCAGGCTCGTGAGGGCCGAGGCCGTCGTCGACGGGAAGACGGTGCGCGCGGCGTCCTTCTTGGCCCGGATCGAGGCGAGGAACCGGGCGTGACCCGTCCGCGCGCCGAGGTTGTGGGCGCCCAGCCCGTCGACGACGCACACGATCGCGCTCGTCGCGGGTTCGAACCACGCCGGATCGGCGGCCACGTCCGCGGCGCCGTTCGCCCCGGAACCGCGCCGCAGCGAGTCGAGCAGCTGCGGCAGGAGCCCCGCGAGGCTCCGGGCTGAGGGCGGGTCCGCCGGTAGGCTGGTGGGCATCGGGGTCAGTCTCGCACACCCGCGCACACGATCCCTCCTGACACCACCCGAGGCCGAGAACGTCCATGCCCGCATCCCGCTCCGAGTCCATCCCCGCCGAACACGGCCGCATCGAAGACGTCGATGTCACGTCCGAGATGCAGGGGTCCTTCCTCGAGTACGCGTACTCGGTGATCTACTCGCGAGCCCTCCCCGATGCGCGCGACGGGCTCAAGCCCGTCCAGCGGCGCATCCTGTACCAGATGGCCGACATGGGCCTGCGACCCGACCGGGGACACGTCAAGAGCGCGCGCGTGGTCGGCGAGGTGATGGGAAAGCTGCACCCGCACGGTGACGCGGCGATCTACGACGCGCTCGTGCGCCTCGCCCAGCCCTTCTCGCTGCGGGTGCCGCTCGTCGACGGCCACGGCAACTTCGGCTCGCTCGACGACGGCCCCGCGGCCCCGCGGTACACCGAGGCGCGCCTCGCACCGGCCGCCCTCGCCCTCACCGAGAACCTCGACGAGGACGTCGTCGACTTCATCCCGAACTACGACGGGCAGTTCCAGCAGCCCGAGGTGCTCGCGGCGGCCTTCCCGAACCTGCTCGTCAACGGCGCGGCGGGCATCGCGGTCGGCATGGCCACGAACATGGCGCCGCACAACCTCATCGAAGTCGTCGCGGCCGCGAACCATCTGCTCGAGCACCCCGAGGCCACCGTCGAAGAGCTGATGGAGTTCGTCCCCGGCCCCGACCTTCCCTCGGGCGGCGTGATCGTCGGCCTGGACGGCATCAAAGATGCCTACGCCAACGGCCGCGGCACGTTCCGCACGCGTGCCAAGGTCTCGATCGAGTCGCTCGGCCCGCGCCGCACCGGGCTCGTGGTCACCGAGCTGCCGTATCTCGTCGGTCCCGAGCGGATCATCGAGAAGATCAAGGACGCCGTCAACGCCAAGAAGCTCCAGGGCATCTCGGACGTCACCGATCTGAGCGACCGCCACCACGGGCTGCGTCTCGTCATCGGCATCAAGACCGGATTCGACCCGCAGGCCGTGCTCGAGCACCTGTATCGCCTCACCCCGCTCGAGGACTCGTTCGGCATCAACAACGTCGCCCTCGTGGGCGGCCAGCCGCAGACGCTCGGCCTGAAGCAGATGCTGCGCGTCTACCTCGATCACCGCATCCAGGTCGTCACGCGCCGCAGCCGCTTCCGGCTCGCACGCCGCCGAGAGCGCCTGCACCTGGTCGAGGGACTGCTCATCGCGATCCTCGACATCGACGAGGTCATCCAGGTCATCCGCACATCCGACGACGGCGAGCAGGCGCGCACGCGCCTCATGTCGGTGTTCGACCTGTCCGAGCTGCAGGCGGAGTACATCCTCGAGCTGCGTCTGCGCAGGCTCACCAAGTTCTCGCGCATCGAACTCGAGCGCGAGCAGGACGAGCTGCGCAAAGAGATCGCCCGGCTCGAAGAGCTCCTCGCGAGCGACGCCCTGGTGCGCGCCCAGGTGGCGCGCGAACTCGACGCCGCAGCCGAGGCCCACGGCACGCCGCGGCGCACGCTCCTGCTCAACGGCGGGCCCGTCCAGCCCCGCTCGCGCGCCGCCGCCGCCCCTGCCCAGCTGCAGATCGCCGACTCCCCGTGCCGTGTGTTCCTGTCCGCATCGGGCCGTATGGTGAGGGCTGAGACGGCGGCGGATGCTCCGAACGGCGGCGTCGTCACGCCCTCGCGACGCTCCAAGCACGACGCGATCCGCTCCGCGGTCGAGGGCACCACGCGCGGCGATCTCGGCGCAGTCACGAACACGGGTCGCCTGATCCGGTTCTCGCCCGTCGACCTGCCCTCGGTGCCCGGCAACTCCGTGCAGCTGGCCGCCGGTACGCGCGCCGACCAGTACCTCGGCCTCACCGGCGCGGAGCACGTCGTCGCGCTGGTGCCGCTCACCGCCGAGCCCCCGTTCGCGATCGGCACCGCCCAGGGCGTCGTCAAGCGCGTCGCGGCGTCCGAGATCGCGAACAAGCACGATGTCGAGGTGATCGCCCTGAAGGAGGGCGACAGTGTGGTCGGCGCAGCCTCCGCTCCCGACGGCGCAGAGCTCGTGTTCGTCGCGAGCGACGCGCAGCTGCTCCGCTTCGACGCCGCGTCGGTGCGCCCGCAGGGGCGCGCGGCGGGCGGCATGGCCGGCATCCGCGTCACTCCGGGCGAGCGGGTCGTGTTCTTCGGGGTCGTGGGGGCAGAGGCATCCGCCGACGCCGTCGTGGTGACCATCGCCGGAAGCTCGCAGGCGATCGCCGGGGCCGACGCGGGCGCGGGCAAGGTGTCGTCGTTCGATGAGTTCCCGCCGAAGGGCCGCGCCACCGGCGGCGTGCGCGCTCAGCGGTTCCTGAAGGGCGAGGACACCCTCACCCTCGCGTGGGTCGGCGACGAGCCGCGCGCGATCGGCGCGGACGGCTCGGTGCGCACGCTGCCGGCCCCGGGTGCGAAGCGGGATGCCTCGGGTCAGCCGCTCGACGGCGTCGTGGCTGCGGTCGGCACCGTGGTGCGCTGACCGCGCGCGCCGTCAGGCGTCGATCCGCTCGCGGTCGAGGCGCGCGCTGGAGTCGATGATGAACTCGCGGCGCGGGGCGACCTCGTTGCCCATGAGCAGTTCGAAGACGGATGCCGCGGCCTCGGCATCCGGCAGCTGCACGCGTCGCAGCGTGCGGCCCGCGCGGTCCATCGTGGTTGTGGCGAGCTGGTCGGCGTCCATCTCGCCGAGGCCCTTGTAGCGCTGGATCGGCTCGTGCCAGCGCTTGCCCGCCTTCGTCAGCTTCGCGAGGAGGGCGTGGAGTTCCTGCTCGGAGTACGTGTAGATCGTGTCGTTGGGCTTGGAGCCGGGGTTCACGACGATCACGCGATGCAGCGGCGGCACCGCCGCGTACACACGGCCCGCCTCGATCAGCGGGCGCATGTAGCGGAAGAACAGGGTCAGCAGCAGCGTGCGGATGTGGGCGCCGTCGACGTCGGCGTCGCTCATCAGGATGATCTTGCCGTAGCGGGCGGCGTCGAGATCGAACGTGCGCCCCGAGCCGGCGCCGATCACCTGGATGATCGCGGCGCACTCGGCGTTGGAGAGCATGTCGCTGATCGAGGCCTTCTGCACGTTGAGGATCTTGCCGCGGATCGGCAGCAGCGCCTGGTACTCGCTGCTGCGCGCGGCGCGGGCGGTGCCCAGGGCCGAATCGCCCTCGACGATGAACAGCTCGGAGTCGGCGACGTCGTTCGAGCGGCAGTCCACGAGCTTCGCGGGCAGCGACGAGGACTCCAGGGCGTTCTTGCGACGCTGGGTCTCTTTGTGCGCGCGCGCCGAGATGCGCGCCTTCATCTCGGCGACGATCTTGTCGAGCAGCATCGCGGTCTGGGCCTTGTCGTCGCGCTTGGTCGACGCGAAGCGCTCGCCCAGCGCCTTCGCGACGACGTTCGAGACGATGGTGCGCACCGCGGGGGTGCCCAGCACCTCTTTCGTCTGCCCCTCGAACTGCGGCTCGGGAAGCCGCACGGTCAGCACGACGGTGAGCCCGGCGAGGATGTCGTCCTTCTCGATCTTGTCGGTGCCCACCTTGAGCCGCCGCGCGTTCTGATCGATCTGAGTGCGCAGCACCTTCATGAGCCCCTGCTCGAAGCCCTGCTGATGCGTGCCGCCCTTGGGCGTGGCGATGATGTTCACGAACGAGCGCTGCACCGTCTCGTACCCGGTGCCCCACCGCACGGCGATGTCGACCACGCACTCGCGCTGCACCTCGGTGGGAACCATGTGCCCGTTGGCCTGGAGCACCGGGACGGTCTCGGTGAAGGTGCCCGTGCCGGTCAGCCTCCAGGTGTCGGTGACGGATGCGTCGGGCGCGAGGTAGTCCGCGAACTCCGAGATGCCGCCATCGAACCGGTAGCTGGTCTCGCTCGACTCGTCGCCGCGCTCGTCGCGGATGACGATCTCGAGGCCGGGCACGAGGAAAGCGGTCTGGCGGGCGCGCTGCTCGAGTTCTTCGAGGTTGAACGCCGCGTCTTTCGTGAAGATCTGGCGGTCGGCCCAATAGCGGATGCGCGTGCCGGTGAGCGCCTTGGCGGTCTTGCCGACCACGCGCAGTTCGCTGCTGGACTCGAACGGTGTGAAGACCGAGTCGGGCGAGCCGTTCGCGAAGACGCCGGGCTCACCGCGATGGAACGACATCGCCCACGTCTTGCCGTCGCGGTCCACCTCGACGTCGAGCCGTTCCGAGAGCGCGTTGACGACCGAGGCGCCCACGCCGTGCAGACCGCCGGATGCCGCGTACGACCCACCGCCGAACTTGCCGCCGGCGTGGAGCTTCGTGAACACGACCTCGACACCGGACAGGCCTGTGCGCGGCTCGATGTCGACCGGGATGCCGCGTGCGCGGTCGCGCACCTCGACGCTTCCGTCGGCGTGCAGCACGATGTCGATTCGACTGCCGAAACCGCCGAGAGCCTCGTCGACCGAGTTGTCGATGATCTCCCACAGGCAGTGCATGAGACCGCGCGAGTCCGTCGAGCCGATGTACATGCCCGGGCGCTTGCGGACCGCTTCGAGCCCCTCGAGCACTTGGAGGTGATGGGCGGAGTACTCGGAAGTCATAATCCTCAAGGCTAACCTCCGCGTCCGACACGCCGTGCCCGACACGCATCTGCGCGGCACCGGTACGCGGTGAGCGAAATGTGATCGGTTTGCGGCATTCTCGAAACAAAGCCGTGGTTGTATCTGAGGACCGGTACGTGAGTTCTACGCATACGAGGAGGCACTGAGATGAGCACGATATCGACACCGACTGAGGCCACTGCCGTCCTCGAGTACCGACTCACCGCCACGGATCGCTGCGATTCGTGCGGCGCCCAGGCCTACATCTCCGCCGAGGTCAACGGCAGCGAGCTGCTGTTCTGCGCACACCACGGCCGCAAGTACGAACAGAAGCTTCGCGCCGTCGCCACCAACTGGCACGACGAGACCTCGCGACTGACGGCTTCGGCCTGAGTCAGCCTCCGAGGCCGAGTCAGCCTCCGACGTAGACCCGCCGCACCGTGGGCGAGACCCGCAGTGCGATCTCTTCCCCGATCGTCCCGATCTGCTCGGCGAGGTCGGTCGCGCTCGAGTGCGCGTTCCCGCCGTGAACTGCGACCCACTCCCCCGCCGCGGCGTCCGCCCACGGCTCGACCCGCGACTGCCGGTCGTCGATCCGCAGCACGCGACGCTCACCCTCCGGCGTCGCCACCGTGAAGCGTCCGGCGAGCGTCGACGGCAGTCCGTCCAGGGCTCCGATGCCGAGGACGACGGCGTCCGGCTCCACGCCGACGACGGGCACCGAAAGGGTCGCGATGGGGCGGATGCCGAGAGCGTCATCGCCCGGTCCGCCCGCGGGACGGATGCCGTAGCAGAACGCCCCGATGCGGCACATGTCGTAGCGGAACTCCGCGCGTTCGAACGAGGCGGCGCTCGCGGCGAGGTGCCGTAGCCGCGGCCGCAGCCCCGCTGCCTCCGCCTCGGCCACGGCGCGGTCGAAGGCCGCGCGGGCCGCGTCGTCTTCTTCATCGGATGCCTCGGCGATGTGGCTCCAGATGCCGACGACCTCGATCGCCCCCGCCGACTCGAGTTCGGCCGCCCGCGTGACGAACGCTCCCCACTCTTCGGGCCGCACGCCGTTGCGGTGCAGGCCCGAGTCGATCTTGAGGTGCACCCGCACCGGCCGCTCGCCCGCGCGCGCCGCGATCTCTTCGAGGAGCGCCGCGTCGCCGACCCCGAGGTCGAAGTCGAAGTCCACGACGTCGCCGAGATCCTGCGCGCCGAACGCGAGCCACACGAACACGCGCGCCTCGGCGCCGATCGCCGCGCGGACCGCGCGGCCCGTCGGCACATCCAGCGCGCCGAACCAGCGCACGCCCTCAGCCCACGCCCGTGTGACCAGCGGCGGCAGGCCGTGCGCGTACGCGTCGTCCTTCACGACGAACATCAGCTCGGCGGGCGCGATCCGCGTGCGCGCGGCGTGCAGGTTGGCGGCGAACACGTCGAGGTCGACGGTCAGGATGCCCCGGCTCATGCGTCCTCCCTCCGAACGCGCGCCCCGACGGCGGTGACGATCTCCCCCACGGTGAGTCCGGTCAGCTCCGCCCATTCGCGCACGGCGGGCTCCCCTGCTTCCGGATCCCCGAAGAACACCACCTCGTCGCCCCGGCCGGCCGCGGCATCCGCGATGTCGACGACGCACACGTCCATCGCGACCCGCCCCACGATCGGATGCGTGCCGCCCGCCACGCGCACCCGCGCGCGCCCGCCGAGCGAGCGGACGACGCCCTGCGCGTAGCCGCCGGTGACGAGCGCGACGCGCGTGTCGTGGGTCGCGCGATGCGCGTACCCGTACGACACGCCTTCCCCGGCTCTGAGCGGCTTCACGCCGAGCACGGTGCCCGCCAGGCGCATGACGGGGGCGGAGAGGTCTGCGAGACCGAAGAGCGTGGCCGCGTCGATCGTCGCACGGCCGGACGTCACGATGCGCAGGCCCCCGGGCGCGGCATCCGGCATCGCGAGCGACGCGCTCTCGTCCACGATCGCCGTCTCCACTCCCGCCCGCGCCAGCGTGGCAGCGCACCCGAGCGCGCCGTGGCCGAGGGCGTCGTCGCGCAGATCGACCACGCGCGAGCCGCGGGGCAGCCCGTCGACGAGACGTTGCGCATTGCGCAGGAGCGCGGGGTGCGAGATGCGAACCCGAGGCACGCTGTCCGTGCGCGCGGGAGTGCGCTCAGAGAAAGACGGGCTCACCCCTCCAGCCTATCGGCGCGCTCTTTGCTGCCCACCGTCGTGGGGACTTCACAACTCATGCCGGCGAAGAGGACCCACTGCTCAGGCTCGAACACCGCGGGGGTCGGGTTCGGGGTCAGATGCCGATGCTGTTGTAGGTCTGCGTGGCGCGGGACTCGATCGCGGCGCGCGCCTCCTGCGCGAACGCGTCCAGCTGTGCGTGCGCTTCTGAGGGCTCGTACGTCGTTCCGCGCGCGTCGGCGACGGTCGCCAGGATCTGGTCGGCCAGCGCCGGGTTCAGCGGCAGCAGCGGACCCTGCACGCGCAGCGCGTAGGCGTTGCTCACGCGCACGCCCTCGCCGCGGGGGCCGCCCGACGACGGCTCGATCGTGCCCTTTCCGTGGATCACCCGCGCGAAGGCCTGGACGCCGGGGTCCGGCAGCCAGACCGACGAGTGGTCCTCGAAGCCCGCCAGGCGGATGCCGGCGGCCTCGGCGACCACGTACCCCACACGTCGCTCGTTGCGGCGCTCGACGCGCAGCGGCAGGACGCCGAGCCCCGCGAGCGAGCCCTCGGCGCCTGAGATCTCGTGGCCGAGCAACTCGGCGCCGCCACCGATCGCGAGCAGCGCGCCACCCGCGGCGATGTGCGCCGACAGCGCGTCGGTGTGCCGGCGCGCATCGGCCGCCACTGAGCGCAGCGCCGAGAGCGGGCCGTTGCCGATCACGATGACGTCAGCGGCGGGAAGCTCGTCACCGGGCTCTACGAGGACGACGTCGACGTCAAGACCCGCGCGCTGGGCGCGGATCCGCAGCACGTCGACGTTGCCGCGGTCACCTGTCACGCCCAGGAGCTCGGGGTAGAGCTGGGCGATCGTGATGCGAGCGGTCATCGGCGTGCCACCTCCTGGTCGCCGTGGCCCAGCAGGCGGCGGCCGATCATCATCAGTTCGTAGTTGACGAACCAGGTCTGCCGACCCGATGCGGTCTCGGGGAAGCGCCGCATCAGCTCGACCGCCTTCTCGATGTCAGGCTCGACCGTGCCGATCGGGATGCCGGCGTACGCGATGCGCGTGGCCAGCTGGTACGCCTTCTCACCCGTGATCACATCGACGTGGTCGAACGCGTCGAAATCGACGTCGTACAGCCACGACACGTCGGGTGTTCCCTCGTCGATCGCCAGCAGCAGCCGCTCGGGCGCGGCATCCAGCGCGTCGAGATTGAGCTGCAGGCTGGGCCCGTTCTTGAACATCACGAACTCGACCTGCTCGTCGCCGGCCGGACGCAGCGGAAGCACCTCGCCACGCCCGTAGGCGGGCTTCATCGTCGCGAAACCCCGCACCGCGGCATCCGAACGGAAATCATCGCCGAGAACCTGCTGCGTCGCGGCGAGAGCGGCCGCGGCATCCACCGCGTAGTGAAGCCCGCGCGCCGGGGTCGTGAAATCCAGCGAGGCGTCGCCGAGAGCGACCGTCACGCGGTTGCCGGCGGATGCCACCACCTCGGAGTGTGCGGGGCGTTCCTTGGTGCCGGCCACGCCGCTGCGAGTGTCGACGGCGTTCGCAAGCCCGTGCGCCGAGCGCGCCAGCAGGTCGGCGGACACGCCGAAGAACGTCAGCGGGGCCTTCAGCGTCGCGTCGTCGATCTTGCTGAGATACGGATCGTCGCGGTTGATCACGACGCTCTTCGTCGCACGAGTCGACGTGTCGAGCATCATGTCTGCGACACGCTCGGTCTCGAAGAACCGGTAGAGCTGGTCGACCTGCACGTTCAGCGACACCACGACCGACGGGGCGAAGACGTCGGCGAGCTCGGCCGCGTAGCCCTCGTCGACCTCGAGCACCGCGACATCGGCGCGCACGCGACCGGTGATCGTGCCGTCGGCCAGCAGAGCGCTCGTGATGCCCTGCGGGAGGTTCGCGCCGGTCGGGTTCGTGAAGACCTTCAGTCCGTGCGCGCGCAGGATCTCGCTGATCATGTGCGTCGTCGTGGTCTTGCCGTTGGAGCCGAGCACGAACACCACGCCGCGCGGGAACCCACGGGCGATATCGGGCAGCAGTGACGGCGCGAGACGGTTCGTGAGGTACCCGGGAAACGCCGAGCCGCCGCCGCGCAGTCGCGTGGCCGCCCGTGCCGCCTTTCCTGCGAGTACCGCAGGAAGGTAACGAACTCGCGCGATGCCTGTGCGGCCGCTCACTCGAGGTAGTCCCGCAGGGACTGCGAACGCGACGGGTGACGGAGCTTGGCCATCGTCTTGGACTCGATCTGGCGGATCCGCTCGCGGGTCACGCCGAATGTGTCGCCGATCTGGTCGAGGGTCTTCGGCTGGCCGTCGCCGAGACCGAAGCGCATGCGGATCACGCCCGCCTCCCGCTCGCTGAGCGAGTCCAGCAGCGACTCGAGCTGACGCTGCAGCATCGTGAAGCCGACCGCGTCGGCCGGAACGACCGCCTCGGTGTCCTCGATGAGGTCGCCGAACTCGCTGTCGCCGTCCTCGCCCAGGGGCGTGTGCAGCGAGATCGGCTCACGGCCGTACTTCTGCACCTCGATGACCTTCTCGGGGGTCATGTCCAGCTCGCGGCTGAGCTCTTCGGGCGTGGGCTCGCGGCCCAGGTCCTGGAGCATCTGTCGCTGCACGCGCGCGAGCTTGTTGATGACCTCGACCATGTGCACCGGGATGCGGATCGTGCGGGCCTGGTCGGCCATCGCTCGGGTGATGGCCTGGCGGATCCACCACGTGGCGTACGTCGAGAACTTGAAGCCCTTGGTGTAGTCGAACTTCTCGACCGCGCGGATCAGGCCGAGGTTGCCCTCTTGGATGAGGTCGAGGAACTGCATGCCGCGACCGGTGTAGCGTTTGGCGAGCGAGACGACCAGCCGCAGGTTCGCGCCGAGGAGGTGCGACTTCGCGCGCTGCCCGTCACGGGCGACCCACTGCAGATCGAGTCCGAGCTGCGACGACTTCTCGGCCGCCGACATGTGCGAGAGCTTCTCTTCGGCGAACAGTCCCGCCTCGATCCGCATCGCGAGCTCGACCTCTTCGGCCGCGTTCAGCAGCGGCACTTTGCCGATCTGCTTCAGGTAGTCCTTGACGGGGTCGGCCGTCGCGCCGGTGATCTGGGTCGAGTAGACGGGGATGTCGTCCTCGTCGCTCGACGAGATGACGATCGCGCCCGTGGGAAGCGGGTCGGTGAAGGCCGCCGGCTTCTCTTCGTCTTCTTCTTCGTCGTCGGGCGTCTCCGCCTCGGGCTCCTCGGGCGCCTTCGCCCCGCGACGCCCCGCGGGGCGCGCGGGCGCCTCGTCGTCGGCCTCGTCGGCCGCCTCGTCGAGGTCGGCGATGTCCACCTCGTCGTCGAGTTCGACGTCTTCTTCGTCCGTCTCGGCCTTCTTGGGCGCGGCCTTCTTCGGGGCGGCCTTCTTGGGCGCGGCCTTCGCTGCGGCGGTTTTGCCCGCTGCTGTCGAGCGCGCGCGCGGCTTCGTCGTCACGTCGTCCTGCTCTTCAGCCGTCGGCTCGGCGCTCTTCGCGGCCGAGCGTGCCTTCGTGCCTGTCCCTGCGGTCACGGTTCGCCCTTTCACTGGCGGCGGGTGTCTCTCGCCCCCCGGTCGATTTCGGACACTAGTAAGACCCTTGTCAAGTCCCCCGGCCGGGCCCATGGTGCGCGGTAGGGAATGACAACGGGTCAGAGTATCTATTGTCGCACACTCGCCCGTGCGCTAAGCACGAACGCGACAGCTTAAGAGAACACCGGGCGGATGGCGAGAATTCCTGATCGCGTGGTCGACGTGAACCGCCTACGCCCGCTTGTCGTCGTCGCTGCTCGGCCGGGTCGCGAGGAATCGCTCGAGCTCGGCGGCGAGTTCGTCCGCGCTGGGCAGATCACCGGTGTGGATGATGGGCGTCGCATGGGTCGAGCCCGCCATGTAGGCGTCGTAGCGCTCCTCGAGGCCCTGCAGCATGCGCGACAGTTCGTCGTTGCCCGACACCTGCTCCTCGACCCGCAGGAGGTACTCGCGGTTCTCTTCGCGCAGCTCGTCGCCGGCGAAGACGAGACCGGTCGCGACGGTGAGGCTGTCGAGCGCCGCGAGCGTCGCCGCCGGGAACTCGGTGTCGCCGAGATAGTGCGGGATCAACAGCACGAAGCCGGCCACGGATGCCCCAGATTCGGCGAACCGCAGCTCGAGCAGGTGCCCCGCCGTGGCCGGCACCTGCGTGTGCGGCTTCCACACCGAGTGCGCCTCGGTGAGGTCGCCCCGCGTGCCGCTGACGGTGGTGCCGATCGGGCGCGTGTGCGGGACCGGCATCGGGATGGCATGCACCCACGTCACGGTCGACACCGCGTAGGCGCGCGCGAATTCGAGGACGGCCTCGGCGAAGGCATCCCACATGAAGTCCGGCTCGTAGCCGGCCAGCACCAGGAACGGCTGACCCAGCGCGTCGTGCGCGAGCGAGAGCTCGAGGCGGGAGGGCCGGTAGTCGGTCAGGTGGTCCGTGTCGAACGACACGATGGGGCGGCGGGCCCGGTAATCCAGCAGCACGTCGTTCGAGAACACCGCGAGCGGCGTCGGGTCGAGAACGTCGCGCACGTACCCGATCAGCCCGCTCACGGCGCCGCCGGCGTCGGTGAAACCCGTCAGCGCGATCACGAGCGGAAGCCCCGAAGGCACGGGCGGCGCCGATGCGCTGCTTTCGAACAGGGGAACGGACCACGGCATGACTCCATGCTACGAGCCACGCGGGCACCGGCGACGGCGCGAGAAGCGCCGAGAGCGAACATGCCCTCCCTAGGATGGGTGCCATGGCGTACCCCGACCTCGAGTACCGCACCGATCCGATTCGAGACACCGACGCAGACGCGATCCTGCTGGCACTGCCGCCGCTCGACGACGAACAGCTCGCCGACTGGCCGGGACTGCGCGACGCGCTGCTGGCCGTGGGGTTCACCGGCTCCCCCTCCTCGTTCGTGCGGGTCGCCGCTCCGCAGGCGACCGAGCGGCCGCTCGCGGTGGTGGGACTCGGCTCGAATCCGGATGCCTCGGCCCTCCGCGACGCCGTCGGCACCGGCATCCGCACGCTGACCGGGTTCTCGACGGTCGCCGTCTCGGCCCCGACGACCGACCCCGCCCTGTGGCGGGCAGCCGCCGAAGGCGCGACGCTGGGCGGCTACCGCTTCGACGGCTACAAGACCGAGGCGCCCAAGCCGCGCGCGGCGAAAGTGGTCGTGCACGGCACCGCCGAGGCTGCGGAGGCCGAGATTGCGGCGGTCGTCGCCGAGGCCGACGCGGTCGCGCTGGTGAAGGATCTCGTCACCACGCCCGCGCAGTGGCTGGGCCCGGCCGACCTCGCCGATCGAGCGGCGGCGTCCGTCGAGGGGCTGCCGGTCACCGTCGAGGTCTTCGACGAGATCGCGCTCGAGGAGGGCGGCTTCGGCGGCATCCTCGGCGTCGGGCAGGGCTCGGACCGCCCGCCGCGCCTCGTGCGCCTGGCCTACTCCCCCGCGGGCGCCACCCGCCACGTCGCCCTCGTCGGCAAGGGCATCACCTTCGACACCGGCGGGCTCTCGCTCAAGCCCGCGGCCGGCATGGTCGGCATGAAGTACGACATGGCGGGCGCTGCGACCGTGCTGAGCGTGCTGCGCGCGGTGGCGACCGTCGGCGCACCCGTCAAGGTGACCGCATGGATGTGCATCGCCGACAACATGCCCTCGGGGCGTGCGACCCGGCCCGGCGACGTGCTGCGGATCGCCGACGGCTCCACCGTCGAGGTCCTCAACACCGATGCCGAGGGCCGGCTGGTGCTCGCCGATGGTCTGGTGGCGGCCAGCCGCGAGCATCCGGATGTCATCGTCGACGTCGCGACCCTCACCGGCGCGATCACGATCGCCCTCGGCACGCGACACGCCGGGGTCATGGGCGACGACGCCGCCGTCGCCGAATACCTCGCCGCCGCGCGCGCGACCGGCGAGTTCGCGTGGCAGCTTCCCCTGCCCGACCACATGGTCGAAGAGCTCGACTCGCCCATCGCCGACCTGCAGAACGCCAAGATCGGCGACCCGGCCGGCGGATCGCTGTTCGCGGGACTGTTCCTGCGCCACTTCGTGGGACGCACATCCGACGACGCGGACGCGCCGCGGATCCCCTGGGTGCATCTGGACATCGCCGGGGTCGGCATGCACAAGGGCGGCGGGTTCGGCTTCACCGACAAGGGCCCGACCGCCGCGACGGTGCGCTCGCTCATCCGGTTCGTCACCGCGGTCGAGGAGGCCTGATGGCCGAGCACACGTTCGACCTGGTCGTCCTCGGCGGCGGAAGCGGCGGCTACGCGGCGGCCCTGCGCGCTGCCGAGCTCGGCAGGAGCGTCGCCCTGATCGAGAAGGACAAGGTCGGCGGCACGTGCCTGCACCGCGGCTGCATCCCGACGAAGGCGCTGTTGCACGCCGCCGAGGTGGCCGACACGGCTCGGGATGCCTCGGCCATCGGCATCCGCGCGACGCTCGACGGAATCGACCCCGACGGTGTGCGCGCGTACCGCGAGGGCATCGTCGCGAAGAAGTACAAGGGTCTCGCCGGGCTCATCAAGGCTCGCGGCATCACCGTGGTCTCCGGCACGGGAGCGCTCGAGGCGGGCCCGGCCGTCCGCGTCGGAGACGACCTGTACCGCGCGACAGACGTCGTGCTCGCGACCGGATCGCACACGCGGACGCTCCCGGGGCTCGAGATCGGCGGGCGCGTGCTCACGAGCGAGGAGGCGCTCGAGCTAGCGGAGGTGCCCTCGCGCGTCGTCATCATCGGCGGCGGGGTCATCGGCGTCGAGTTCGCGAGCATCTGGCACTCGTTCGGCGCAGAGGTGACCATCGTCGAGGCGCTCGACCGGCTGGTGCCGGGCGAGGATCCCGCGCTCAGCAAGGCGCTCGAGCGCGCCTTCCGCCGCAAGGGCATCGCGGCCAAGACGGGGGTGCGCTTCAGCGAGGTCCGGCAGACGTCCGACTCGGTCACCGTCACGCTCGAGGACGGCACGTCTCTCGACGCCGACTACGCGCTCGTCGCGGTCGGCCGGGGACCGGCCACTGCCGGCGCCGGCTTCGAAGCGGCGGGGGTCGGGCTCGATCGCGGCTTCGTCGTGACCGACGAGCGCCTGCGCACCTCCGTCCCGCACGTGTGGGCGGTGGGCGACATCGTCGCCGGGCTGCAGCTGGCCCATCGCGGGTTCCAGCAGGGCATCTTCGTCGCCGAGCAGATCGCGGGGCTCGATCCGGTGGTCGTGCCGGATGCCGTCATCCCGCGCATCACGTACTGCAGCCCCGAGGTCGCCTCGGTCGGGCTCACCGAGCCGCAGGCGGTCGCGACCCACGGCGCCGACAATGTCGTGTCGTACGAGTACAACCTCGCCGGGAACGGCCGCAGCGAGATCCTCGGCACCTCGGGGATCGTGAAGGCCGTCCGGCTCAAGGACGGCCCGCTGATCGGGCTCCACCTGATCGGCGATCGCGTGGGCGAGCTCATTACCGAAGGACAGCTGGCCGTCGCGTGGGAGGCCCACCCCGAAGACATCGCTCCGTACGTGCACGCGCACCCCACGCAGAGCGAGGCGATCGGCGAGGCTTTTCTCGCCCTCGCAGGCAAACCGCTTCACACTCTCTGAGATCGACCGCGCCGCGCGGTCACTAAGCTAGACGAGATACCCGCGTTCTGAAGGAGACAGTTTCATGAGCACTTCCGTGGTCCTCCCCGCGCTCGGCGAGAGCGTCACCGAGGGAACGGTCACCCGCTGGCTCAAGAAGGTCGGTGACAGCATCCAGGCCGACGAAGGTCTCCTCGAGATTTCGACCGACAAGGTCGACACCGAGATCCCTTCTCCGGTCAGCGGCATCATCGAAGAGATCCTCGTGCAGGAGGACGAGACCGTCGAGGTCGGCGCCGTGCTCGCGAAGATCGGCGACGGCTCCGGTCAGTCGACGGATGCCCCGGCCCCCGCCGCCGCAGAGCCCGAGGCCGCTCCCGCCCCGACCGAGACCGCTCCCGCTGTCGAGGCACCCGCCGCCGCCGCCGAGCAGCCCGCGTCGGGCGCATCCGCTTCGGCGGCCGATGGCAAGGACGTCGTGCTTCCCGAGCTCGGTGAGAGCGTGACCGAGGGCACAGTGACCCGCTGGCTCAAGAGCGTCGGCGACACCGTCGCCGTGGACGAGCCGCTCCTTGAGATCTCGACCGACAAGGTCGACACCGAGATCCCCTCCCCGTTCGCGGGCACCCTGCAGCAGATCTTCGTCCAGGAGGACGAGACGATCGCCGTCGGCTCGCCCCTCGCCCGCATCGGCGAAGGCGCCGCAGCCGCCGCACCGGCGGCCCCCGCCGCTCCCGCAGTGGCCCCCGCACCGGCAGCGGCTCCCGCACCGGCAGCGGCTCCCGCACCGGCAGCGGCTCCCGCACCGGCGGCGGCTCCTGCCGCCGCTCCCGCTCCGGCTCCGGCTGCTGCCGCGACGCCCGCACCTGCCGCCGCTCAGCCCGCACCGGGCGGTGGCGACGACGACGGTGTGCCGTATGTGACCCCCCTCGTGCGCCGCCTCGCCCAGCAGACCGGTGTCGATCTGAACAAGGTCAAGGGAACCGGCGTGGGTGGCCGCATCCGCAAGGAAGACGTCCTTCAGGCAGCGGCTCAGGTGGCCGCCCCCGCTCCTGCTGCGACCGCGGCCCCGGCTCCCACCGCCCAGCGCGCCCCGCTCGAGGTCTCGCCGCTGCGCGGCACGACCCAGCCGATGTCGCGTCTGCGCAAGGTGCTCGCCGAGCGTGCGGTCGCCTCGATGCAGGCGACGGCGCAGTTGACGACGGTCATCGAGGTCGACGTCACCAAGCTCGCGAACTACCGCGACGCGGTGAAGGCGGACTTCCTCACCAAGACCGGCGACAAGCTGTCGTTCCTGCCCTTCTTCGCGCTCGCGGCGGCCGAGGCCCTCCAGGCCTACCCCGTGATCAACTCGACAGTCGACGGCACGAACATCGTCTACCCGGCGAGCGAGAACCTCTCGATCGCCGTCGACACCGAGCGGGGCCTGCTCACGCCCGTGCTGCGCGACGCCGGTTCCAAGACGATCGCGACGATCGCGCACGAGATCGCCGACCTCGCCGCCCGCACCCGCGAGAACAAGCTCAAGCCCGACGAGCTCGCCGGCGGCACCTTCACGCTCACCAACACCGGTTCGCGCGGTGCGCTCTTCGACACGCCGGTCGTGTTCCTCCCGCAGTCGGCGATCCTCGGCACGGGTGTCGTCGTCAAGCGCCCGGGCGTCGTGTCGGTCGACGGCAAAGACGCGATCAGCGTCCGCTCGTACGTCTACCTCGCGCTGTCGTACGACCACCGCGTGATCGACGGCGCCGACGCGGCGCGCTTCCTCGGTGCGGTCAAGTCGCGCCTCGAAGAAGCCGCGTTCGGGGACCAGCTCGGAATCTGAGGCAGACAGTCCTCTCACAGCTGAGCCGCGGCGCCCACGGGTGCCGCGGCTCAGCCGTTTCATCGGCCTCCGCCGCGCCGGTGCGCTGCCGCGCGGGAAGGACGGGAAGAGGCTCGCAGCACCAGGCCTCTGCGCGCGCGGGTGCTCTACGGCACGCTCGCCGATCGACCGTCGGCGGAGCGCCTGCGAGTGGTCACGGTGGGGACGGCCGCGTGCGGCGCGTCTGAGCCGGCGTCCGCACGCCGCCGGCTTGCTCACTCCCGGTGCACGTCATACACATCGCGGATCAGCCATCCCGCGTCGACCTTGACGACCACCGCGAGCTGGGCGGCATCCGATCCGGTCACCTCGACGCGAAGGACGGCGACACCGCCGAACTCGTCGACGAGGGTGATCGTCCGCGCGTTCGCCGGGACGTCGATCGCGCCGACCGGCAGCGGCGACGAAGGATTCTCGACGAGGGCGGCGAGGCATTCGGTGTCGGCCTCGCAGGCGGAGCGCCGTGTGAGCAGCGCATCGAGCATGGCCGCGAGGTCGGATGCGGCGGACGCCGGCTCCGAAGCGGGTTCGGCGTGGTCGGCCTCCGCATCTGCCGCCGGCTCGCCCTCGACGTGGGCGTCGGCGGGTGCGGGCGGGGCCTCCGACTCCCCGTCCGCAGGAGCCTGCGTCGTCACGGGGTCTGCGGTGGCGGGCTGCTCTCCGCTCGTGGGCCACAGGACTCCCGCGACCACGACGACCGCCGCGAGCCCCGCGGCGATCAGCCAGGGCCGCCGTCGGCTCGCCGAGCCGGCGCTCACTCGGCGCGCGCGGCGCCAGAGATCGGTTCCGATGCGCGAGAGCGTGTCGGCGAACTCGCCGTCGAGGTGACGCAGGAGCGTCGTCAGCAGACCGGCCGGAGCGTCATCGATCACGGCGGCCGCCTCGCGCGTCCGCTCGGGGCGCACGTGCGCCGCATCGGCCGCGCGGCGCGCAGGCCGCGGGCCGAACACCGCCAACGCGAGCGGCTCGGGCGCAGCGCACCGAAAGAGCAGGCCCTCGCACTCCTCGAGGTCGGCCCGCGTCATGCGAGCGCCTCCGAGCACGTGCCGCGCACGCGCCACGGCGACGGTGAGCGGCTCGGAGGAGAGCTGCTCGAGCACCGCGACAGCGGCTTCGGCCGCGGTGTCCGCACCGGCCCCGCACGCGAACACAGGGCGACCGGCATCGGTGATCCACCAGCGCCCGCGGGTCGAGGTCTCATGCGCGAGTTCGCCCGCGCCGCGCAGGACACTCACCGCGAGCGTGACCGCCTCGCCGTCGGTGAGCGGCGCCCCCGCGTCTGCGCGCCGCCGGATGAAGGCATCGGCCGTCTCGCCGCAGACCGGCAGCGCCACCTCGTGCCCGCGCGATCGCCGGACGATGTCAAGGGCGGCGAGCACATGACCGTCGGGATCGGCACGCCACCCCGGCCACGCCGGGTCGAACCGCGTCGCGTCGACGAGCACCGTCGAGTCCCCCGAGTCGGTGCGCACGAGCGCCCCCGGCCACGGCGACTCGTCGCCGCCGGCCAGCACCCGGATAGGTCGGTAGGCCGAGGTGAGCGTCGCATCGGGGTCGGGAGCGGCATCCATTCTTCGATCGTCGCGCGCAGCGCGCTCCAGGCATGGCGTGTGGCGGCGCTCTGTGGACAACTCCGCCGCTTCCGCGCCTGGGGAGGAACAGAGCCCACGGCGGCGAAAGGTAGGCTTGTGCACATGGCCGCCCGCACCACCGCACCTGAGAAGCGCCCCGGATTCTTCCGCCAGCTGACCACCCTCTTCACCTTCACGAAGAAGGCATTCCCCTGGCTTCCGTGGCTGCTCGTCGGCATCCTTCTCGTGGGCATCGGCCTCGGCCTGCTGGTCGGCTTCCTCATCCCGTCGCCCACCTGGTGGAGTGTCCTGCTGTGGTCGATCACCGGCCTCATGCTGGGCATCCTCGCCTCGCTCATCACCATGACGCGCCTGTCGACCGTCGCGATGTACCGGCAGATCGACGGGATGCCGGGCGCGGCAGGCCACGTCATGTCGACCTCGCTCGGCCGCAAGTGGCAGTCCGGCGACATGCCCGTCGGGATCAACCCCAAGACCCAGGAGGCGGTCTACCGCGCGATCGGGCGCGGTGGCGTCGTCATCGTCGGCGAAGGCGCGCGCGGCCGGCTGACCCGACTCGTGAACGACGAGCGGTCGAAGGTGCAGCGCGTGGCGTCCGGCGTGCCGATCCACGTGTTCTACATCGGCCACGGCGAAGACGAGGTGCCGATCTCGAAGCTCGCCTCGACCATCAAGGGCCTGCCGAACAAGATCGACAACTCGACCATGGCCGCCGTCATCAAGCGCGTCGACTCCGTCTCGCAGTCGCTGACGTCACTTCCGATCCCGAAGGGCATCGACCCGACCAAGGCGCGCGCCCCGCGCCCGCGCTGAGCGGTCAGGCCCGGACGAGGATCGTCCCCGCGGCCTTGTCGTGAAGCCCGCGCTGGTCGGCGTCCCAGATGACCGCCGGGATCACGACCACCAGCAGCGCCGTGCGGACGATGGGGCGCCACAGACCCACCCACGCGCCGTCGAGGCGCGTGAGCTTCAGCCCGACGATGCGATGTCCCGGGCTCCCCTGCAGCGTGGGCAGGAACACGAGTTGGATCGCCGCGAAGATCACCAGGATCGCGAGCGGATCCCACCCGAAGAAGCCCGAGATCAGGTACGCGGCGCCGTAGTCGATGAACAGCGCCCCGACACGGCGACCCAGACGCGCGATCGAGCCGCTGCCTTCGCGGGGACGCCCCAGTCGTTCACCGGGATAGGACGAGTCGACAGGGGTCTCGGGCACGTGCTAAGCCTAATCTGGACCACGTAACACCCCCGAAACACGGGGGATACTGACGAGCAATCCCCTGTCGATAGCGTCGTCTTGCGCCCGCGGGCGCGGTTCCCGAATGCCCTACCTCTGGAGTCTCCATGTTCAGTGATTCATCCGAGGTGCTCAAGTACATCAAGGACGAGGACGTCAAGTTCCTCGACATCCGCTTCACGGATCTGCCTGGTGTGCAGCAGCACTTCAACATCCCCGCTTCGACCGTCGACGAAGAGTTCTTCACGGTCGGGCAGTTGTTCGACGGCTCCTCGATCCGGGGCTTCGCGAACATCCACGAGTCCGACATGCAGCTCATCCCCGACGTGTCGACGGCCTACCTCGACCCGTTCCGCGAGGCGAAGACGCTCATCATGGTCTTCGACATCTACAACCCGCGCAACGGCGAGATCTACGCGAAGGACCCGCGCCAGGTCGCCAAGAAGGCCGAGAAGTATCTCGCGTCGACCGGCATCGCCGACACCGCGTTCTTCGCCCCCGAGGCCGAGTTCTACATCTTCGACGACGTGCGTTACGAGGTGAAGCAGAACTCGAGCTTCTATCACGTCGACTCCGAAGAGGGCGCGTGGAACTCCGGCCGCGTCGAAGAGGGGGGCAACCTCGCGAACAAGACTCCGTACAAGGGCGGCTACTTCCCGGTCTCACCGGTCGACAAGCAGGCGGACCTGCGTGACGACATCAGCCTGCGCCTCATCGAGGCGGGTCTCATCCTCGAGCGGGCGCACCACGAGGTGGGCACGGGCGGCCAGGCCGAGATCAACTACCGCTTCGACACGATGGTGCACGCGGCAGACGACATCCTGAAGTTCAAGTACATCGTCAAGAACACCGCCCTCGAGTGGGGCAAGGTCGCGACCTTCATGCCCAAGCCCCTGTTCGGCGACAACGGCTCGGGCATGCACACGCACCAGTCGCTGTGGCTCGACGGCGCGCCCCTCTTCTACGACGAGAAGGGCTACGGCGGGCTCTCCGACATCGCGCGCTGGTACATCGGCGGCATCCTCGCCCACGCCCCGGCGCTGCTGGCGTTCACGAACCCGACGCTCAACTCCTACAAGCGCCTGGTGAAGGGCTACGAGGCCCCGGTCAACCTGGTCTACTCGGCCGGCAACCGCTCGGCGGCCATTCGCATTCCGATCACCGGATCGAACCCGAAGGCCAAGCGCATCGAGTTCCGTGCCCCGGATGCCTCGGGCAACCCCTATCTCGCCTTCGCGGCGCAGCTCATGGCCGGCCTCGACGGCATCCAGAACCGCATCGAGCCGCATGAGCCGGTCGACAAGGACCTCTACGAGCTTCCCCCCGAGGAGGCGAAGAACATCCCGCAGGTTCCCAACTCGCTGCTCGACTCGCTCGAGGCGCTGCGCGCCGACAACGAGTTCCTGACCAAGGGCAACGTGTTCACGCCTGAGCTCATCGAGACGTGGATCGAGTACAAGATCGAGAACGAGATCAAGCCGATCTCGGCCCGTCCGCACCCGTTCGAGTACGAGCTGTACTTCGGCGTCTGACGTTCCAGCAAGAGAGAGGGCCTCGGGCGACCGGGGCCCTCTTTCGTGCGCGCGCGACGGGACGGCGACATGGGGCGCCGGGTCGATAGATCTCGATACACCGGCCCTGCGGGCCGGCACTCGATCTTGAGTCGGGGCACGTCAACGCTTCGTATTGACCCGCCCCGACTCAACCGTAGAACAGCTTCTCGAAGACACGGCGGGAACGCCGCGACGCACCCAGCCAGTCCTCCTCGACGCGCGACGCAGACCGCGGCGGGTAGTCCAAGAGTCGGCCGATCCCGTCGAGCTTCTGCCGGTCCACGGGGAGCACGTCGCTCGTCTGACCCGACAGCAGCGTGTTGGCCGAGCGCAGGCGGCTCGCCAGGCGCCACGCGGCGGCGAGGCGCTCGGCCGCGGCATCGGTCACCAGTCCTGCCTTCTCGGCCGCCCGCAGCGCGCCGATCGTCGATGTCGTGCGCAGCCCCGGCACGTCGTGCGCGTGCTGCAGTTGGAGCAGCTGCACCAGCCACTCGACATCGCTCAGCCCGCCCGGGCCGAGCTTCAGGTGCCGGGACGGGTCGACGCCCTGGGGCAGTCGCTCGGACTCGACGCGGGCCTTGATGCGCTTGATCTCGCGAAGTGCCTGGGGGTCGACCTTGGCGGGGTATCTGACGTCGTCGGCGAGTGCGGTGAAGTCGCGGATGAGCTTCACGCTGCCGGCGACCCCGCGGGCCCGCAGCAGAGCCTGCGCCTCCCACGACAGCGACCACCGCCGGTAGTACTCGGCATAGGCGTCGAGCGAGCGCACCAACGGTCCGTTGCGCCCCTCGGGGCGAAGATCGGCATCGAGCTCGAGCGGCACGCGGTGGTCCTCGGAGTGCTTGCGCAGCACCGCGACGATCTGCAGCGAGAGTTCGTGGGCACGCTGGGGGTCGACGCCGTTTGGCCGGTAGACGTACAGCACATCGGCATCCGAGCCGAATCCGAGCTCCGCTCCCCCGAACCGGCCCATCGCGATGATCGAGAAATCCAGCGCCGCATCCTCCGGCGGGACGATCTCGCGGCGCACCGCCCGCAGGGTCGCCTGGATCGTCACCTCGGTGACCGTGGTCAGCGCCGCGGCGAGCTCTTCGATCGTGATGACATCGAGCTTGCCGCCGATCGCGGTGCGCAGCAGCTCTCGGCGCCGAAGCGCCCGGATCGCGCGGGTCGCGTCGTCGATCGTCTGGTGTCGCTGCTGGATGGCGCGGGCCTCCTCCTGCAGCGCCACCCCGGTGCGCGGGCGCAGCAGGTCGTCGTCGGCCAGCCACGCGGCGGACTCGGGGATCCACTCCATGAGCTCGCCGATGTACCGCGACCCCGAGAGCACGCGGGTCAGACGCTCCGCGGCGCCCGAAGAATCGCGCAGCATGCGCAGGAACCAGTGCGTGTCGCCGAGCCGTTCGCTGAGCCGCCGGAACGCGAGCAGTCCATAGTCGGGATCGGCGCCGTCGGCGAACCACCGCAGCATGACGGGCATGAGGTGGCGCTGGATCGTCGCCTTGCGACTGAGCCCCGCGGTGAGCGCCGCGATGTGCCGCAGGGCGCCGACGGGATCCGCGAAGCCGATCGCCGCGAGCCGATCGTGCGCCTGCGCGGTCGACAGCGCGCGCTCGTCGGCGGGAAGAGCCGCGACGGCAGACAGCAGCGGGCGGTAGAACAGGCGCACGTGGATGTCGCGCACCTCGCGCTTGATGCCCTCCCACAGCGCCCACACCGCCTCTCCCGTGTCGGCCAGACCCGTGGCGCGCGCGAGCACGCGCAGCTCGTCGGGGCGCGCCGGCATGAGGTGGGTGCGCTGCAGCCGGCGAAGCTGCATGCGGTGCTCGAGCAGGCGCAGCACCCGGTAGTCGTGAGAGAAGACGGATGCCTCGGCCCGCCCGATGTAGCCTTCGGCGACCAGCGCGTCCAGCGCGGCGAGCGTGCCGCGCTGGCGGATGTTCTCGTCGGTGAGACCGTGCACCAGCTGCAGCAGCTGGACCGTGAACTCGATATCGCGGATGCCGCCCGGACCGAGCTTGAGCTGATACGGCACGTCGGCGGCCGGGATGTGCTCGGTGACGCGCTCGCGCATGCGCTGCACGCTGTCGACGAAGTTCTCGCGCGCCGCGCTCGTCCACACCTTCGGCTGCACCGCGTTCACGTACGCCTCGCCGAGCTCGGAGTCGCCCGCGAGCGGTCGCGCCTTCAGCAGCGCCTGGAACTCCCAGCTCTTCGCCCACCGGTCGTAGTACGCCAGGTGGGAGTCGAGCGTGCGCACGAGGGCGCCCTGCTTGCCCTCGGGACGCAGGTTCGCGTCGACCTCCCACAGCGGCGGCTCGACCTCGACCTCACAGATTCCCCGCATCGTCTGCACGGCCAGCCGGGTCGCGATGTCGACCACGCGGCTTTCGCCGATCTCGTCGACGAGGGCTTCGTCGGCGCCCGCGACGAAGATCACGTCGACATCGCTCACATAGTTCAGCTCGCGCGCACCCGCCTTTCCCATGCCGATGATCGCGAGCTTGGTGGCGGCGACCTGCTCGCGCGGAAACAGCCCTGCCGCGGCGGCGCCGCGCGACACGCGGGCGCGGGCGACGCTGAGGGATGCCTCGAGTGCCGCGCCCGCGGCATCCGCAAGGCTCGCCGACACGGCCCGCACTTCGTCGACGGGTGCGGGACTGGTGAGGTCATACGCGGCGATCAGCGCGAGCATGCGGCGGTAGCGCACGCGCAGGGCGACCCACGCGGACTCGTCACCGGCCGCGGCGAAGCCCTCGACGTCGCCGACTGCGTCCAGGAGCGCCGCGCGCAGCTCGTCCGCGGTCGGCAGTCGCTCCCCCGCCCCGCGGAGGGCGGCGAGCTCTTCGGGGTGGCGCAGGTAGAAGTCGGCGAAACCCCACGACGCGCCCACCAGCGCCCACAGCGCCGCCCACGCGCGATCGTCGTCGTGCGCGGCGCGGACGGCCGCGGCATCCCTTCTCGCGACGCGGACGATCGCCGAGACGGCCGCATCCGGATCCGCCGCACGTGCCGCCGACTCGACCAGCTCCGCCCGCTCGAGGCCGAGAAGCTGCGCGAGCTCGCCGAGCTCGGCATCCGCGCCGGCCAACTCGCTGAAGCCGACGCGCGCGAGCCCGGTGAGCGGGCCGGAGCGATCGTTGGTCGACATGCCGTCGATCAGAGCATTTCGAGGTTGCTCTTCAGCTCGAACTGCGTGACCTGCGAACGGTACTCCTGCCACTCGTTGCGCTTGTTCAGAAGCACGTAGTTGAAGACCTGCTCACCGAGGGTCTCGGCGACGAGCTCGGACTCCTCCATGTACTCCAGCGCCTGGTCGAGGCTCGCCGGCAGCGGCGCGTAGCCGAGGGCACGCCGCTCGGCGTCGGACAGCGACCACACGTTGTCCTCCGCCTCGGGCGGCAGCTCGTAGCCCTCTTCGATGCCCTTGAGGCCCGCCGAGAGCATGAGCGCGTACGCGAGGTACGGGTTCGCGGCGGAGTCCAGCGCGCGGTACTCCACGCGCGACGACTGGCCCTTGCTCGGCTTGTACAGCGGCACGCGCACGAGCGCCGAGCGGTTGTTGTGGCCCCAGCAGATGAAGCTCGGGGCCTCGTCGCCGCCCCACAGCCGCTTGTAGGAGTTCACGAACTGGTTGGTCACCGCCGAGATCTCGTTGGCGTGGCGCAGCAGGCCCGCGATGAAATGCCGCCCGGTCTTCGAGAGCTGGTACTGCGCGCCCTCTTCGTAGAAGGCGTTCACGTCGCCCTCGAAGAGCGACATGTGCGTGTGCATGCCGCTGCCCGGCTTGCCGCCCAGAGGCTTCGGCATGAACGTGGCGTACACGCCCTGCTCGATCGCGACCTCTTTGATCACGGTGCGGAAGGTCATGATGTTGTCAGCGGTGGCCAGTGCGTCGGCGTAGCGCAGATCGATCTCGTTCTGACCCGGCCCGCCCTCGTGGTGGCTGTACTCGACCGAGATCCCGAGGTCTTCGAGCATGCGCACCGAACGCCGCCGGAAGTCGTGCGCGGTGCCGCCGGGCACGTTGTCGAAGTAGCCTGCGGAGTCCACCGGCTCGGGGCCGTCCGGCCCGAACGAGGAGGACTTCAGCAGGTAGAACTCGATCTCAGGGTGCGTGTAGAACGTGAAACCCTTGTCGGCGGCCTTGGCCAGCGCACGCTTGAGCACGTGTCGCGGGTCGGCCACGGCCGGCTGCCCGTCGGGGTTGGTGATGTCGCAGAACATGCGCGCCGTCGGGTCGACCTCGCCCCGCCACGGCAGGATCTGGAAGGTCGTGGGATCCGGATGCGCCAGCAGATCCGACTCGTAGGAGCGGGTCAGTCCCTCGATCGCCGACCCGTCGAAGCCGAGGCCCTCGCTGAAGGCACCCTCGACCTCGGCCGGCGCGATGGCGACCGACTTCAGTGTTCCTATGACATCGGTGAACCAGAGGCGGACGAACTTGACGCCGCGCTCCTCGATCGTGCGCAGTACGAAGTCACGCTGCTTGTCCATGGCATCCTCTCCCGGACCCCGCGGGGCCCCAGGCCAGACTAATGGTCCGCGCCCGGCGTTCCGGCCGATTCGGCGGAACCCCAGTCGTCGTCGCGGGCGTCCTCTTCGGCCCACGCCTTCGAGCGCTCCTTGAGCAGCTGCGGGGCGTTCGCCGCTTCTTCCGGCGTGTCGAACGGGCCGGCGCGATCGATCGCGGGGGATTCGAACCCGCGCTCGACCTTCCCGGTCGCGAACACGTACCAGTACTTCTCTTCGTCGCCCGCCACGATGATCCCCTCACGGTCGAATCAGTTGATCGCACTCGCTCCCGATCCTACTGATCGCTCCCCAGCGCCTGGATATGCTGAGCGCATGGCAGCGAAGACGAGCCAGGCCGTCGGGATCGACATCGGCGGCACCGGCATCAAGGGCGCGATCGTCGATCTCGCCACCGGGAAGCTCAGCAGCGACCGCATCAAGGTGGCGACCCCGGCCGGCGCGCGCCCCGACGACGTGCTCGGCGCCGTGCGGGACGTGGTGGCGACACTGGGCATCGAGGGCGATTCGTCGATTCCGCTCGGGGTCGCCTTTCCCGCCATCGTCAAGGAGGGCCGAACCCTGTCTGCGGCCAACGTCTCGGACGAGTGGATCGGGTTCGAGGCGGAGCGGTTCTTCGAGGAGGGCCTCGGGCGAGGCATCCACTTCGCCAACGATGCCGACGTCGCCGGGGTCGCCGAGGTGCGCTACGGCGCCGCCAGGGGCCAGCGGGGCCTCACCGTGCTCACGACCCTCGGCACGGGGATCGGCACGGCGCTGATCCACAACGGCGTGCTGCTGCCCAACACCGAGCTGGGGCACCTCCAGCGTGCCAAGCACGGCGGCGACGCTGAGTCGTACGCCGCGTACTCGGCGATGGAGCGTCACCACCTGTCGTGGGAGCGGTGGACCAAGCGCCTGCAGTGGTATTACAGCCACCTCGAGTTCCTGTTCACTCCCGACCTCTTCGTCGTGGGCGGCGGAGTGTCGAAGCACTCTCAGGAGTTCCTGCCGCTGCTCACGCTGAAGACGCCCATCGTGCCCGCCGTGCATCGCAACAACGCGGGCATCATCGGCGCGGCGGCGCTCGCCGGCGACGAGGGCCCGTAGCCGGGGCGGATGCGAATGGGCCGGCCTGTACGCCGGGTTCTGTTCCGGGGCCGGAGCCCCTTCGACGGTCATCTCTCTCGGCGACACGTTGCCGTGCCGCTCCAGCGGCCTACCCGGGGACTCGGCGGGCCGCGTCGTCATCCCCTGTCTGGCCTTGCTCCGGGCGAGGTTTGCCGTGCGAGTCGCGTCACCGCGACTCCGGTGGTCTCTTACACCACCCTTTCACCCTTACCCCGGCCGAGGCCGAGGCGGTCTGCTCTCTGTGGCACTGTCTCGCGGATCGCTCCGGGTGGGTGTTACCCACCGCCCTGCCCTGCGGAGCCCGGACGTTCCTCGGCGCGACACGGCGAACCGCGCGCGACGCGACCGTCCGGCCGACCCATTCGCTCGGCCGAGTCTACCGGGGCGCGCTGACCCGCCGCTGGGCGCGGCGTTCGAGCGTCACGTCTTGTCGGCGGTGTGCGCGATGCGCACCTCGAGCGGGAAGTCGATCGGGAAGCCCCCGAACAGCAGGCGCCCGGCGGATGCCGCGGCCTCCTGAACGGCGACGGCGACCTCGTCAGCCGACTCGGCGGGGGTGTGCACGATGACCTCGTCGTGGAGGAAGAACGCCAGGTGAGGCCGCCGCTGGAACACCGGCCCCGACCGCGGGGCGGGTTCGGCCCCACCGGGGAACGGCATGCGCTCCAGGCGCCCGCGCAGGTCGGCCAGCCACGCGAGCGCCCACTCCGCGGCCGTCCCCTGCACGACGAAGTTGCGCGTGAAGCGGCCGCGATCGCGCGCCCAACGGCGGGCGCGGGTCTCGTCGGCGCCGGATGCCTCGGCCTCGGTGGCCTGCGCCTGCGCGCTCTGCCACCCCTGCGACGGCGACGGCGACGTGCGGCCGAGCCACGTCGTGACGACCCCGCCGTCCTCTCCGACCAGCGCCGCGTCATCCACGAGCGCCATCGCCCTCGGGAACGAGCGTCGCAGCCGCGGCACGAGACGGCCGCTGTCGCCCGTCGTCGCACCGTACATCGCTCCCAGCAGGGCGATCTTCGCCTCCTGCCGGGTTTCGACGATCCCGCCCGCGACGATCCCGGCGTACAGATCGCGGCCCCGTGCGGCGTCGGCGAGCGCGGTGTCGGCGGCCATGCCGGCGAGCACGCGCGGCTCGAGCTGCGCCACGTCGGCCACGACCAGCAGCCACCCCGGGTCGGCACGCACGGCAGCCCGCAGCGAGCGCGGCACCTGCAGCGCTCCCCCGCCCGAAGACGCCCAGCGTCCGGTGACCACGCCGCCGGGCACGTAGACGGGCCGGAACCGGCCGGCGCGCACCCATTCGTCCAGCCACGTCCACCCGTTGGCCGTCATGAGGCGCCACAGCCGCTTGTACTCGATCAGGGGCGGAATGGCCGGATGCTCGTGCTCGGCGAGCTCCCATCGATTGGTGGACTCCACGAGGATGCCGGCGCGGTGCAGCGACCGCAGCAGCTTCGGCTGCGAGTCCAGCGACACCGCCGGATCGCCGAGCGCCTCGCGCACCTGGCGCGCGAGCTCTTCGAGCCGCTCGGGAGGGCGCCCGGCGACAGGGCGCGCGCCGAGCCGCGCGGTGAGGATCGCGTCGTGGGCCGCAGCGTCCCACGGCAGTCCCGCCGCCCGCAGTTCGGCGGCGATCAGCGCTCCGGCCGACTCGGCGGCGGTCAGCAGCCGCAGCCGCTGCGCGTGCGGTGAGGCGCCGATCGCGTCGCGCTGTCGCGCGAACTCCGCGAGCGCCGCGTCCACCCCGGACGGCGGGCCGGAGGGCTCATCGGGGTCGAGGTCGAGGTCGAAGAGTGCGGGCGCCACAGCTGCGACGGGCTCGACGTGGGTCGCGGCATCCCACTCCCGCGCCGCCCGGAGGGCCGCGGCATCGGTCACCAGAGCCGAATCGCGCAGGATCGCGTGGCACAGCCGTAGGTCGTGACACCGTGCCACGCGCACGCCGGCGTCGAGCAGCGCCGCATACCATGCGGGAGCGTCGCTCCAGACCCAGCGCGGAGCCTCCGCCTTCTCGCGGGCTGCGACCCACTCGGCCAGGCGCGCGGCGTCGAGCGTCGTGCGGGAGCGCTCCGCGGCATGAGCGTCGAGGTCGACGGCGACGACCCGGTCGCCCGTCCGGCCCAGGACGATCCAGGTCGGCGGGCCCGCTGGATCGAGTGCCCGTGCAGCGGGTGCGTCAGCCCCGTCCGCCATCGGATTCGCCGCCCCGCCCGCCTGCGGCGGTCGCGACGCCCGCGCTCACAGCCCCGACTCGTCGGTGCGCACCAGGATGCAGCCGCACTCGGGGCACATCACGACCGCGTCTTCGGCGGCCTGGCGCACGGCCTGCAGGTCGATGCCGGACAGCACCATGTGGCATCCCTCGCACGTGCCCCGGCGCAGCAGCCCGGCGCCCGCACTGCGCACCGCGACCTTCTCGTAGAGCGCGAGCAGGTCGGCAGGCAGCGCTCCGGCGATCGCGGCACGATCGCGCGTGGCCGCGTCGAAGTCGGCGGATGCCTCGCCCACGACCCGTTTGCCCTCGGCGCTCAGCGCCGCGCCCTGGGCGTTGACGTCGGCGATCAGCGCCTCCTGCTCGGCGACGGCGGCGTCGGCCTGCTCGAGGCGCTCCATGATCTCGAGCTCTGCGTCTTCGAGGTCGCTCTTGCGACGCGCGAGCGACGCGAGCTCGCTCTCGTAGCCCTGCGCCTCTTTCATGTTCGACGTGGCCGCGAGCCGCTCGGTGTCGCGCGCGGCGCGCGCGTCGACGACCGCGACGTCGGACTCGATGCGCTTGAGCTCGGCGCGCAGGTCGTCGCGCGCGCCGAGCCGCGTCGAAAGCTCCTGCGCGAGGGTCTGCCGCTGCGCGAGCAGCTCGTTCACCCGGGCCGCCTGCGGCGGATTCTTGCGCGCGGCCTCGGCCTTCCGGATGCGGATGTCGAGGTCGGCGACTTCGAGAAGACGGCGCTGGTCGGCGGGGCTGGCGTTCACGTCACCAACCTATCGGGGGATCGACGCCGCGAGCACCGGGGACTAGCATTCGACGACCGGCAACACGCTGACGAAAGGCGCACGATGGGTGTCCTTCGCACCAAGTCCGTCGAGCAGTCGATCGCCGACACCGACGAACCGGAGTTCCGACTCAAGAAGTCTCTGACCGCTCTCGATCTCACTGTGTTCGGCATCGGAGTCGTGATCGGCGCCGGGATCTTCACGCTCACCGGTCGCGCCGCGCACGAGGCCGCCGGCCCCGCCATCGTGCTGAGCTTCGTGGTCGCCGCGATCGCGTGCGCGCTGGCGGCGCTGTGCTACGCGGAGTTCGCCTCGACGGTGCCGGTCTCAGGGTCCGCCTATACGTTCTCGTACTCGTCGCTCGGCGAGCTGTTCGCCTGGATCATCGGGTGGGACCTCATCCTCGAGATGTTCCTCGGCGCGAGCGTGGTGGCGCAGGGATGGAGCGCGTACCTCGGCACCCTGCTCGCGCAGCTCGGGGCGCCGATCCCCGCAGCGATCGGGTACGGCGGCACCGTCGACCTCATGGCGATCCTGCTCGTGGTGGTGCTCGGCGGCCTGATGACGTTCGGGATCAAGGAGTCGCTGCGCGTCAACCTCGTGCTGGTGGGTGTGAAGCTCTTCATCGTGCTGTTCGTCATCGTCGCCGGCATCCTGTTCGTCGACCCGGCGAACTGGTCGCCTTTCGTCCCGGAGGCCTCGCCGCGCGACACCGCCACGGGCCTGCAGCAGCCGCTGCTGCAGTTCTTCTCGGGGATCGAGCCGACAGCCTTCGGGGTGACCGGGATTTTCGCGGGCGCCGCGCTGGTGTTCTTCGCGTACATCGGGTTCGACGTGGTCGCCACGACGGCGGAGGAGGCCCGCAGGCCGCAGCGCGACCTTCCGATCGGGATCATCGCCTCGCTCGTGATCTGCACGGCGCTCTACTGCGCGGTCGCTCTCGTGGTGACCGGGATGGTGCCCTACCAGGACCTCGATCCGGCCGCAGCGCTCGCCAACGCGTTCGCCTTCCACGGCGCGACCTGGATGGCGACGCTGATCTCGGCAGGCGCCGTGGCGGGCTTGACCACCGTCGTGCTGACGCTGCTGATCGGCGCGACCCGCATCATCTTCGCGATGTCACGCGACGCGCTCCTTCCGATCCGTCTGGCGAAGGTGCATCCCCGGTTCCGCACTCCGTGGGTGATCTCGATCATTGTGACCGCGGTCGTCGCGGTGGTCGCGGGGTTCACTCCGGTCGGCGTGCTCGAAGAGATGGTCAACATCGGCACGCTGTCGGCGTTCGTGCTCGTGTCGATCGGCGTGATCGTGCTGCGGCGCACGCGGCCGGACCTGAAGCGCGCGTTCCGGGTTCCGCTGAGTCCCTGGCTTCCGGGGCTGTCGGCGGCGATCTGCGTCTACCTCATGCTCAACCTCACGGTCGAGACCTGGCTCCGGTTCCTGGTGTGGCTGGTCCTCGGGTTCGCGGTCTACTTCACGTACTCGCACCGCCACTCGAGGGTCGGCCAGCCCGGGTACCAGGAGTTCGCGCTGCCCCACGTCGTCTCGCACGTGCGCGAGGAGGACGAGCCGCGTTCGGGTCCGGAATGAACCAGCGCCGTTGGTCGAGGTCTCACCCCCTACGCGGCTTGGAGTACTTGGTTAGGTTGGTCCGGCGCGTTGGCAGTAGGGGCATCACGTGATCCTGTTGGATCATCGACTGATGACGGCTTCGGTCCAGGCCTCGAGTGTGAGCAGCTCGGTTGGCTTGGCCCCGAACCGGGATTGTCGTCGGTGTGAACAGCGGTGATCTGATCTGGTGGGCCCTGCCGGGATCGAACCGACGACATCCACGGTGTAAACGTGGCGCTCTACCAGCTGAGCTAAAGGCCCTCGCCGCACAGTCTACGAGTCGGCGCAAGCGGCGGCCCCATCGGAGCCTGCTGCGTCGAACCAGCGGCGTCGAGACTGGGTAGGCTGGACGACGGCGCGTTGTCAGATGCGAACAAGGCCTGGCGCGCTCGACACCACATTGACTGGCATGATCTGCCAGACGTAGAAAGGTCCCTGCAGTGACTGTCAACGACCAGGATCCATACTCCCAGGGCCCCCTCGACAGCGACCCCGAAGAGACCGCCGAGTGGCAGGAGTCGCTGCACCAGCTGGTCGACGCCAAGGGCCACGGCCGCGGCCGCGAGGTCATGCTGAGCCTGCTTCAGACGTCTCACGAGCTCCAGCTCAACGTGCCGCAGGTCCCCACCACCGACTACATCAACACGATCGCCCCCGACAACGAGCCGGAGTTCCCCGGCGATGAGGAGCTCGAGCGCCGCTACCGCCGGTGGATCCGCTGGAACGCGGCACTCACCGTGCATCGCGCGCAGCGTCCGGGCATCGGCGTGGGCGGTCACATCTCGACCTACGCCTCGTCGGCATCGCTGTACGAGGTCGGCTTCAACCACTTCTTCCGCGGCCTCGACGACCCGAACGGCGGCGACCAGGTCTTCATCCAGGGCCACGCCTCGCCCGGCATCTACGCCCGCTCGTTCCTCGAGGGGCGTCTCACCGAGCAGCAGCTCGACGGGTTCCGACAGGAGAAGTCGGCCTATCCCGACGGGCTGCCCTCGTACCCGCACCCGCGGCTCATGCCCGAGTACTGGCAGTTCCCGACCGTCTCGATGGGTCTGGGCCCGATCAACGCGATCTATCAGGCGCACACGAACAAGTACCTCACCAATCGCGGCATCAAAGACCTCTCGAACTCACGCGTGTGGGCGTTCCTCGGCGACGGCGAGATGGACGAGGTCGAGAGCCGCGGACAGCTGCAAGTCGCCGCGAACGAGGGCCTCGACAACCTCACCTTCGTCGTCAACTGCAACCTGCAGCGCCTCGACGGCCCGGTGCGCGGCAACGGCAAGATCATCCAGGAGCTCGAGAGCTTCTTCCGCGGCGCCGGCTGGAACGTCCTTAAGGTCGTGTGGGGCAGCGGATGGGATGAGCTGCTCTCGCAGGACTCCAGCGGCGCGCTGGTGCACCTGATGAACACCACGCCCGACGGCGACTTCCAGACCTACCGTGCCGAGGACGGGGCGTTCATCCGCGAGCACTTCTTCGGTCGCGACGAGCGCACCGCGGCGATGGTCAAGGACTGGTCCGACGAGGACATCTGGGGAAAGCTGCGCCGCGGCGGCCTGGACTACCGCAAGGTGTACGCGGCGTACAAGGCCGCCGTCGAGCACAAGGGCCAGCCGACCGTCATCCTCGCCAAGACGATCAAGGGCTACGGCCTGGGCCACCACTTCGAGGGCCGCAACGCGACCCACCAGATGAAGAAGATGACCCTCGACGACTTGAAGCACTTCCGCGACTCGATGCGCATCCCGATCACGGACGGCCAGCTCGAAGAGAACCCGTACCAGCCGCCGTACTTCAACCCCGGCCCGCAGGACGAGACCATCCGGTACATGCTCGAGCGTCGCCGCAGCCTCGGCGGGTTCCTGCCTGAGCGCCGCTCCACCCACGTGGGGATCGAGCTTCCCGGCGACGACGCGTACGCCCTCCCCAAGAAGGGGTCGGGCACGCAGGAGATCGCCACCACGATGGCGTTCGTGCGACTGCTGAAGGACCTCCTGCGCGCGAAGGGCTTCGGCCACCGCATCGTCCCGATCATCCCCGACGAGGCGCGCACCTTCGGCATGGACGCGTACTTCCCGACGGCGAAGATCTACAACCCGCACGGCCAGAACTACACCTCGGTCGACCGCGACCTGCTGCTGGCCTACAAAGAGAGCCCGCAGGGGCAGATCGTCCACGTGGGCATCAACGAGGCCGGCGCCATCGCCGCGTTCACCGCGACCGGCACGTCGTACTCCACGCACGGCGAGCCGCTCATCCCGGTGTACGTGTTCTACTCGATGTTCGGCTTCCAGCGCACCGGCGACGCGCAGTGGGCCGCCGGCGACCAGATGGCGCGCGGCTTCATCGTCGGCGCGACGGCCGGGCGCACCACACTCACCGGCGAAGGTCTGCAGCACGCCGACGGGCACTCGCAGCTGCTCGCCTCCACGAACCCGGCGACCGTCTCGTACGACCCCGCCTACGGCTACGAGATCGCCCACATCGTCCGATCCGGCCTCGAGCGCATGTACGGCGGCGCGCACCCCGATCCGAACGTCATGTACTACCTGACGGTCTACAACGAGCCGCTCGTGCAGCCCGCCGAGCCGGCCGGTGTCGACGTCGACGGCATCGTGCGTGGCATCCATCGCATCTCGGTCAGCGAGGCAGAGGGCCCGCGCGTGCAGCTGTTCGCTTCGGGCGTGGGTGTGCCGTGGGCGCTCGAGGCGCAGAAGCTGCTCAACGACGACTGGGGCGTCGCGGCCGACGTGTGGTCGGTGACCTCGTGGAGCGAGCTGCGCCGCGACGGCCTCGCCGCCGACGAGCACAACTTCCTGCACCCCGAGCTCGAGCCGCGCACCGCCTACCTGACCGACAAGCTGCAAGGCGCCGAGGGCCCGACGATCGCGGTGAGCGACTTCATGCACGCGGTGCAGGACCAGATCCGCCCGTGGGTCCCCGGTCGCTACGCGACGCTGGGCGCTGACGGGTTCGGGTTCTCGGACACGCGCCCGGCGGCCCGCCGGTTCTTCAAGATCGACGGCCCCTCGATCGTCGTGCGCGCCCTTCAGGAGCTCGCGGCCGAGGGCAAGCTCGACCGTGGCCTGTCGGTCCAGGCGATCGAGAAGTACCGCCTGCACGACGTGTCGGCCGGCACCAGCGGCAACGCGGGCGGCGAAAGCTGACCCCGCGCGTGCCCGGCTCGACCATGGACAAACCCGAGACGCTGGCGTGGCTGCGCCGCATCTCGGGCGACCTGGCCACGGCGACGATCAAGCGTCTCGAAGACACGCTGCCGTGGTACGCCGAGATGCCGCCCGCGCGGCGCTCGGCGGTGGGGCTCGTCGCGCAGGCCGGCATCTCGTCGTTCATCCAGTGGTATGACGATCCCCGGTCCACTCCGTGGATCGCCGCGGACATCTTCGCGGCAGCGCCGCGTGAGCTGCTGCGCAGCGTCAGCCTGACGCAGACGCTGCAGCTCATCCGCGTGACGGTCGAGGTGACCGAGCAACGCGTAGCCGACAAGGGCGAGCACCTGCGCGAGGCGATCCTGCTGTACTCGCGCGAGGTGGCCTTCGCCGCGGCCGACGTGTATGCGCGGGCCGCCGAGGCGCGGGGCCTCTGGGATGCGCGCCTCGAGGCGCTGGTCGTCGACTCGATCCTCACCGGCGAGGCCGACGAGGAGCTCCCCAGCCGTATCGCAGCGCTCGGCTGGCACGGGCACGGCGAAGTCTCCGTGCTCGTGGGCACCACTCCCCCGCAGTTCGACATCGATCAGCTGCGCCGCACCGCGCGGAAACTCGGCGTCGACGTGCTGGTGGGGGTGCAGGGGTCGCGGCTGGTGCTGGTCATCGGCCGGTCCGAGCCTTCGGCGGGCAGCGACGACCCGTCGGGCGAGCTGCCTTTCATCGACATCGCCCGCCGCCTCGAACCCGGGTTCGGCAACGGCCACCTGGTGCTGGGGCCCACCGTGCCGGCGCTCGTCGACGCCAGCCCCAGCGCGCGGGCAGCGCTCGCCGGGTTCGCGGTCGCCCGCGCGTGGCGCAACGCCCCGCGGCCGGTCGAGGCCGACGATCTGCTGCCGGAGCGCGCCCTCGCAGGCGATGCGCTCGCGAAACAGACCCTGGTGGACCGCATCTACCGGCCGCTGCAGGCGCACAGCACCGATCTGGTGGCCACCCTGTGGAGCTACCTCGACAACGGCCGCTCGCTCGAGGCGACCGCGCGCGAGCTGTTCGTGCATCCGAACACCGTGCGGTACCGCCTCAAGCGCGTGTCGGACGTCATCGGGTGGGACGCGACCGGCTCCCGAGAGGCCCTCATCCTGCAGACCGCGCTCATCCTCGGATCGATCGGGACGGATGCCACGCGCCGGCGTGTGGCGAAGCCGCGGCGTCCCTGACGCCTGTCCGCACAAGACCCACTGTAGGGCACGCACAAAGCACCGTCGTGATCTTGTGTCGATGCCGCCAGTCGTTCACGCCGATCCTTGGCAGGATGGGATGGTGATCATCGCCGTCTTCCCCGGTCAGGGGTCGCAGTCCCCCGGTTTCCTCGCCCCCTGGCTCGAACTCGACGGGGCGCGCGACCGGCTCGCGGCGTTCTCTGACGCCGCTGAGGTCGACCTGATCGCGGCAGGCACCGAGTGGGACGCCGACCGCATCCGCGACACGCAGGTCGCGCAGCCGCTCATCGTGGCGGCGAGCATCCTGTCGTGGTCGGCTCTGACCGAGGCATCCGCCGCACGGCCCGCGGGGGTCGCCGGCCACTCCGTCGGCGAGATCGCAGCGCTCGTCGCCGCCGGCGTGCTGAGCGCCGACGACGGAATGCGCCTGGTCGGAATCCGCGGCCGCGCGATGGCCGAGGCGGCCGCAGCCGACCAGACCAGCATGAGCGCGGTCATCGGGGGCGACCAGGATGCCGTCGTGGCGCGCCTGGGCGAGCTCGACCTGACCCCGGCGAACTACAACGGCGGCGGGCAGCTCGTCGCCGCCGGCGCCCTTCCCGCGCTGGCCGCCCTCGCCGAGACCCCTCCGGCGGGCACGCGCGTGATCCCGCTGCAGGTCGCCGGGGCCTTCCACACGCGCTATATGGCCTCTGCGGTCCAGGCGCTGCGCGACGCGGCGGCGGCGGTCGAGGCATCCGACCCCGCCCTTGCCCTGTGGACCAACCGCGACGGATCCCGCGTCGCAGACGGCGGCAGGGCCCTGGACCTGCTCGTCGCGCAGGTCGCATCGCCCGTGCGATGGGACGCCTGCATGGCGTCCTTCGCCGAGGCAGGCGTGACCGGCATCATCGAGCTCGCCCCGGCCGGCACCCTCGTCGGCCTCGCGAAGCGCGCCCTGCGCGGCGTCCCCACGGTCGCCGTGAAGACCCCCGACGATCTCACCGCCGCAGCAGAGCTGCTGAACGGAGCCGCAGCATGAGCCGCACACTGAACCAGTCCACCGGTCCCGCATACACCCGCATCTACGCGTACGGCGCGGCGCGCGGCGAGAACGCGGTGCCCAACGACGACCTCGTCGGCCCGATCGACTCGAGCGACGAGTGGATCCGCCAGCGCACCGGCATCGTCACGCGCGCACGCGCGGTCAAAGAGACCACAGCGATCGATCTGGCCGCGGATGCCGCGGCAGAGGCGATCGCGACCTCCGGCGTCGACCCGTCGCAGATCGACGCGGTGATCATCGCGACGATCAGCAACCCGAAGCAGACGCCCTCGGTCGCGGCGATCGTCGCGGACCGCGTGGGCGCGAACCCCGCCGCCGCGTACGACATGAACGCGGCGTGCGCCGGCTTCGCCTATGGCGTCGCCCAGGCCGACGCACTGATCCGCGCCGGCGCAGCCCACTACGCGGTGGTCGTCGGAGCAGAGAAGCTCAGTGACGTCGTCGACCCCACCGACCGCAGCATCTCGTTCCTCCTCGGCGACGGCGCGGGCGCGGTCGTCGTGGGCCCGAGCGACACCCCCGCCATCGGCCCCACGGTGTGGGGCTCGGACGGCTCTCGGGCCGACGCGGTCGGCATGAACCACACCCTCACCGAGTTCCGCGACGGCGTGGCCCCGTGGCCGACGCTGCGCCAGGAGGGCCCGACGGTGTTCCGCTGGGCGGTGTGGGAGATGGTGAAGGTCGCGCGCCAGGCGCTCGAGGCCGCAGGGGTCGAGGCATCCGATCTGGCCGCCTTCGTGCCCCACCAGGCCAACATGCGCATCATCGACGAGTTCGCCAAGCAGCTGAAGCTGCCCGACACCGTCGTGATCGGGCGCGACATCGAGACCACCGGCAACACGTCGGCGGCGTCGATCCCGCTCGCCACGCACCGGCTGCTGAAGGAGCATCCCGAGCTCAGCGGTGGCCTCGCGCTGCAGATCGGCTTCGGCGCGGGGCTCGTCTTCGCCGCCCAGGTCGTCGTGCTTCCCTGATCGCCGAAGCGCCTTCGGACCCGACCCTAGACTGAACTGGCCCGACCGGGCCCCACCCGAAAAGGAGAAACCATGGCATTCACCAACGACGAGGTCCTCGCGGGACTCGCCGAGCTCATCACCGACGAGACCGGCATCTCGGCCGACGAGGTCGCGCTTGAGAAGTCGTTCACGGACGACCTCGACATCGACTCGATCTCGATGATGACGATCGTCGTCAACGCCGAGGAGAAGTTCAGCGTGACGATCCCCGACGACGAGGTCAAGAACCTCAAGACCGTCGGCGACGCGGTCTCGTACATCACGGCCAACCAGTCCTGAGGGCGCGGGGCGGGCGGGATCACCCCGTCCGCCCGCCTCTGTCCCCCGCCCCCACTCTCACGAGGAATGACCCCATGAGCACCACGCGCGTCGTCGTGACCGGCATCGGCACGTCATCGCCCATCGGCGGAACCGCCCCCGAGACCTGGACGGCCCTGCTGGGCGGCGCCTCCGGAACCCACACCCTCGAGCACGACTGGGTCGCGCAGTACGAGCTGCCGGTGACCTTCGCCGCCGAGGCCAAGGTGCGGCCCGACACGGTGCTCGAACGGCCCGTGGCCAAACGCCTCGATCCCGCCTCGCAGCTCGCGCTGATCGCCGCGATGGAGGCCTGGGCCGATGCCGGCAGCCCCGAGGTCGAGCCCGAGCGGCTCGGCGTCGACTTCGCGACCGGCATCGGGGGCGTATGGACGCTGCTGGACGCATGGGAGACCCTGAAAGAGAAGGGCCCGCGCCGGGTCCTGCCGATGACGGTCCCGATGCTCATGCCGAACGCGGCCGCCGGCAACCTCTCACTGCACTTCAACGCCCGCGCCTACGCGCGGACCGTCGCAAGCGCCTGCGCCTCGAGCACCGAGTCGCTCGTCAACGCGCTCGAGCACATCCGCGCCGGCTACGCCGACGTCGTCATCGCCGGCGGCACCGAGTCGGCGATCCACCCGATCACGCTCGCGGCCTTCGCGTCGATGCAGGCGCTCTCCAAGCGCAACGACTCCCCCGAGACGGCGTCGCGCCCGGGCAGCATCGACCGCGACGGGTTCGTCATGGGCGAGGGCGCCGCGGCGCTCATCATCGAGTCCGAGCAGCACGCCAAGGCCCGCGGCGCGAAGATCTACGCGTACGTCGTCGGCGGTGGCGTGACGGCCGACTCGTACCACATCACCGCGAACGACCCCGAGGGGTTCGGGGCCGCGCGCGCGGTGCGCGCGGCGCTCGAGATGGCCGATGCCTCGCCCGACGACGTGACGCACATCAACGCGCACGCCACCTCGACCCCGGTCGGCGACCCCAACGAGTACAAGGCGCTGCTGTCTGTTTTCGGATCCCGCATCGACGAGATCCCCGTCTCGGCGACCAAGGCCTCGACCGGGCACCTCCTCGGCGGCACGGGCGCGATCGAGGCGATCTTCACGGTGCTTGCCCTGCGCGACCGCGTGGCTCCGCCGACGATCAACATCACCGAGCAGGACCCGGCCGTGCCGTTCCGGATCTCCGGCGCCGCCACGCCGCTCGGCGACGGCGAGCAACTGGCGATCAGCAACTCGTTCGGGTTCGGCGGGCACAACGCGGTCGTCGCGTTCGCGTCTGCCTGATCCTGCTCCAGGCACGACAGACGCCCCCGGCGAAGCCGTTCCGGGGGCGTCCGTGTCGTATCAGGCGGTGGCGATTCACTTTTTCAGCGCCGGGAGTCAGTCACCGGCATCCGGTAATCACGCCTCGCCCCGCCTGACGTCATCTCAACCGACTTTGTGCAGCCACACGACGGGGGCGTCGTCGCTCGCGTGCCGGAAAGCCTCGAGCTCCTCGTCCCACGCAGTGCCGAGCGCGACCTGCAGTTCGCGCTGCAGCTCACGAGGATCGCCTGCGGCGAGGTCCATCGCGTAGCGGATGCGGTCCTCGCCGATGACCACGTTGCCGGCGGTGTCGGTCTGGGCGTAGTGGATGCCGAGGCCCGGCGTGTGCAGCCAGCGGCCGCCGTCGTTGCGGGGCGTCGGGTCCTCGGTGACCTCGAACCGCAGGTGCTCCCACCCGCGGATCGCCGTCGCGAGGGCGGCACCGGTGCCGACGGGGCCGGTCCAGTAGAACTCGGCGCGACGACTTCCGGCGAGCACGGACTGGTCGGACCAGTCGAAGCTCACCGCGCGGCCGAGGGTGCGACCCACGGCCCACTCGAGGTGGGGGCACAACGCTCGTGGCGCGGAGTGGATGAATACCACGCCGCGCGCCTGCGATGTCGCCATGATCTCTCCGTTCGTTCAGGTGCGTCTTCCCCAACGACCTGACTGCGGAGCCTGGCGGTGTTCTGTTGTGCTGAATTCTGTTGTGCTGCGGCCATTATGCCCGCCGACCGGGAGAAATCACAAGGATGTGATTGCTGCGCCTGTGCCGTGTCGGCGCGCGCAGCGCACACGGCGGCCCCGATCCGAGGACCGGGGCCGCCGTGGGTGATCGCTGAGGCTCAGGCCTCGCTCATGGCCTGGACCTCGGCCTGCCCCTTCGCGGCGTAGTAGGCCGCGCGCGCGGCATCCTTCCGCGCCTGCTCGGCGTACCCCGCCTCGAGCACGTCCTGCGGGACGTGCACGCTCTCGACGTGGTTGACGCCGTTGTACTTCTCGATGTACGCGTCGAGCTCGGGACCCGAGGTCCACGAGGTGATCAGGCAGTAGCGCGGGGCGGTGCCGTTGTGGGTGGCGGCGTGCCACAGACGCTGCGTGTCGATGATGAGCTGCGCGCCGGCGGGCAGGGCGATGCGCACCTCGCCCTCGGGGTCGGTGCGGTTCTCACGAAGGACGAAGAAGCTGTCCTTGTCGTCGGTGAGGTTGAAGAACCCGCGCACGACCCAGCCGGTGCCGTCCGGGTTCAGGCGGTTGTTGTCGTCCTGGTGCAGGTTGTAGAGACAGTCGCCGTAGGGCGTGGGCTGCAGTTCGATCACGCGGCAGCGGCCGACGTTGGCGCCGGGCTCCTGCGCGCGACGGGCGAGGTTCGGCGCCTTCTCGATCTGCGACGGGATCCACACGCCGTCCTTGTCGGTGCGCGCGGGCTTATGGTTCCAGAACCCGTTGCACTCGATCTCGCCGAAAGCGCTGGCCAGCGGCGCGAAACGCGTGTCGCCGGAGGACTTCCAGTCGTTGTACTCGAGGTCGAGCCATTCCTTCGGATCGAGCTGCTGGTTGTAGCTGTCGAGGACGACATAGCCGGTCTCTTCGAGCGCGGCCGATTTGATGTAACCCATGACGGATTGCCTTTCGGTCAGCGGGCAAGCACGTTTTTACATGCCCGACTTAGGCAAGCCTATCCCGTCGGGTTCGAAAGCCCCCGGGGCATCACCGTGAAAAAGCAGGCCACCCGGCCGGTCGCAGATGCGTCGGCTAAAGTCGTTCTCGGCGTGTCCGGGCGGGTTCCCGACGCCGCGCCGCACGCAGGACGAAGGAGCGATCCGCACGATGGTCAACGCCACCAATGTCCACGCGACCGCCGTCAACACGATCGGATGGCTGTCTGCCGGCGACTGGCAGATCGTCGTGCCGGTGTATCAGCGCCAGTACCGGTGGGACATCGGCGGGTGCGAGCAGCTTCTCGCCGACATCCGCGCGGTCGCGGGTGCCCAGGAGCGCAGCATGCACTTCATCGGATCGGTCCTCTCGTCGCACGGCACCGAGGGCGGGGCATCCGAGCTCGTGCTCATCGACGGGCAGCAGCGCATCACGACCCTGATGCTGCTGGTCGCGGCCCTGCACCACACCGTGCGAGACAGCGACCCCGAGCTGGCGGCATCCCTCGAGCGGGTGATCGTTCGGAAGGATGCCCCGGGCTCCACGAAGCTGCGCCCGCACCGCGCCTGGGCCGACGTGTTCGAGAGCGTCGTGCTGGACCGCCGCGCGCCCGGCGAGGCGGGGCGCGAGTCGCGTTTCGACGACAACTACGCGTTCTTCCGCAGCCAGATCAGCCTCGAGGAGGCGCCGCAGATCTGGCGCGGCCTGCAGAAGCTCGAGCACGTGGCGATCACGCTCGGCGCGGGGGCGAACGCGCAGCAGATCTTCGAGAGCCTCAACTCGACAGGCGAACCGCTGCGCGACCACGAGCTGATCCACAACTACGTGCTCATGGGTCTCACCCATTCGCAGCAGCGCGAGATCGAGAACGACTACTGGATCCCGATCGAGCGCTCCACCGGCGAGTCGATCGCGGCCTTCTGGCGTCAGTACCTCGTGATGAAGACGGGTCGCGAGGTGGTCGTCACGGGCGGACGAGGCGTCTACGACACGTTCCGGCACGTGTTCCCGCGCCTCGCGATCGACGACCTTCGCCGGCACGCCGCCCAGTGGCGCGAGTACGCGGACATCTATCGCACACTGCTGGACCCGACCGGGATCGCCGATGCTGACGTGACACGCGAGCTGCGGCACCTGAACACCTTCGGCAGCGGCATGTATCCGCTGGTCATGCGTGCCTTCCGCGATTGGCGGCACGGCGCGATCGACGTCGCCGAGCTCATGCGCACCATCCAGCATGTGCAGTCGCTGCTCATGCGGCGCGCTGTCGTCGGCGTCTCGGTGGACCGGCTCGTGGCACGCCTGTGCCGCGCACGCGAGCAGGGCGCGGCCGAACTGCTCGCGGCGATCGCGCGCATCACTCCGTCGGACGAACGCGTGCACGCCGCGCTCAAGTACGCCGAACTCCCCCACCCCGCCTACGTGCTCGGCCGGCTCTCGGGTGTGGACCCCGCCGCCCTCGACGTGGTCCACATCTTCCCGCCGGCGCCGTCGGACTCCTGGTCGGGCGACGGCGTGCGCCTGTGGTCGGAGTACAGCGAGGACGAGCAGAACAGTCACCGGGCGCTCTCGCAGACGCTCGGCAATCTCGCCCTCCTCGAGGACGACCTCGCGTGGCGCGCCCTGGACGCGTCGTACCCCGTGAAGCGCGACCTGTTCGCCCGCAGCGCGGTGCCGACGACTGCCGACCTCGCCGAGATCCAGACATGGAGCACGGCCGCGATCACCGCGCGATCGGCTCGCCTCGCGGACCGCTTCATCGAGGTGTGGAAGCGTCCCGCGGTGGCCGTGATCGACGATGACGGGCTGACGCCCATCCTCGACGCCGTCCGCCGTCGCGGGTGGCCGCGCGGCTGGCAGCGCGAGTGGGACTATGTCGAGTACCGCGGCGAGCACTGGGAGGTGCCTGACGTGAAGTACCTCTTCAACCGCATCTTCAAGCGGCTGTGGGCCGACGCGCGCGATCACGTCGTCGCCTACTGCGAGCGCCGCGGCGGCCCGGTCTACGGTGCGCAGTCCTGGAACGGCCAGTGGGATCGCCTCGACGACGAGCACTGGCTCTACATGGGCTGGGACTCCAGCTACATGCTCACCGCCGTGCAGGGCGTGCTCGAAGAGGCCGGCATCGCCGCCGAGGTCTTCGTCAAGTACTCCTACATCGGCAACGCGATGCGGTAGGGGCCGCTCCGCCCGCTGCGCGGAGCGATCGTCGCGTTCGTGACGGCGGGGTTCGTGTGCGCTTGAGAGACGACCCCGGCGTCGAGCACAATCCACGCGGAAAACTCATTCGAACATAAACGAACAGATTCAATCGGAATACACACGGGTCAACTAGATTCGTTCACATGATGAGCGAGGAACGCCGGGAGCGGATCCTGCGGGAGGTCTCTCTGCGTGGTCGCATCAATGTCGCCGAGTTCGCGGAACGCCACGGCTTTTCCGGCATGACGATACGCCGGGATCTCGCGGTCCTGGCCGACCGCGGGCTGCTCCGCCGCATTCACGGCGGAGCGATCGCCGCAGCAGAGGGCGCCGCGACCGGCGATCGCGGGCTCGGCACCGGCGCGGGGCCGATCGCCACCGTCGGGCTCATCGTGCCCGATGCGACCTACTACTTCCCTCAGGTGATTCGCGGGGTGAGCGTTGCGGCGCGACAGTCGGGGCTACGGCTGGTGCTGGGCGTGACGAACTACGAGCCTCGAGAAGAGATCCGACAGCTGACGAAGCTGAGCGACAGCGGCGTGGGCGCGATCATGCTCGTGACCGCCCGCCCCGGCATCGACGAGGCGCGCACGTGGGATTGCCTCGCCCGTGTCCGACCGCCGGTCGTCTTGGTCGAGCGGTCGTTGGAGAACGCGCCGACGTCGCTGCGCATGGACGCGGTCCGCTCCGATCACAGTTATGGCGCCGAACTCGCCGTCGCGCACCTCGTCGATGCCGGGCACCGGCGGATCGGTCTGATCTGCCGCGAAAGCGCGACGGCACCTTGGATCGAGCAGGGCTACGAGCGTGCCGTGTCGAGGCTCGGGCTGCCCGAGGACGCACCCCGGATGCGGGCACCGTCGCCTCGATGGGGCAACGAGTCCGCGGCGGGGAGTCTCCGGGACTTCCTGGACCGTTGTCTTGCGTCCGACACCCGCGCGGCGATCGTCCTGCCGGACGAACTGGGCATCAATCTGCTCAGCCTCGTCGAGGAGTCGGGACTGCGCGTACCGCAGGACTTCTCCATCGTCACCTACGACGACGAGGTCGCGGGCCTTGCGAGTGTCCCCCTCACCTCTGTTGCTCCGCCGAAGGACGCCGTCGGGCGCCGCGCGCTCACCACGTGTCTGATGCGCATAGAGGAGCGGGAGCGTTCTCCCGCACAGCGCGTCGAGCTCGTTCCAGAGCTGCGGGTGAGGGAGTCCACCGCCTAAGTCCTTTCCGCCGGTTCAGGCGACAGAAGGCGCGGCGACGACGAGCGTGTCGCCTCGCCTCACGGTCGCGCTCGCGACGACCCCGCGCGGGCCCCGCGAGAGGGCCGCTGAGCCGGTCACGACGACGGCATCGACCATGTCGGTGTCGATGAGGATGTCGTCGTCCCGGGCGGCGACAACCTGCACGCGAACGGTGACGCCGTCTCTGCGCTCCGCGCCGACGCGGTGTCCGCCACGGACGCGCAGATCACTGAACCGCGCTGAGCGCCACGTGCTCGGCACCGCGGGAAACACCCTCACGCGTCGCGCCGGCTCGTCGATGAGAAGGTCCAGCAGTGCCCGCGCCGCCGCCAGAGGCGTCTCCAGCACGGGCCCCGTCTCCCGGTACATCGTCGTCGCCGAGAGGCATTCGCGAGTGAGCATGCGCAGCTGTGCCAGCGCGGCATCGCCGTCACCGAGTTGGGCATACATGCTCGCGGCACCGGTTCGACTGTAGCCTCGGAGCGCATCGGGCATCGAGAGCCAGTGGCGCAGCGATTTCAGAAGCAGTCTGGCGCACGCCGGGTCGTCCGCATCCAGAAGGCGCAATGGCTCGAACCACAGCAGATGCGAATAGTGCCGATGGCTCTCGTCGAGCCTGCGATTCTCTCCGATGAGCAGCCCCTCTTTCGGGTCCGCGGGCGCAGGGGCGAGCATGCTGAGCGTGCGCGCCCAGCGCGCCGACACGGTCCTTGGTCCGTGCGCGAGCATACGAAGCCCCCAGGTGAGCAGCGCAAGGTCGTAGTTCGCGTCACGGGCGTCGGCGAACTCGGGTGAGTGCGTCACAGGAAGGTGGAGGATGCCGTCGGCATCGGCCTCCAAGACATCGAGGTACGTCTCCACGGCCGCCTCGATGAGGGGCATCATCACCCGCTCGACGCTGCGTTCGTCACCCGCGGTCTCGCGCAGTTCGACTGCTGTGTGCAGCGCCCAGAGAAGATTCCCCGCCTCAGCCCCTGCCGTCCCCGGCGGAGGGACGAGCTCGGAATCGAGATCCTCCTGGCTGGTGCGCCCGATCGCCGCCCGCCCTGGGCGGGCGGTGTTGCGCTCCAACTGCGCGGAGTGTGCACGAAGGCTCGACGAGAGCGAGTCGAGTTCGTGATGACCCGTTCGAGCAGCGAGCGGATAGGACAGCTGCACGTTCAGGTTCCACCAGGCCCCGGCCCACGGTGTCGCGGTCAGCCACGGACCCATCGTGGTGATCACCGCGCCGCCCGCACGGGTGGCCGAGGCCAGTTTGTAGAGCTGGATCCAGAAGAAGCCGTTCAGGGCGTCGGGGACTTCCACATAGCTCGCTCTGAAGAAGTTCCGCCACCACGTGAGATGAGCCAGCCGCCGAAGGCGCAGGTTGCAGTGGGTATCGTGCACACCCGCCACTGCGTGCCGCAGCTCATCCGCCGCGTGCTCGTGCGCACTCGCCAGTCGCGCGCAGAGGACCGTACGCGAGTGTCGGCTCGCCCAGGCGACGACATAGCCGCCGCCCGCGGCGAGGTCCTGCACGCACGCGAAGGCGTCATCGACGCGGACCTCGCGTGCGACGGGGTGGTCAAGCAGGTCGGCGGGGCGCTCCTGGGGTGCGAACGCAAGGCGCGGTGGAGTCGGCGCGGCAGGTGAGAACCGCCACTCGAGCTGCTCCCCCGCTCTGTGAATCACAACGACCGCGTCCGCTTCTGCGGTGATGAACACGTCTACGGCGACCTGCCAGCCCTCGCCGTCGATGGCCAGAGACAACGTGGCGCTCTCGAGGTCGAGCCGCCAGCGACACGCCTCGACGCGTGACGGCAGCGAGGCGCAGAGCTCACCCATCGGCAGGCGGCTGCCGCCCCAGAGCGGTCCCCCCGTCGGCTGGTGGTCACGCGAGAGGTTGTGGTCGATCCAGATGCGGACGCTGCCGTCGGCGATCGTCACGAAGCAGCCGAGTGCGCCGTTTCCCAGGAACGGTGCGTCGAAGAACTCGCGCGGCGGCTCCTGCCCCGAAGGCGACGCGCGCCCCAACGCGGCAGACCAGCGGTCAGGGCCGTCGTGGAAGACGTTGGCCCTTCCGCACGACGAGTGGGAGGCATCGGGTTTCATAGCGCGGCGAGTCTATGCGAGCGACGCCCGTGATGTGGGCGGAAATGCCCGTATATGTTCATCACTGTTCATATCTGCGCAATTGGCTTGACGAGCGCCTGACCTTCGAGTTTCGCTGGCAGTCGCCGAACCCGAATGGCTACGTGACGAGGAGGTCAGCACATGCGTGCCCACAGCAAAAGGAAGAAATGCACCGCTCTATTGGCTCTGGCAGCGATTGCGGTGATCGCAGGATGCTCGAGCAAGCCCCCGGAGGGGGCCGAGACGTCATCGTTCACCTACTGGTCGATGTGGAACCAGAATGAACCGCAGGCTGCGATCATCGCCGATGCGATCGACGCGTTCACGAAGGACACCGGGATCGAGGTGGACGTCCAGTGGCAAGGGCGCGAGAACATCACGAAACTCGTTCCCACACTCAGAGTCGGTGCAGCGGCCGATCTCGTCGACGGCTCCGTCAACGCGTTGGGACCGATCACTTCCAACGCCCAGCAGCTCGATCTGACCGACACCTACGCTCAGACGGTTCCGGGAGAGGACGCCCCGCTGTCGAAGGTCATCTCCTCGGCATACGTCGATGCGGTGTCCGACGAGTCCGGCATCCCGACGATGGTGCCCTACGAGGTGCTGAGCGAGGCGATCTGGTTCGACTCGGCGAAGTATCCCGAGCTGACCGAGACCCCACAGGACTGGGACTCGTTGATCGACGTCCTCTCGCAGATCGACGGCACCGGCACCCCCGCGATCGCGATCCCCAGCAACGACGCCTACTGGGTCACCCTGCTCTTGGAGCGGTCTGTCGGGGTGGCCGGCCTGCGCGCACTCGCGTCCGATGAGACCGGCAAGGCCTGGGAGGCCCCTGGCGTTCGCGAGGCCCTGGAAGCCTTCGATGAACTGCGCGCGTTCTTCCCCGACGGCTACGCTGCCAACCAGGGCGCAGACGCGCAGAACCTCTGGGCAAGCGGTGGTGCGGCCACGTATCTGTCCGGGACCTGGGTTCCCAGCGAAGCGGCGCCCAACGTCGCGAACGGCTTCACCTTCGACTCGCTGCAGATCCCCGCTCTCAAGCGGGGCGGCTCGACCGCGGTGGGCGCGAACTTCATCGGCTTCACGATCCCCGCCTCGGCGGAGAACTCCGACGCTGCGGCAGAGTTCATCGCCTACTTCTCGCAGAAGGAGTATGCGGAGCGCATCGCAACGGAGGCGGTGCAGATCTCGCCGCGCGATGACGTCGAGGTGCCCGAACAGCTGAGGTCCGTTGCAGAGGCGCTCACCCAGAGCGACCTGTACGCAGATCAAGGCGGACTCGCTCGAGACTTTCCGGACTGGTACACGACGATCTTCCGCACCATGGTGACCAACTTCGTCACCGGGCAGAGCGATGCCGATTCCTTCATCGCCGAGTCGAAGCGTCAGACTGTCGAGTACCTGGCGGTGAACGGCTGACCTGACCGTCTCCCCTCGCGGGCGGCAGCCGTACATCCGCCGGCTGGGAGCGCGGAACACACCGCGCTCCCAGCCTCGACCTAGGCCACCACCATGACCACGACAGCGTTCGCGCGCAAGCAGCGCCAGCTCACCGTTCCCTTCGTCCTCCTCGCCTTCGTGCTCTACACCGCGCTCTTCATCGTCCCGACGTGCTATTCGATCTATGCGAGTTTCACGAACTGGAATGGGATCGACGAGCCCACCTGGGTGGGCTTCATGAACTACCTGAGGCTCGCTCAGGATCCCGTGTTCCACAGAGCCTTCCTCAACACCGTGTGCATCACAATCGGTGCCGGGGCGCTGCTGTTCGTGCTGAGCTTCGTCATGCTCCTCGTGATCAGGGAGATGCGCTTGGCGCGGTTCATCCGCGCCGCGCTCTTTCTGCCTCACCTCGTCTCGACGATCGTGCTGGCGATCTTCTGGGGGTTCCTGTTCCGCTTCGACGGCCTCGTGAACACCTTTCTCGGGGCGCTCGGGATCCCCCCGGTGGCGTGGATGGGACCGGACACCGCGTTCCTGTTCATCCTGCTGGGACTCATCTGGATCCATCTCGGGTACTACGTGACAATCCTCATGGCCGGAGTCGACGCCATCCCGGTCAACTACTACGAGGCTGCGCTCCTCGACGGCGCAGGGCCGTGGCAGCGATTCCGCAACGTCACCCTCCCCCTGGCCTGGGACGTCGTCGGCGTCGCCGCCGTGCTGTGGACGATCAGCTCGGTGAAGATCTTCGAGTTCATCCTCGCCTTCTCCGGAACACAAGGAGCGCTTCCCCACGTGAACCAGTGGAACACCGCCCTCTTCGTCTATGGGAAGACCCTGGGGGGAGGCGCGGCAGCCTTCCAGTTCGGCTACGCGTCAGCCGGTGCCGTCGTCACGCTCGTCTTCGTCGCGGTGCTCGTCGTGCTTCTGCGACGAGTGATGCGCCGCGACACGATCGAGTTCTGAGAGTCGAGAATCCGCATGAGCAACTCATACTCCCGCACCCGTCCCTCTCTTCGGACCTTCGACGGCGGAGCCTTCCAGCGCGTCGTCTCCGTCGGAGTCTGGGCGATCGTGCTGTTCAGCGTCGCAGCCTTCGCCTTCATCATCACGAGCGCTTTCAAGTCCAGCGGTGCGATCCTCCGATCCCCGTGGAGCCTGCCCGAATCCCTTCACTTCGAGAACTGGGTGAAAGCCTGGACGGACGGCAACCTCGGCGTCGGCTTCCTGAACTCGGTCGTCCTGGTCGTCGCCGCCTCTCTCACCACGACGGTCATCGCCGCGCCGGCCGCGTACGCCCTCAGTCGGCGCGGCGGTCGCTTCGCGAACGCGACGCTCGTCTACTTCGTGCTCGGCCTGGGCATCCCGATGCAGATCATCGTGCTTCCGCTCTATTCGGTGTTGCTCGGCCTCGGCCTGATCAACTCGCTGCCGGGACTGTTCATCTTGTACGTGGTGGTCAATCTCCCGTTCACCGTGTTCCTCCTCACCGGCTTCTTCAGGAGTCTGCCCAGCGAGCTGGAGGACGCAGCCGCCCTCGACGGACTCACGCCGAACCGCACCTTCTGGACGATCATGCTGCCTCTCGCCAGAGGAGGACTGACGACGGCGGTACTGCTCAACGCCATCAACGTGTGGAACGAGACCTTCCTGGCCCTCATGTTCATCCAGACCAACGACAACTACACGCTCCCGCTGGCGATCCTCAACTACTTCCAGCAGCAGCAGTACTCCGGCAGCGACTACGGGGCGCTCTTCGCGGCCGCGTCCATCAGCATCTTGCCGATGATCGTGCTGTACGCGTGGTTCGGTCGACGCCTGACGATCGGCATCACAAGCGGCGCGCTGAAGTAGACCGAACACCACGCTTGACGGCCCCGCACGCGGTCGAGGCGTCGCCCCACGGGCGACGCCTCGATCTGGTAGGGCGGGTGGGACTTGAACCCACGATCGTCGGGTTATGAGCCCGCTGCCTTGACCAGCTTGGCCACCGCCCCTCGCCCTTGAAGCCTATCGTCCCGCTTCGGCCGATCCCCCACCTGAGTCGTAGCCGCGGAAGGAGCGTGGCGAGGCCCCCGGGCGACGACGTCACATCGGGCGAGCGCTGTCGCCCTTGTCGCGAATCGGCGGGTCAGGCCACACCTTCGCCACAGCCTCGGTGACCCGCACCGAGCCGGTCTTCGGATGCGCCGGATCGGCCGACCCGCTTCCGCGCTGGATCGGCAGCTCCTGGCTGTCGCTCAGCACCTGCGGGTGGTAGCGCGCCAACTGGAACACCCCCCACACCGCCAGGGCACCCGCGACGCCGAATCCGAGGTAGGCCCACAACGGGGCGCCCGCGGCCTCGCCGAGGATCGCGAGGCCGATGACGATCGCGACGATCGGGTCGATCACGGTGAGGCCCGCGATCACGAGGTCGGGCGGACCCGACGAGTACGCCGTCTGCACGAAGTAGGCACCCAGCGCGGACGCGATGATCAGCGCGACCAGCGACGTGAGGGTGAGCCACTCGAAGTTCGCGTGCTGGATGCGGCTGATGACGACCTTGGCGAGCGTGGCCACGAAACCGTAGAGCACGCCCGCCGCGACGATGTAGAAGAGGGCGCCGATGCGCGTGCGCAGCCACAGCCACAGGCCCGTGAACACGATCGCGACGCCCAGCAGCAGCAGCAGGATCGTCACCACCTGCTGGTCGGTGACGGCCTCTTCGGTCGCGAACAGGGCTGCGATCGTGACGAAGATGACGATCCCCGCGACACATGCGGAGATGGCCGTGAGCGAGCGGCCCGTCGGCTTGTGGCCGCTGATGCGGGCGTTGAGCAGCGTCGTGATGACCAGCGCGAGCGCGCCGAGCGGCTGGACCACGATGAGCGGGGCGAACGCCAGGGCCGACAGTTGGCACACGATCGCGAGCGCCAGCATGAGGGTGCCGATGACCCAGGACGGTCGGGCGAGCAGTCGCAGCAGTTGGTGCAGGTTCAGTCCCTGCGTGGCAGTGGAGCCGCTCAGCCTCTCGACCTTGATGACGCCGCGATGCTGATACTGAGCGCCGAACGACATGAAGACCGCGCCCAGCAGCGCGAGCGGGATGCCGATGAGCAGCCCGGGGTTGCGGAACACCCCGACAAGCGTGTCTCCGACGCTCTCGATGTCGACCGCGGTCACCAGCACTCCTCGACACTACCTTTCAGGTCGCGCGGCTAGGCTCATTGCGTGGCTGTTCTCCCCATTCGCATCATGGGCGATCCCGTCCTGCACGCGCCCGCGTCCCCCGTCGAAGAGATCACGGACGAGATCCGTCAGCTCATCGCCGACATGTTCGAGACGATGGATGCCGCACCTGGCGTGGGTCTCGCGGCACCCCAGGTGGGCGTCGGCCTCCGCATCTACACCTACGCCTACCAGGATGACGAGGGCAACCCCTGGCGGGGTGCGATCCTCAATCCCGAACTGTGGATGCGCCCCCTCGAGCCGGGCGAGCCCGACCCCGACGACGAGTCCGAGGGGTGCCTGTCGTTTCCGGGCGAGCGCTTCCCGCTGCGCCGCTCCGAGAGCGTGCTGGTGACCGGCATCGACCTCGACGGCGAGCCGCTGCGCATCGAGGTGGACGGCTGGCGCGCACGCATCATGCAGCACGAGTTCGACCACCTCGACGGCATCCTGTATATCGACCGCCTCGGCGACACCGACTGGAAGACGACGCAGAAGATCGCACGCAAGCGCGGCTGGGGTCGCCCAGGGCAGTCGTGGACGCCAGGCGTCGACGACATCGACGCCTGATCGCCCCCGATATCGCGGCGCCGCGGGCACGAAAAAAGCCCCGAGGGTGGAGCCTCGAGGCCTTCGCTCCCCCACTTGGACTCGAACCCGAAGACGTGCCCCAGATCGCATCGGGCCAATCCTCGAAACGTGAATCGCCGCGCGCATGCGTACCGGCGTGGCCCTGGTGGTGAACGACCACTCCTTCCGGAATCCCTGCTTCGGCCTTGAGCGCGTCGAAGGCCCCGAGAATCGTCCCGGCCTCCTTGTGCTCATCAAGCCCGAGTGCATCCATCAGCGGGCGGATGGGGTCAAGGATGAGGACGTCGAACCCTGTGAGCTTGTCCGCCCACTTGGCGCGAACGCTATCGTCTGTGATCCGAAAGGAGCCCGCCCGCCCGCGCAGCGAGAAGCGCGTGATGTCCCCAGGGTTCTTGATCTCCAGCCCACGAAGCCATGCCCGTGCGGCGCTGTCGCTCATCTCGAAGTCGAGGATGGCGACACGGCGACGGCGGTTCACGGCGAACCGGTCGAGGAAGAGCACTCCGTCAACAAGCGATCGTGCAAGGTTGAACGTGGCCGTCGTCTTCCCGCTCTTGCGTTGCGCAGCGAGGAGCACGTTCCCTCCGTCGTGCATAAGTCCCTCGATCGTGAATACTTCGGCTTCGTCCGCGCCGCGTCGATGCGCTCCGTAGTCATTACCGTCGGCCGTCCGCCGATTCTGCCGTTCTGCCGTGCGTACTCGAGCCCGCGACGGGTGTTCTCCCGGATGAGGTCGACGCGGAGCTGCGCGAACACGGCGACGATGCCGAACAGGGCACGGCCCGGCACCCCGAAGACGCACCAGGCCCGCTCTGTGCCGCTCCCGTCCTTCTTGGCTCAGGCGCTCGCCCGCGCGTGCGAGGGAAAGGATCGGGACGCCCTGGTGTTCGGCGACGGGAAGACCCACCTGGGACAACCCACACACCGAGACGCATGGTTCACGCGCTCTCTGAAGGCTCTCCGCGAGGATTACCCGGACTTCCCGAAGGTCACCGTACATGATCTGCGCCACACCGCCGCGTCGCTCGCGATCACCTTCGGCGCGAACGTGAAGGCGGTCCAGCGCATGCTCGGCCACGCGTCGGCGGCGATGACGCTGGACACGTACGCCGATCTTTTCGACGACGACCTCGATGCGCTCGCGAAAGCGATGGAAGACGCCCGAGATCGAGCGAATGTGGGCACGATGTGGGCAGATGAGGCAAGACCTGACGCGCATCGTCGCGACAGGGGCTCAGAATCCCCGAAAAATCAAGAAAGGCCCCGAGGGTGGAGCCTCGAGGCCTTCGCTCCCCCACTTGGACTCGAACCAAGAACCTATCGGTTAACAGCCGATTGCTCTGCCAATTGAGCTATGGAGGATCATCGTCCGCTCTGCGCGGGCAACCAGACCATGCTACCAAAGCCTATGGGGTGGTGATGACCATCACGAGGCCACCAGTCGGTGGTTCACGTCCGTTCCGGGGGTCCAGAGCAGGCCGTCCGTGCCGTGCCCGAACGCGATCGTGTGCCCCGCGCGCAGCACGAGCACATCCGTGTCGAGGTCTCGCACCACATCGGCCTCGTTCGTGACGATGAGCGTCGACATGCCGTACGCGTCGCGGCGGCGCAGGATCGCATACTTGGCGGCGCGACGGGCCTCGACGTCCATGTTCGCGAGCGGGTCGTCGGCGATGAGCACACGCGGCTGCAGCACGAGCGCGCGAGCGAACGCGACCCGCTGACGCATGCCGGCGCTCAGCTCGTAGGGATACTTCGGGGCGGCGCCGAGCGGCAGCATGAGTTCGTCGAGCAACGACGCGACCCGCACCGCGAGCGCGCGCTGGTCGACGCGCCGGTCGCGGCTGGTGAGGGGCTCGCCGATCAGCTCCGAGACGGTGCGCCGCGCGGGCAGCGACGCCCCGGCGCGCTGCGGCAGGTAGCCGGCGAAGTAGGTGAGTTCGCGATGCGCGCGGCCGGGGTGACGCACGCGGATGCCTTCGACCTCGGCATCCCCGCCCACGACGGCCAAGCCCGGCTCTGCCGTGCCCGACAGCACCGAGACGAGGCTCGACTTGCCCGCGCCGGTGGGCCCCATGATCGCCAGCGCCCCCGCGCGCGGCAACACGAACGAGACGCCGTCGACGACGCGGGCCTGCGCCCCGCGGCCGCCGCGCGCTACCGACAGGTCGTTCGAGCGGATGGCAACGTCGGCTTGTCTGCTGCGGTGCATGTGCACATCCTGCCGCGCGCCGAGCCTGCGCGCCACTCCGACGCGCATCAGCGCTCGGCGGCGAGCCTCGCGCGCTCCAGATCGAGCTCGCGCAGGCGCATCCGGATGCGCCGGCCCTCCTCGGAGTCGGGCGCGACGCGCTGGATCGCCCCGAGCAGCTCGCTCTTCTCGCGATCGACCTGGCGCAGCAGCAACCGCTTCGCCAGAGCCGTCGTCGAGGCGACCGCCGCCTCGTCGGTGAGCGCCGGAAAGTCGGCGGCGAGAAGCTCCGCCGCCAGCGACCGGAACGGCTCCCGCACGGCCGAGACCGCCTCGACCGCCCACCCCGGCCGCTCCTTGTCGGGCGCCGCCAGCACCGCCTGGCGCACCGCGTCGAGCGCGGGGTGACGAAACGGCAGGGCGAGCGCGCGGTCGCGCAGCGCCGGGTCGATCCGGTGGCCGAACTGCAGAAAGCCCATGAGCGCGTCCCGCTCGAGCACGACGTCCGCGGTGCGCGGCAGCGACGCCAGCGTCACGCGGACGATCTCATCGACGGATGCCTCGCCCCCGCCACCGCCCGGCGGCTCGGCGCGCGAGCGGGCGGAGGTGGCGGCATCCGTCCGCCCTCCCGCGCGGCGCGCGCGCTCGACAGCCTGCGTGACCTCGCCGAGGTCGAGGCCCAGCCGCCGCGCGAGCACACGGGCGTAACCGGGGCGGAGCGCGGGGTCGCGGATGTCGGCGACGATGGGCGCTGCCGCCCGCAGGGCTCCGGCGCGCCCCTCGACCGTGGCGAGGTCGAAGCCTGCGAGCCGGCGGTCGATCACGAACTCGAACATCGGGGTCTTGGTGTCCAGGAGCGCGCGCACGGCGGCATCCCCCCGGTTCAGCCGCAGGTCGCACGGGTCGAGCCCGTCGGGCGCGACAGCGACATAGGTCTGAGCGGCGAAGCGCTTCTCGTCGCCGAACGCGCGCAGCGCGGCCTTCTGCCCTGCCTCGTCGGGGTCGAAGGTGAAGACCACCTCGCCGGCGGAGGAGTCATCGCCCATGACCCGCCGAAGCACCGTGATGTGGTCCGCGCCGAAGGCGGTGCCGCAGGTCGCGATCGCCGTGGTGATGCCGGCGAGGTGGCACGCCATGACGTCGGTGTAGCCCTCGACCACGACGACGCGGTGCTCGCGCGACACGTCGCGCTTGGCGAGGTCGAGCCCGTACAGCACCTGCGCCTTGCGGTAGATCGGCGTCTCGGGGGTGTTCAGGTACTTCGGGCCGTTGTCGTCGTCGAACAGCCTGCGGGCGCCGAAGCCGATCACCTGGCTGGTCACGTCGCGGATCGGCCACACCACGCGACCGCGGAAGCGGTCGTAGACGCCCCGCCTGCCCTGCGAGACGAGCCCGGCGGTCGAGAGCTCCTCGTCGGTGAAGCCCTGCGCGCGCAGCGCTCCGTGCATGCCCGACCAGCCCTTGGGGGCGAACCCGACACCGAAGTGCGCGGCGGCGCCCGCGTCGAACCCGCGTGCGCCGAGGAAGGCGCGCGCCGCCTCGGCCTCGGGCGTCATGAGCTGCGCGCGGAAGAACTCCCCGGCCGCCGCGTTGGCGGCATACAGGCGCGCGCGGCCTGTCGTCTCGGGGGCGGCGCCGCCGTCCTCGTAGTGCAGCGCGAAGCCGAGCCGACCCGCGAGGCGCTCCACCGCCTCGGTGAACGAGAGATGGTCCATCTTGCGCAGGAACGAGTACACATCACCCGACTCGCCGCAGCCGAAGCAGTGGTAGAAGCCCGCTTGCGGGCGCACGTTGAAACTGGGGCTGCGCTCGTCGTGGAACGGGCACAGCCCCTTCATCGCGCCGACGCCGGCGGGCTTGAGGGCGACCCGCTCGCCGATGATGTCGGCGATGTTCGTGCGCGCCTTGACCTCGTCGACGTCGGCCTGGGCGATGCGGCCGGCCATCAGTCGGCCGCGCCGGGCTTGGGGGCAGCCGGCGACCACACGCCGAGCGCCGCGGGGTCGACGTCGCCGACGAGCCGGCCGTGCCACGCGATCGCGAGCTGATCGGTGAGGCCCGCGACCTGGTCTACGACGACACGGCGGCGCGCGGCATCCGTCTGTGCGAGGGCGAAGTCCCGGGCGTGGATCGCGTCGAGAGACTCCGGATGCTCCCACAGGGCCGTCGCGAGGCGCTTGAGCAGGCGCCGCTGCTCCTTGTAGAGGCTCCGGCGCCCCTCGATCGACACGACCACGGCTCCGATGATGCCCTTGAGCACCGCCATCTCGGCCTCGACGACACGCGGCACGACGACATGCGCGCGGTAGCGGGTGAGCACCGACACGTCGTACGCCTCGCGTGTGGCGGTCGTCGCGGCGCGCGCGAAGCGCCCGATCAGGTCGGACGTGAGGTTCTTCAGGCGCGCGTGCGCCGCACGGGTGCCGTCGAAAGCGTCGATCCATTCCGGCATCCGCATCAGGCGGTAGAGGGCGTCCTCGAGCTCGTCGCGCGCGTAGTCGAATCCGACCCACGACTGGATCGCGCGCAGCAGCGCCTCATGCTCGCCCGAGTCGGCCAGCCGCGCAGGGTCGAGGTATCCGTTCACGACGGCGTCTTCGAAGTCGTGCACGGAGTAGGCGATGTCGTCCGAGAGGTCCATCGCCTCGGCCTCGATGCAGCGCACGCGGCCCGGTGCGCCCTCGCGCATCCACGCGAACACGTCTTCGTCGTCTGGGTAGACGCCGAACTTGAGCCGGCCGCCCGGATCCGGCAGAGGATGCGCCGCGGTCCACGGGTACTTGCAGGTCGCGTCGAGGCTCGCGCGCGTGAGGTTGAGGCCGAACGTGGCGCCGTCGTCTCCGATCACCTTCGGCTCGAGGCGCGTGAGGATCCGCAGGGTCTGGGCGTTGCCCTCGAACCCGCCGATGTCGTCTGCCCAGTCGTTGAGGGCGCGCTCGCCGTTGTGCCCGAACGGCGGATGCCCCAGGTCGTGGCTCAGGCACGCCGTGTCGACGACATCCGGCGACAGCTGCAGCGAGGTCGCCAGCTCACGGCCGACCTGGGCGACCTCGAGCGAGTGCGTCAGCCGGTTGCGTGCGAAGTCGGCGGGGCTCGCCGGGCTCAGCACCTGAGTCTTGGCCGCGAGTCGGCGAAGTGCCGCAGAGTGCAGCACGCGCGCCCGGTCGCGGGCGAAGTCGTCGCGCAGGGACCGGTGCTGCTCGGGGTGGACGCGCGCGGCGTCGTCGTCGTCGTAGCCCTCCGGCCGCCCCGACCAGGCGCCCGCTGCGGCGACGCGGTCAGCCGCCACTGGTGTCGAGCTCCGCTTCGGCGAGAGCGGCGGATGCCTCGGCCCCGAGCTCGCGCGAGCTCAGCCACCCGTCGGGCAGGGCCGGGCGCTTGGGGGTTCCCGCACGCCCGCGCTGACCCTCGGCGGCCGCACCGGGGTAGGGCGCGTCGAGGTCGAGGGTGGCCAGCAGCTCGTCGATCTCGGCGAGGGTGGACGCGGTCGCGAGGCTCGCACGCAGTTCGCCCCCCACCGGGTAGCCCTTGAAGTACCAGGCGACATGCTTGCGGATGTCGCGGCAGCCGCGACCTTCGTCCTCGAAGAACTCCACCAGCAGCTCGGCGTGGCGCCGGAATGCCCCTGCCACGAAGCCGAGCGTGGCGTCGGGTCTCGATACAGCGCCGCTTCGCGTCGGCACTCGACCACCGGAGGGTGCCAGCGCCTCGGCGAGGTCGCCGAACAGCCACGGGCGGCCGAGGCATCCGCGGCCCACCACGACGCCGTCGCAGCCGGTCTCTTCCATCATGCGCACGGCGTCGTCGGCACTCCAGATGTCGCCGTTGCCGAGCACCGGCACACTCGTGACGGCCTCTTTCAGCTTCGCGATCGCCGACCAGTCGGCCTCGCCGGAGTAGAACTCCGCGGCCGTGCGCGCGTGCAGCGCGACGGCGGCGACTCCCGCGTCCTCGGCGATGCGGCCCGCGTCGAGGTAGGTCAGGTGATCGGCGTCGATGCCTTTTCGCATCTTGACCGTGAGCGGCACATCTCCTGCCGCGCGCACCGCGCGCGTGACGATGTCGCGGAACAGGCCCGTCTTCCACGGCAGCGCCGAGCCGCCGCCCTTGCGGGTGACCTTGGGGACGGGGCATCCGAAATTCAGGTCGATGTGATCGGCACGGTCCTCGTCGACGAGGATGCGCACGGCCGCCTCGGTCGTCGCCGGGTCGACGCCGTAGAGCTGGATCGAGCGCGGGGTCTCGGACTCGTGGTGAGTGATCAGCCGCATCGTGGTCGCGTTGCGCTCGACGAGCGCCCGCGTCGTGATCATCTCGCTCACGTACAGTCCCGCGCCGTACTCGCGGCACAGGCGCCGGAACGCGGTGTTCGTGATGCCGGCCATCGGCGCGAGCACGACGGGCGCGTCGAGCACGAGCGGCCCGATCGCGAGCGCGCGCGCGGGAGCCGGGGCGAGAGTCGGTGTCACCCGTCCATCATCCCAGACTCGACCTGGACGGGAGCGGGATGACGGCGCATGGGCGCTCTCGAGCCGAGTGGGAAGAGAGCGGACGCATGGCGCCGGCTCGTCGCTGATGCCCCGGCTGAATCCGGGGCATCAGCGCTCCGCCCGAAGCGCCGCACCAGCTGGGGCGGGGCCATCAGGGCGGCGGCCTTCACTCAACAGGATTCGGATGCGGCAAGAGTATCTCGGGCCACGCCGGAATCCGGCAACGCCGCGACCCGATCACGGGCCGAAGCGCCGTCCGGGCACGTGCGGCTAGCAGGTCCGACACGGCGGGCAATCGTTGCGGGAGGCGATGAGCAGGCTGTCCAGCACACCCCGAGTCGTCACCCTCCCAGACGACACGCCTGCCAGGCCAGGCAGAAGGAGCACGCGGTACACGTGCGGGCGACGCAGGCCGAGGAACGTCTCCAGGTCGATCAGGTTCAGCATCCGCGGCAGGTGAGCGGTCAGCTCGCCCACGGCATCGGCCACCTCCACCCCATCGGACATCCCGATGCGGCGTCGCAGCTGCAGACGCAGTTCCGCTTCGGGGATGAACCAGCGGCCGCCGAGCCGATAGCCCGGCAGTGCGCCCTCGGTGAGCCGCCGCAGCATCGTGGCCGGCTTCACGCCCGCGATGGCGGCCGCTGCGGCGGCGGTGAGAAACGGCGTCCGACGGGAGCGCTGTCGCGCGCGGACAACCGTCGCCGGGACAGCCGCGGCGGGCGTCGCGCCCGGACGGGGGCCGGTCGCCAGGGCCAGGACGGTCACCGGTCACGCCTTCTTCGATGCCGCAGCGAACCCCCTTCGGGCACTACCGCGCCGCCCCGGCGAGGGTGCCGGTCACGGGGCTGGCCGGGTCGTAGATTATGCACACCACTTCACGGTCGCCGAAGCTGCGCCAGGTATCGGCCGACGGGTACAGGTAGCCGAAGTCGAGGACGGACTCTTCATAGTCGATGCCGACGAACGCGTCGAACTGCCTTATGCAGCCTTCTTCGGCCAAGGCCTCCGTCTCGGCAGCCCCGGGGAATTCGGTCTGCGTCATGTCGTACAGGAAGTAGATCTCGTTGTCGTGAAGCTCAGAGCAGGGCACTGCCGGAACGTCGGAGACGCCGCCAGCCATGTCGACGTCGTCGAAGCAGTCGCCGATGCTCAGATTGAACACATCCGCCTGCCCCGCCCCCGTGACTTCGTTCGTCTCCTCGTCTCGTTCGACCGTCTCACCGCCGAGGAACTCGGCGACGGTGGAGCAGCCCGTCAGGGCTGCGAGCAGGATCACGCCTGTCGTCAGGGCGGTCAGGGTGCGGGTGCGGGTGCGTTCGAGCATCAGATCTCCGTGTTCATCGTGCGGGCACTCACCGTTCTAAGACGCGAACGCACGGCATTCATTACGCGGAAACGACCAAGGCGCCTCAACCGGCGGCGGCTCGCGTGCGCCGAGCACCGATCCCGGCCGATGCCGCGGGCTTAGTGTGGAGGACGTGACCGAGACGACGCTGACCGACTTGCATTCGATCCCCTTCCAGACCGCCGAGGGCGGCACGACCACGCTCGCCGGCTATGCGGCCGACGTGCTGCTGGTCGTCAACGTCGCCTCGAAATGCGGGCTGACCCCGCAATACGAGCAGCTCGAGCAACTGCAGCGCACATACGGGGAGCGGGGCTTTTCAGTCGTCGGCTTCCCGTGCAACCAGTTCAAGGGTCAGGAGCCGGGATCGATCGACGAGATCCTGGAGTACTGCGCCACCACGTGGGGCGTCTCGTTCCCCGTCAACGACAAGCTCGAGGTGAACGGCGAAGGCGCCGCGCCCCTCTACCGGGCGCTCACGAGTGTCGCCGACGCCGAGGGCGAGGCGGGCGACGTCGCCTGGAACTTCGAGAAGTTCCTCGTCACCTCGGACGGTGCGGTGCGCCGCTTTCGCCCGCAGGTGAAGCCTGACGACCCCGCGATCGTCGAGGCGATCGAAGCGGCTCTGGCGTCATGACATGAGCGGGGCGGATGCCGCCTGTCGCGGCATCCGCCCCGCTCGTCGTGTCAGATCTCGACGGGGGCGGGCTGTGCCGCTTCGGCCTCGCGATGCTCGGCCCACACCTGGCGCGCGATCTGCGCGAACGCCTCGGGGGGCTGCGCACCCGAGACCCCGTACTTTCCATCGATGACGAAGAACGGCACCCCGTTGATGCCGTAGGCACTGGCCTGACGCTGGTCGGCGCGCACGTCGTCGAGATACGTGTGCGACTCGAGGGCCTCGCGCGCCGCGCCGGCGTCGAGCCCGACCTCGGCAGCGAGCGCGACCAGCTCGTCGTCCTTGCCGAGGTGGCGCCCCTCGGTGAAGTAGGCCGACAGCAGCCGCTCGGCGAGTTCGAGCTGGCGACCCTGCGCCTTCGCGAAATGCAGCAGCTCGTGCGCCTTCACGGTGTTGGTGTGCTGGAGGATGTCGAAGCGGTACTCAAGGCCGGCCTGGGCAGCGACGCCCGTGACGCGGTCGAGCATCTGCTGGGCCTGCTCGCGACTGATGCCCTTGTGCGTGGCGAGGTAGTCGGTCTCGCCGCCCTCGAAGTCGACCGGGGTGTCGGGCGACAACTCGAACGAGTGGTAGACGACCTCCACCTGCGGTGCGTCGTCATCGGCCGCAGCAGCGGCCAGTCCCGCCTCGAGGTTTCGCTTACCGATGAAACACCAGGGGCAGGCGATATCCGACCACACGTCGAACTTGATGGCATCCGTCATGTCAGGCACAACCCCCCGCCGCCGCGGATGTATTCCCCTGAACGCGCCGTCAGCTCGGCGGATCGGCGTCGGGGAAGAACCGGAATCGCAGCCGCACGCTGGCGTCGTACGGCACCACGATGGTCGAGGCATCCGCCGACCACTGGTCGGGCACGAGAAACAGCCGCTCGCCACCCTGCACCAGCAGCCGCAGCCCGTGGTAGCGGTAGCGGTAGACCTGCTGTTCTTCGAAGGGCGCGAGCTCCTGCAGCTGGATCGCGTCGTTGCCCGGAAACAGGCGCTCCTGCGTGTCGAGCACGACCGCGGGCAACGACGTCAGATCGGCCGCGAGAGCGCGCGCCTGTCCGCGGCCCCACCATTCGGCGACCGTCGCGGTCGCCCAGAACGTGCCCGCCACCATCACCACCACCAGCAGCACGACGACCGCGCGGCCCTCGCGACCGCCGCGCAGCGCACGGGCGGTCGAGGCCGCGTACGCGGCCAGCCCCGCGCCGATCGACAGCACGACCGGCGTCGCCAGCGGGGCGAGATCCCACGCGCCAAGGAGTCCCCACAGCAGCGCCAGCGCGATGCCGGCCAGGAGCAGGACGATGCCCGTCCACGCGATCGCCGACACCGTGCGGACGCGGGTCGCCGCCTCTGCCGTCCGCAGCCGCCGGCGCAGCATCCGATGCCCCACGACCAGCCCCGCGGCCGCGATCAGGATGATGATCACCGGCACGAACAGCGCGCCGGGACTGCGCATAGCGAACGCCTGGTTGCTCAGGCCCAGCACGTCCACGTCGATGCCGAAGTACGCGAAGAACGTGCGCGACGAGACGTAGCCGAAATAGAACAGCAAGCCCGTGATGAGGGTCACAGGAGCGACGAACGACGAAAGGAAACCCATCCAGCGGTCGAAGGCCAGACCCCCCGGAGGCGCGAGGGGCTCGGCGGGAGCGCCCTTCTCATCGGCGGAGACGTCCGGATCGGGCGCCGCGGCGACGTCCTGCGGCACGGGCGCCGCCGCGGGGACGTCATATGAGGCGGGCACGGGCTCTGCCATGGCTCAATCGCTCGAGATCACGATGGGCGGACCGGGCTGCGCCTCGCGCGCGATCGCCGCATCGCAGTACTGCGGCTCTGTGCACTCGAGGGTCCCCACGAACGTGACCTGCGCCTCCCCCTCGAACGCGGGGCCGGCGATGAGGATCATGCTGCAGAACACCGATGACGTCTCGGGCGTCATCGTGAAGCCGACGCACGGCACCTCGGCCCCGCGCGAGCCGCACACCGCGCCCTCGGCCGACAGCGCGCCCGACGGCGAGGACTGCACGCCGTCGATGGTGAACGACGCGTTCTGGGGCGGTTCGCCGCCCCAGAACAGCGCCACGGTCGAGCACCACTGGCCTTCGCCGAGGGACTCCGAGCCCTGGTCGCCGAACGGCGGCCCGCCGAACTCGGCGATCGGTCCGCTGCGACGCGTCTGCTGTGCGGGGTCCTCGATGTCGTCGCTCGCGTCTGGTGCCTGGTCGGTCTCGGGCGGCGCCGTCACTGCCTCGGGGGCCGGGGTGGACGCCTCGGGCGGGGGCGGCGGCTGCGGGGGCGACGTCTGGGTCGGCTCGGCCGTGGCCTCGCGGCTCGGTGGCGGCGCCTCGCCCGCCACCGACGTGCATGCGGCGAGCGACCACGCGAACGTCACCACGAGGGCGAGCGCCATCAGTGCGCGCCGCCGCACCCCGCGTCCCCTCGGCTCCATGAGCCACCTCCCGACCGCGGCATCCGCCGCCCGTACGAGAAGAGCACCAACCTGCCCCGCAGGATACGCCGGTGCGTCGCGCCGCAGAAGGGGCCGGTCAGAGCGCGGGCGGCGCGGGCTGGTCGACGGCCCCGCCGAAGCGGCGGTCGCGATCGAGGTAGAGCCCGATCGCGTGCCACAGGTCGGTGCGGCTGAAGTCGGGCCACAGCGTGTCGAGGAACACGAACTCGGCGTATGCCGACTCCCACAGCAGGAAGTTCGACGTGCGCTGCTCGCCCGACGAGCGGATGAACAGGTCGACGTCGGGCATGTCGGGCTGGTACAGGTGCCGTCGGATCGTCTTCTCGCTGATCGCGGACGGCTTCACCCGCCCGCGTGCGACGTCTTCGGCGATCGCGCGCATCGCGTCGATGAGCTCGACCCGGCCGCCGTAGTTGATGCACATGGTGAGGGTGAGCGTGTCGTTGCCCTCGGTGAGCCGCTCGGCGACCTGCAGCTCTTTGATGACAGACCCCCACAGCCTGGGCCTGCGCCCCGACCAGCGGATGCGCACGCCCCACTCGTTGAGCTGGTCGCGGCGGCGGTGCAGCACGTCGCGGTTGTACCCCATGAGGAACCGCACCTCTTCGGGCGAGCGCGACCAGTTCTCGGTCGAGAACGCGTACACCGACAGGTGCCTCACGCCCGCCTGGATCGCCCCCGCGACGACATCCAGCAGCACCTCTTCGCCGGCTTTGTGGCCCTCGATGCGCGTGAGTCCGCGGCGGTTCGCCCACCGCCCGTTGCCGTCCATCACGATCGCGACGTGCGCGGGCACGGCCCCCTTCGGGTACGCGGGCGGGTGAACGCCCGTCCAGTCGAGGGGGCGATAGGGCACGGCATCCCGATGCGTGTACGGCTTGGGACTCATCGGGGCGCCTCCACGTGCGAAAGGGAACGGATGCCGCGCTCGAGGTGCCACTGCGCGTAGGCGGCGATCAGGCCCGACGCGGCGGCGGTGGCTGCGGGGGCGGCGGCATCCACGTCGTCCCACTCCCCCGACATGAGCGACTGCAGCAGCCGCGCGGTCTCGGGAGCAAGACGGGCGGAGCCGACCGGCGCGCAGTCGCCGCACACCATGCCGCCCAGCTGCGCGACGAACGCGTCGTGCGGGCCGACACGGCTGCAGCGGGCGCACTCGTCGAGTGCCGGCGCCCACCCCGACAGCGCCATCGCGCGCAACAGGTAGGAGTCCAGAATGCTGCGCGAGACGTGCTCGCCGCGTGCAAGCGAACGCAGCCCGCCGACCAGCAGCAGGTACTGCTGCGGAGTGGCCTCGGCCTCGTTCAGTCGGTCGGCCGTCTCGACCATCGCGCTCGCGGCGGTGTAGCGGTCGTAGTGCACGGCGATGTCGGCGCCGTACGCGCCGAGCGACTCGGCCTGCTGGACGATGTCGAGCGAACGGCCCTGGTACAGCTGCACGTCGGCGACCATGAACGGCTCGAGCCGGGAGCCGAAGCGCGAAGACGTGCGACGCACCCCCTTGGCCACAGCGCGCAGCTTGCCGTGGCGACGGCTGAGCAGCGTCACGATGCGGTCGGCCTCACCCAGCTTGTGGGTGCGCAGGACCACGACCTCGTCGCGATAGGTGGGCACCCCTCCATTATCGCCGGGGCGCCGACGCAGGCGGTCGGGGCGCGCTCCCGTCCGGCGCGAACGCCCTTCGGCGGTGCGCACGCCGATCCCGCGGCCCCGCCCCGACAATGGGAGCGTGGACGAGCCGACCTTAGTGATCCCGCTGTGGGCCGACCTCACCGCCGTCGGACTCGGCGGTGTGCAGGGCGCGCTGTTCGCATCCGGCTTCCGTGGGGAGCGCCGGCTCGACCTGCTCGGCGTCGCGATCATCGGCATCGTCATGGGCATGGGCGGCGGCCTCATCCGCGACCTGCTGCTGAACGTGACTCCCACGACGCTGCAGAGCGACTGGTATCTCGTCACCGCCGCCGGCGCGGCCCTGATCGGGATGCTGCTGGCGGGGGTGTTCCGCCGCCTCAACGGGATCATCGTGGGCTTGGACGCGCTCGTGATCGGCCTGTTCGGCGCGTTCGGCACGAGCAAGGCCCTCGCCCTCGGCCTGCCGATCGCCCCGGCGATCTTCGTCGGCGTGTGCTCGGCGGTCGGCGGCGGCATCCTGCGCGACATGATCATGGGCCTTCCGGTGGCGATCATGCATGTCGGCTCGCTCTACGCGGTCGCCGCCGCGGCCGGATGCCTCGTCCTGGCGATCCTGCACGGAGCCGAGATCGACCTGGTCACCGCCGCGGCGATCGGCATCGTGGTCACCACGGTGATCCGCCTGCTCGCGGTGATCTTCGACATCTCGCTGCCCGAGCAGCGAGCCCTCTACCGCCGCAAGGTCGCGGTCGAGACCACGGCGATCCCGATCGTCAAGCCGCACGGAGACTGACACGCGGCTCCGATCAGCGCCCGGGTCGGTCGTCCGCACCGGCTGAGGCGAGCACCCGAAGGGCATTGGCGCCGAGCAGCAGCGTCGTCTCTCGCTCCCCATATCCGCGCCGCAGCAGTTCCGAGACGTAGAGCGGCAGCGCCCGGTAGCGTGCGAGCACCGGCCGGAAGTTGGCATCCATGTCGGTCCCGAGCGCGACATGTTCGGGTCCCACGAGCTGCGCGACCTCGAAGGTGCGATCGACGAACTCGCCGAGCGTGCGCTGACCCAGTCCGGCGGGCCAGACGCCGACCAGCCCGCCGTGCGTCGCGATGGCGAGCGCGGTCTCGCGGCCGATGAAGCGCGGGTGGTCGATCGTGCCGCGGACATGCGTGTGCGAGCAGATCACCGGACCGGTGGCGACCGACAGGGCATCCTCGATGGTGGATTCGCTCGCGTGCGCGAGGTCGACGACGATGCCCTGCTGCTCCAGCTCGCGCATCACCTCGACGCCGAAGGGCGAGAGCCCGCCGTGCCGCGCGGGCGAGGTCTGCGTGTCGGCGACGGCATTGGCGCGATAGTGCACCAGGCCGACGATGCGCACCCCGGCCCGCTGCACTGTTGCAAGCTCGTCGGGGGCATCGTCCAGAAAGTCCGCGCCCTCGATCGTGAGAATGCCCGCGACTCGGCCCTCGCGGTGCGCGGCGAGGATGTCGTCCGGCCCCAGCGCGATCGCTGCTCCGGCGCGGGTGAGGTGGGTACGCAACGCGGCTAGTTGGACGCGTAGGCTCCGCCACGCCTCACCAGGGGCGAATTCTCGACGCGGCGCAAGTCCACCGCGCGTGGGGCCGAGCACCGGAAGATCGCCGACCGCGGCGAAGCTTGCGGCTGTGACGCCTCCCGCCGCGAGGTCGTGGACGGCGCGCTTCTCGCTCGCACCGCGAGCAGCCCACACCCGCACGGGCACGGTCGCGCCGCGAAGCCCCCGCACGAAGGTGCGCCCGGGGTGGGCGTGCAGGTCGACAACGGGGTTCTGCGCAAGCAGCTCCTGCGACCACCGCAGGGAAGGAGGATGCGGCCTGAAGCCGAGCTGCGCCCTCACGTCGCGGCCCCCTCGGGGACCTCTGGAGCATCGCGCAGGGTGTTGACGGGCAGGAAGAACAGCACCACCGTCGCCGAGGCCGTGGCGGCGGCGGCCACGAGCCACACCACGAAATAGCCTGACAGCGGCGAGGCGGTGGTTGTCGTGTCGCCGCTGCTGAGAGCGAGGGCGAAGATCGCCGACGCGAAGGCGCCTCCGATGGTGCGGTGGGTGTTCGTCATGCCGCTGGAGATGCCGGTGCGGCCGGGGGGAGCAGCGGCGGCAGCGGCGGCCGGGATGCCGGCGGCGATCAGCCCGCCACCCAACCCGCCAATGCCGACCGCGACGATCCATGCGACCAGGCTCGCGTGCATCGACGCGATCATGACGTACTGAGTCGTCATCAACGCCGCGCCGATGGCGAGCGACCAGCGCGCGCCGCACACGCGCGCCAAGATCGGGAACATCCCGGCGGCGACCGCCATCGTCGCGAGTTGGAGACCCATGATCAGCGAGACCTGCGCAGAGTCCATCCCGAGACCGTAGCCCACCGCGCTCGGATCGGTGCTGGCGAAGGTCACGAGCGGCACCTGCGTGCCCAGGATCGCGACACCGAGCAGGCCCGCGGCCAGTTGCACAGGCCACATGGGGCGAGTGAGCAGCAGGCGCAGATCGATCGCGGGGTGACGGTGGCGCAGTTCGTGCCGCACGAAGGGCACGAGAAGCGCCGTCCCGGCGGCCAAGACGATCCAGGTCAGCGCAGAAGCCGGACCGAGCACGCGCAGCAGACTGAGCGCGCCCATGATGAGGAACAATGCCCCTGCCAACAGGCCGAGACCACGTCCGTCGAGGGTGCGCGTGGTGCGATTCGGCGGGGATTTCGGCACGAACAGCAGTACGACGAAGAACGCGACGGTCGTCGCCATGGCCGGCACGATGAGTGTGAGGGTCAGCGCGCGGGTGACCGCGTCGACGCTTGCGGCGGTGACACCCGCACTGAGCGCAAGATCGAGAGCTTCGCTGCCACCGAGCCAGGTGAACATGCGTCCACCGAGCAGTGCCGCACCGATGGCACCCACCTCGAGCCCGACCACCAGCACCCCAGCGGCCTTGCGCGTGGCCGACGCCGGCCGGCCGAGCCGTCGCGCGCGGTCGAACACGAGCGCGATCTCAAGGGGAAGCCAGACGACGAGGAATGCCTGCAGCGCCCAGCCGATCAGGAACGTCCAGTAGTCGCCCGCGAACGCGACCCCCCACGACGCGCCCGCCACGACGGCTACCGTCGCAAGAAGAATCCGTCGATGACCGAACAGGTCGCCGAGTCTGGCCAGCACAGGCAGGCTCACTGCGGCAACGAGGGTCTGCGCGGCCTCGAACCAGTTCCAGTCGGCATCGCGGATCTCGAGATACCGGGCGATCGGAGTGACCAGCGGCAGGTAGAACGACTGCAGTGCGCCACTGACGACTTCGACCAGGACGAGCGCGCCGACCAGCCCGCCGCCGAGAACGATCCGGTGGTCGATTCGGGTTGTCGCCACAATCACTCCTGGGCCTTCGTTCGAGATGTGTGTCCGGCGAGCCTAAGCGAGTGATTCCACTTTCCGCAATAATAGTTGCCACTAGTGAAACTCATTCGATGGGAGAGGACGCTTCGGCATGCAGAAGGGTCAGAGTGAGTCGGCCGTCGGCAAAGCGCTCGATCTGTTGGACGCGGTCGCAGGGGCCACGCAGAGCCTGACGCTGAGCGAGCTCGCCGATCGCACCGGGATGAACCGGCCGACCGCTCTGCGAGTGCTGCGCGAACTCGTCAATCGCGGCTGGCTGCTGAGAATCGACGCGCACTATCTGCCGGGCTCATCGCTGCTGCGTCTGAGCGCCCACGCGCGGCAGCGTTCGCTCGCCGCGTTGGCGCGCCCGCATCTCGAACGGCTCTCGACGAGCATCGGGCTGATGGTCAACGTGCAGACCCTCGAGGCGGAGGGCTCGCGAATCCTCGACGCGGTGCGTCCGGAGCGGTACCGCATGCTCGACCGGATGATCGGCGACCTTCTCCCCGTGCACCAGTACGCGGGCGCCCAAGCACTCGTCGCCCACCTCGACGACGACGCTCGCTCGCGACACCTCGATCACGCCGAGGCGCTCGGCATGGATGCCTCCGGGCGCGCGGATCTCATCCGCCAACTCGACGAAGCCCGTGAGCGCGGGTACGTGATCGTGCTGCGCGGCTCGCCGGAGGTCGCCGCCTCGGTCGCCCGCGCCGTGACCGACACGCGCGGGCTTCCCGTGTGCGCGATCACGGCGGTCGGATTCGACGACGATCTCACCGAGCCCAGATTGTCGAAAGCGATCTCGGCGCTGGAGACCGCGGGGGCCGGCATCCTGACCGCGCTTCGCTCCCGCGCGGTCGAGGATGAGACGTGATGCTGCTGCTCAACGGTGCAGCGACTCGCGCGGCGCTCGCCGAGGCCGATCTGCGCCCGAGGATCGCCGAGGCCTTGCAGGCGATGGCCGCGGACGAAGCGCATGCTCCCGCGCGGTTAGTCGCCCGCGCGCCCGGAGGACTGATCGCCGCCATGCCGGCGTATGTACCGCGCCTCGGTCTTGCCGCCAAGGTGGTGTCCGTGTTCGCGGATGCGGGAGCCACCCGCCACCGCGGAGTGGTGGCCCTTTTCGACGAGGCGACCGGGGTGCTGCGATGCCTCATCGACGCCGAAGAACTCACGGCAGCCCGCACTGCTGCAACCGCCGCGCTCGCGATCGACGCACTCGCGCCTCACGCCCGCAGCGTCGCCATCGTCGGCACCGGACGACTCGCGCGGGCCGTCGGCGGTGCGCTGGCCGACTCTGCCGAACTGGTCATCTGCGGTCGGTCACGGCAGGCCGCGCAAGCGGCGGCAGCCGAATGCCGAGGCCGTGCGGCCGCGATCCCAGAGGCGGTGACGGGCGCGGAAGTGGTCGTGCTCGCCACCTCGGCGACTCAGCCCGTCATCGAGCATCGGTGGCTCCGCGCCGGGGCCCTCGTGGTCTCGCTCGGCGGGTCCGAGGGGTGCGAGGTGGATAGCGAGACCGTTGCGGCCGCCCGGATCGTCGTGGAGTGGCACGGCGCGTGGCGTGAACCACCGCCCGCGGGCGCGCACGAACTGCAGGGACTCGACCCCGGGAGGGCGCGGCTGCTCGGCGACTTCATCGATGACCCCGAGACTTCGCGCGGACTGACGCTGTTCAAATCCACCGGGACCGCACTGGTGGATGTCGCTGCTGCCGCCTCAGTGTGGAGCGTGCTCACCGAGCGACCGAGCGCCGTGCCCGGCGTCTTGTCGGTGCCGTGGGAAGCGGGGGCGTAGTCAGCCCTCACTCGCCGAACTCAGAGGCAGGCACGCGCTGATGTGTTCGAGCGCGGACTCCCGACGGGGCACCGAGATGCGCGCAAGCCCGCGGTCTCGGCGCCCCGTCGCAGTGTCGACGTGACAAGCGAGCGGTCAGACCGCCGCGAGTTCGCCCGCGTGCTCGCGCGTGCGGATGGCTCGGTTGACGCCCGACACGATCGCCTTGAGCGACGCGGTCGAGATGTCGCCGTCGATCCCGACGCCCCACAGGCGTTCGCCGTCGACCTGCAGCTCGACGTAGGCGGCCGCGTTCGCGTCGCCGCCGGCGCTGAGAGCGTGCTCGACGTAGTCGTAGACCGTGACCTCGAACCCGTGCGCGCGCACGATGTCGAGGAACGCCGCGACCGGCCCGTTGCCATGACCGGATGCCGCCACCCGCTCATCGCCGTCGCGCAGCGTGACTTCGAGCACGACGTCGCCGGTCATGTCGCTCTGCGTGCGGGTGGAGAGCAGTTCGAAGCGGCCCCAGCGCTCGTCGGCGACATCCGACGGCAGGTACTCGTCGTTGAAGATCGCCCAGATCTCGTCGCTCGTGACCTCGCCGCCCTCGCTGTCGGTCTTGGCCTGCACGACGCCCGAGAACTCGATCTGGAGCTTGCGGGGCAGGTCGATCGCGTGGTCGGCCTTCAGCAGGTAGGCCACGCCGCCCTTGCCCGACTGCGAGTTGACGCGGATGACCGCCTCGTACGAGCGGCCCAGGTCCTTCGGGTCGATAGGCAGATACGGCACCGCCCACTGGATCTCGTCGACCGTGACGCCCTCGGCGGCCGCGCGGGCCTCCATCGCCTCGAAGCCCTTCTTGATGGCGTCCTGGTGCGAGCCGCTGAACGCGGTGAAGACGAGGTCTCCGGCCCACGGGCTGCGCTCGGGCACGGGCAGCTGGTTGCAGTATTCGGCGGTGCGCTTGACCTGATCGATGTCACCGAAGTCGATCTGCGGGTCGATCCCCTGCGTCAGCAGGTTGACGCCCAGCGCCACGATGTCGACGTTGCCGGTGCGCTCGCCGTTGCCGAACAGGCACCCTTCGATGCGGTCGGCGCCCGCCAGGTAGCCGAGCTCGGCGGCCGCGATGGCGGTGCCGCGGTCGTTGTGCGGGTGCAGCGAGATGATGACGTTCTCGCGGTTGTCGAGGTGACGGCCCATCCACTCGATCGAATCGGCGTAGACGTTGGGCGTGGCCATCTCGACGGTGGCGGGGAGGTTGATGATGAGCTTGCGTTCAGGGGTCGGAACCAGCACCTCCATGACGCGGTTGCAGACCTCGACGGCGAACTCGAGCTCGGTTCCCGTGTAGCTCTCGGGCGAGTACTCGTAGTACACCGTCGTATCGGGGACGGTCGCCTCGTACTGCTTGCACCAGCGCGCGCCGTTGAGGGCGATGTCGATGATGCCCTGCTTGTCGGTGCGGAAGACGACCTCGCGCTGCAGCACGCTCGTCGAGTTGTAGAGGTGCACGATCGCCTGCTTGGCGCCGCGGATCGACTCGAACGTGCGGGCGATGAGCTCCTCGCGCGCCTGGGTCAGCACCTGGATCGTGACGTCGTCGGGGATGAGCCCTTCTTCGATGAGCTGGCGCACGAAGTCGAAGTCGGTCTGGCTCGCACTCGGGAACCCGACCTCGATCTCTTTGTAGCCCATGCGCACGAGCAGGTCGAACATGATGCGCTTGCGCTCGGGGCTCATCGGATCGATGAGCGCCTGGTTGCCGTCGCGCAGGTCGACGGCGCACCAGCGGGGCGCCTCGGTGATGCGCCGGCCGGGCCACGTGCGATCGGGCAGATCGACCGAGATCTGCTCGTGGTAGGGCCGGTACTTGTGGACCGGCATGGTCGACGGCTTCTGGTTGTTCTTCATGGGATCGGCTGCTTCCTCGTCAGGTGAACGGGCCGCACAGCAAGCTCCGCGACGAGAAAGGCCCTAGAACGAAGCCTCGTCGCGGCGGCTAAGAAGAAGGAGCCCGCCGAAGCGCATGTTGACAGAGTACACCCGCTCCCCGGCCCGTCGGCAATCGCGCCGCCGTCGCGGCGTGGTCAGAAGCCGAGGCGGCCGAGCTGCTTCGGGTCGCGCTGCCACTCCTTGGCGACGCGCACGTGCAGCTTCAGGAACACCTTCGTGCCGACCAGGGGCTCGATCTGGGCGCGGGCGCGTGCCCCGACGTCGCGCAGGCGCGACCCTTTGTGGCCGATGATGATGGCCTTCTGACTGTCGCGTTCGACGATGAGGTTCGCGTGGATGTCGGTCATCGAGCCGGTGTCACGCTCGGCGAGATCCTCGATCGTCACCGCGATCGAGTGCGGCAGCTCGTCGCGAACCCCCGAGAGCGCCGCCTCACGGATGATCTCGGCGATGCGATCCTCGATCGACTCGTCGGTGACGACATCGTCGGGGTACAGCGCGGGCCCCACCGGCATGAGCGCGAGCAGCTCGTCGGTGAGGACGTCCAGCTGCTGGTTCGTCAGGGCCGACAGCGGGATGACGGCGGCCCAGTCCTCGCGCAGACTGTCGACCTCCATGAGCCTCTCGGTGATCTGGTCGCGGGTGGCGGCATCCGTCTTCGTCACGATCGCGACCTTCTTCGCACGACCGTACCCGTCGAGCGACTCGGCGATGCGCCGGTCGCCCGGGCCCACCTTCTCGGTCGCCGGCACGCAGAAGCCGATCACGTCGACGTCTCCGAGCACCTGCTCGACGAGGTCGTTCAGGCGCTGGCCGAGAAGCGTGCGCGGCTTGTGCAGGCCGGGCGTGTCGACGATCACGAGCTGCCCTGCGGGGCGGTTCAGGATGCCCCGGATCGCGCGCCGCGTCGTCTGCGGCTTGTCGCTCGTGATGGCCACCTTCTCGCCCACGAGCGCGTTCGTGAGCGTCGACTTGCCCACGTTCGGACGCCCGACGAACGTCACGAAGCCCGAGCGGCCCTCCGTGTTCTTATCCGACTCGACCTCGCTCATCACTGGCCACCCTTTCTGCTGACGCGCACCTCGCCGGTCCGCGGCTTGATCGTGCGGATCTCGCCCGTGCGCGGATGCGCCGCGAAGGCCTCCTGCGCGGCGAGCAGCGCCTCGCCGCGCTCGACGAAGACGGTCGCGATGCCGCGCCCGCGTCCGCGCGACGCGCCGCCGGTCAGCACGAGGCCCGCGTACTCGGCCGTCGCACCCGGCTGCGGAACGCGACCGAGCACCTTGCCGAGCAGGCCCCCGACCGAGTCGACGTCCTCGTCGTCGAGTTCGACGTCGAACAGATCGCCCACTTCGTCGAGTCCGAGGCGCGCACTCACGCGGTAGCGGCCGGGTTCGAGCTCGACGACCTCGTCGGACCGCGGGTCGTACTCGTCCGCGATCTCGCCGACAAGCTCCTCGATGAGGTCTTCGAGGGTCACCAGGCCCGACACTCCCCCGTACTCGTCGATCACGAGGCACACGTGAACGGCGTCGCGCTTCATCTGCTGCAGCAGGGTCTCGGCGCGCATCGACTCGGGCACGAACACCGCCTGGCGCGCGATGCGGCTGATCGGGGCGTCCCGCCACCCGTCCTCGTCTCGGAAGCCGAACTGCACGAGGTCCTTGAGGTACAGCACCCCGACGACGTCGTCGGCCTCGTCGTCGACGATCGGCACGCGCGAGACGCCCTTGTCGAGGAAGATCGCCATCGCCTCGCGGGTCGAGGCGGTGGCATCCACCGTCACCATATCGGTGCGCGGGACCATGACCGCGCGCACGTAGGTGTCGGTGAAGTCGAACACGGAGTGGATGAGCTCGCGGTCGTCCTGCTCGATGAGCTCGTTCTCGGCGGCCTCGTCGATGATCGACAGCAGCTGCTCCTCCGACGCGAACGAACCGCGCGAGCCGCCGGGGGTGACACGCGTGCTCAACGCCACCAGGCCGTGCGCGAGGGGCCCCAGGATGATGCGGACGCCCCGCACCACGGGCGCACCGCGCTGCAGCAGCGCCTTCGCGTGCCGACGGCCGAGATTGCGGGGGCTGGTGCCGACGACCACGAACGACGCGGCCGTCATGAGCACCGCCGCGGCGAGCATCGCCCACCAGATGCTGTCGAACAGGAGGGTGAAGGCGACCGTGACGAACACGGCGGCCGTCGTCTCGGAGAGGATGCGGAAGAAGATCACCGCGTTCGCATGCGCCTCGGGGTCGTCGGCGATGCGCACGATCGACACGGGCCGACGCGCCCCCGCCGCGAGCTCTGCGAGGTCGGCGCGCGAGGTCACCGCGAGCGCTGCGTCGATGGCCGCCATGAGCGCGCCGAAGGCGACCAGCAGCACCGCCGCGACCAGGAGCAGCGCTGCGGTCATGTGCGACCGCGCCGGCGCTCGGCGCTCTGGAACGACGAGATGAGGGTCTTCTGCAGACCGAACATCTCACGTTCCTCTTCGGGCTCCGCGTGGTCGAAGCCGAGCAGGTGCAGCAGGCCGTGGGTCGTCAGCAGGATCAATTCGTCGATCGTGGAGTGCTTGGCCGCGACCGCCTGCGTCTCGGCCACCTGCGGGCACAGCACGATGTCGCCGAGGAGCCCCGCCGGGGTGGGCTGGTCTTCGGTGCCGGGGCGCAGCTCGTCCATGGGGAAGCTCAGCACGTCGGTGGGGCCCGGCTCGTCCATCCACTGCACGTGGAGGGCCTCCATCGCCCCCTCGTCGATCAGGAGGATCGCGAGGTCGGCGTCGGCGCTCACGTGCAGCTCGGCCAGGTTGTGCTCGGTCAGCCGCAGCAGCACCGTCTCGTCGACGTCGACGCCCGACTCGTTGGTGATCTCGATCGTCATGAGCGGCCTCGCTTCGGCATGTGGTCTCGGGGTCCGGCGGGGCGAGCGGCGCCACGGCGCTCGGCGCGGTTGGCGAACTCGGTCGCCTCGTCGCGCTCGCGGCGCGCGGCGAGGCGACGCTCGTCGTACTCGCTGTACGCGTCGACGATGCGGCCGACGAGGCTGTGACGCACGACGTCGTCGCTCGTCAGGTAGGCGAAGTGGATGTCGTCGATGTCTTTGAGCACGCGGGTCACCAGGCGAAGACCGGACGACCCCTGGGGCAGGTCGACCTGGGTGATGTCGCCGGTGACGACCATGCGCGTGCCGAACCCGAGCCTGGTGAGGAACATCTTCATCTGCTCGGGCGTGGTGTTCTGCGCCTCGTCGAGCACCACGAACGAGCTGTTCAGGGTGCGCCCGCGCATGTACGCCAGAGGGGCGACCTCGATCGTGCCGGTCGCCATGAGCTTGGGCACGAGCTCGGGGTCGATCATCTCGTTGAGAGCGTCGTAGAGCGGTCGCAGGTAGGGGTCGATCTTGTCGGTGAGCGTGCCGGGAAGAAACCCCAGCCGCTCCCCCGCCTCCACAGCAGGACGGGTCAGGATGATGCGGTCGACCTCTTTGCGCTGCAGCGCCTGCACAGCCTTCGCCATCGCGAGATAGGTCTTGCCGGTGCCGGCAGGGCCGATGCCGAACACGATCGTGTTCTCTTCGATCGCGTCGACGTAGGCCTTCTGGCCCAGGGTCTTCGGGCGGATCACCTTTCCGCGCGACGACAGGATCGCCTCGCCGAGCACCTCGGACGGGCGCAGACCCCCGTCCGAGCGCAGGATGCGGTTGGACGAGGTCACGTCGGACGGCTCGAGCCCCTGCCCGGCCTTGGTCATCGCGAGCAGCTCGTCGACCAGCGCACGGGCAGCGGCCACGGCATCCGCATCTCCCGTCAGGGTGATCTCGTTGCCGCGCACATGCACGTCGACACCCGGATGCTCCCGCTCGACGACCCGCAGCAGGCGGTCCTGCGGACCGAGCAGCTGCACCATCGCCACGCCGTCCGCGTAGACCCGCTCCACGGCGGGTTGATCGTCGCTCAAAGGTGCCTCTCTTCCAGCCCGCCGGCCAGGACGTGAGCGTGGACGTGGAACACCGTCTGGCCTGCGTTCGCGCCCCGGTTGAAGACCAGCCGGAAATCGCCGTCGGCGTGCTCCGCCGCCAGAGTGTTCGCCAGGCCGATCAACTCGGTGAGCAGCGCCGGGTCGCCGGCGGCAAGCTCGACGACGTCGCGGTACTGCTGCGTCTTGGGGATCACCAGCAGGTGCACGGGCGCCTGCGGGTGGATGTCGCGGATCGCGAACGCGTTCTCGGTCTGCGCGACGATCTCGGAGGGGATCTCGCCGTTCAGGATGCGCGTGAAGATCGAGGGCTCGCTCATGCCTTCGAGTCTAGCGACGGCGGGTCACCAGCGGCCGAGGGCGGCGCTGGCCACCGCGAGGGCCGCCGGGCCGGCGGTCGAGGTGCGAAGCACCGTCTCGCCGAGCCGCACGAGTGTCGCACCGGACGCCTCGAGCGCGTCGAGCTCTTCGGGGGCGATGCCCCCTTCCGGACCGACGACGAGCACGACGTCGCGGGCGTCCTGGGGGTCGAGCGCGAGCTTGGTCAGACGGGTGCGGCCGGTCGGTTCGAGCACGACGACGACGGATGCCTCAGCCCGTGCCGCGAGCTGCTTCGTCGTGACCACGTCCGATACCTCGGGCACCCACGCGCGGTGCGCCTGCTTCGCGGCCTCGCGCACGATCGCCGCCCATCGCGCGCGGCCTTTGACCGCCTTGGCGGCATCCCACCGCGAGACGCTCCGGGCCGCCTGCCACGGGACGATCTCGTCGACGCCGAGCTCGGTCGCCGCCTGCACGGCCAGTTCGTCGCGGTCGCCCTTGGCCAGCGCCTGCACGAGGACGATCCGCGGCGCTGCGGGGGCGGCATCCGTCCGTGTGTCGACGCGCACGACCACCTCGCGCGGCCCGACCGACTCGCACGTGCCCGTGAGCCACGCACCGCGGCCGTCGCCGACCGTCACCTCTTCACCCACCCGCACGCGGCGCACGGTCGCTGCGTGGTGTGCCTCGGCGCCGGTGAGCACCACCGTGCCGCCGGGCTGCGCGCTCACCGGCTCGTCGAGGAGGAAGTGCAGGGCCATGCGGATCAGCCGTTGCGGAAGCGGTCGCGGAGCTTGGCGAACATGCCCTGGTGGAACTCGGCCAGGCGCGGCGCGGGAGCCTTGGACTTCTTCGCGAAGTCCTCGATGAGCGCGCGGGTCTTCGCGTCCAGACGCGTCGGAGTCACGACCTGCACACCCACCCGCAGATCGCCGCGCTGCGTCGAGCGCAGCGGGGTGATCCCGCGCCCCCTGATGGTCAGCACGTCGCCGGACTGCACGCCCGGGCGGATCTCGAGGTCGACCGGGCCGTCGAGGGACTCGATCGTCGTGGTCGTGCCGAGGATCGCATCGGGCATCGACACCTCCAGCGTCGCGAGCAGGTCGTCGCCGTCACGGCTGAACGCGTCGTGCGGGGCAACCGTGACCTCGACGTAGAGGTCGCCGTTGGGGCCGCCGCCGGGGCCGACCTCGCCCGACCCGGGCAGTTGCAGGCGCAGACCCGTCTCGACGCCGCCGGGGATGTCGAGCGACACGGTGCGGCGCGCGCGCACGCGGCCCTGCCCCTGGCAGGTGGTGCACGGGTACGGGATCGTCGTGCCGTAGCCCTGGCACACGCTGCACGGCTGGCTGGTGACGACGTTGCCGAGGAGGCTGCGCACCTGGCGCTGCACGTTGCCCGAGCCGTGGCAGATGTCGCATGTGACCGGCGACGTGCCCGGCTGGCAGCACGAGCCCTGACACGTCTCGCACACGACCGCCGTGTCGACGTCGATGTCGCGATGCACGCCGAACACGACATCCCCGAGGTCGAGTGTGACGCGCACGAGGGCGTCCTGCCCGCGCTCGCGCCGCGACCGGGGGCGCCCGGCGCGCTGACCGGTCCCGCCGCCGAAGAACGACTCGAAGATGTCGCTGAAGCCGCTGAAGCCGCCCGCGCCGCCGAACGGCGAGTCGCCGCCCATGTCGTAGCGCCGCCGCTGCTCGGGGTCGCTCAGCACGTCGTAGGCGTGGGTCACGAGCTTGAAGCGCTCGGACGCGTCCTGGCCCGGGTTCACGTCGGGGTGGAGCTCGCGTGCGAGACGGCGGTACGCCTTCTTGATCTCGTCGGTCGTCGCCTCTCGCGAGACGCCGAGCACTTCGTAGTGGTCCTGGTCAGCCACAATCGCCTTCCTGCCCGCGCGCGGGCGCGGGGTCGTTCGTCACGGATGCCGCGTCAGCGGGCGGTGTCGTCCTCGTGCAGCATCCGGGTGAGGTAGCGCGCGACGGCTCGGACCGCCGCGAGGTTGGTGGGATAGTCCATGCGCGTCGGGCCCATCACGCCCACGCGCGCCAGCGATCCGGTCGCGTCGTACTCGCTGGCGACGACGGATGCCTCGCCCAGCCCGAACGGCTCGTTCTCGCGTCCGATGCTGGCGGACAGCCCCTGATCGTCGGCGACCATCTCGCTGACGAGCCGCAGCAGCGCCACCTGCTCCTCGATGGCCTCGAGGATCGGGTAGATGCTGCCGCGGAAGTCCGACTCGCGCCGCGCGAGGTTGGCCGCCCCGGCGAGCACGAGCTTGTCCTGCCGGAACTCGTCGAGCTCCTCGGCGACGCCGCGCAGGATCTCGAGGAACGCCGCCTCTCGAGGTGCGATCGCGTCGGCGCCCCTGCCGGATGCCGCCGCCAGCCGCTCATCGACGAGCTGGGCGCCCTCGCGCACCGAGCGCCCGACGACGACCTCGCACACGTCGCCGCGCAGCTGCTGCAGGTCGGGCCCATCGAACTCGACGCGGACGTGGGCGAGGCGCTGCGACACGCGGCCGGTGTCGGTCACGATGATGATGAGCATGCGCCCGGAGCCCAGCTGCACCAGCTCGACGTGGGACAGGCTCGCCTGGGCGAACGACGGGTACTGGACGATCGCGACCTGCCCGGTCAGCCGCGTGAGCGCGCGCACCGTGCGCACCAGCAGATCGTCGAGGTCGCCGGGGCCGTCGAGGAACGACGAGATCGCCGCGCGCTGCGCCGGGGTGAGCGGCCGCAGCGTCGCGAGGTGGTCGACGAACACGCGGTAGCCCTTGTCGGTCGGGATGCGCCCTGACGACGTGTGCGGGGCGACGATGAGCTCTTCGTCTTCGAGCATCGCCATGTCGTTGCGGATCGTCGCCGCCGATACCCCGAAGGCATGGCGATCGACGATCGTCTTGCTGCCCACCGGCTCGTTGGTGTCGACGTAGTCCTGCACGATCGCTCTCAGCACCTGGAGGCCGCGCTCGCTGACCATTCACCCCTCCCACCTGGCACTCTGATGTCGTGAGTGCCAATTCTAGTCGCGTCAGGCCGTGAGCGCGCGCACCACGGCGTCGGCCAGGAGTCGGCCGCGAAGCGTCAGCACGACTCGGCCGCGCACCGCCTCCGGGCCCTCGATGAGTCCGTCCGCGATCAGCTGGGCGACCGCGCGGCGCCCCTCGCCGAGCAGCTCCGACACGGGATACCCCTCGCGGATGCGCGTGCGCAGCAGCACCCGTTCGAGGTCGCGGGCCGCAGCATCCGGTCTCTCGCGCGCCGCGGCCGGCGACTCGCCGGCCGCGAGGCGCTGCGCGTAGGCCGCGGGGTGCTTGACGTTCCAGAAGCGCAGGCCGGCGAGGTGGCTGTGCGCGCCCGGGCCGAAGCCCCACCAGTCGGTGCCCTGCCAGTAGGCGAGGTTGTGGCGCGAACGGTGTTCGGCGCCGCGCGCCCAGTTCGACACCTCATACCACTCGAAGCCCGCCGCGCCGAGCAGCTCCTCGGCGAGCTCGTACATGTCGGCCTGCAGGTCGTCATCGGGCGCCGGCGCCTCGCCACGGCGGATCTGCCGCGCGAGCTTCGTGCCGTCCTCGATGATGAGCGCGTACGCCGAGACGTGATCGGGCTCGAGTTCGAGCGCGGTCTCGAGCGACCGGCGCCAGTCGCCCAGCGACTCCCCCGGCGCGCCGTAGATGAGATCGACGCTTACGTCCAGTCCCGCCGCGCGCGCCGATGCGACCGCCGAGCGCACGTTCGCCGGATCATGCGTGCGGTCGAGGGCGGCCAGCACATGCGGGACGGCCGACTGCATGCCCACCGAAAGACGGGTGACGCCGGAGGCCGCCAGCTCAGCGGCGGCGGCATCCGTCACCGTGTCGGGGTTCGCCTCGACCGTGACTTCCGCGCCCGCCGCCACGCCGAACGCGTCGCGGACGCCCGCGAGCATGCGCCCCAGGTCGCCGGGCGGCAGGAGCGTGGGCGTGCCACCGCCGAAGAACACCGTCGACGCGGGCCGCAGCGCATCCTTCGCCCCCAGCACCTCGCGGGCGAGGCCGACCTCGCGCAGCAGGGTGTCGGCGTACTCGTCCTGGCGCGCCCCGCGCAGCTCGCCCGACGTGTACGTGTTGAAGTCGCAGTACCCGCACCGCACACGGCAGAACGGCACGTGCAGGTACACGCCGAACGGCGCATCCGGATCGATGACGAGGTCTGCGGGAAGCGCGCCGTCGGCGGGAGCCGGCTCCCCCAGCGGCAGTGCGGAACCCATCAGGCCGGGGTCGTATAGAGCGGCGAGATCGCCCGCAGGTAGCGCGCGAACAGCTCACGGCGGCGGCGGCGCACCAGGCGCGGGAAGACGCGGTACAGCAGCGACACCGGGGCGTCGAACGCGCGCACCGTGAACCACACCTCGTCGCTGTCGTGCCAGTCGATCATGAAGGACTCCTCGCCGCTGACGACCGAGTCCCCCACCGTGCCGAGGGCGAAGCCCACCCGGCGCGCCTCTTCGACCGCGAAGATCACCCGCAGCTCACCGCCCGCATGCAGGCCCCCCACGCGTCCTTCCAGGCGCACGGTCATGCCGCCGCCGACGTACGGGGTGCCGTCGGAGTCGAAGCGCTGCTCGGTGTCGATGCGGCTGGGCGAGACCGGATTGCCCTCGGCGTCGAACGTCACGCCCGCGTACGTCGGGCCTGACGCCGGCCGCACATCGGCCAGTGTGAGCCCCGCACCGCGCAGCGCGACCCACGACATGAGCGCGTCGCCGGCGCTGTGGAAGCGCTGCTCGCCGCTGCCGATGCGCCACGACTCCTCGGCCGGGATGCTCTTCTCCGGCGGATACTGCATGAGATCGGGCGCCTGCGTCGCCCCGACGGCCGCATAGTCGACCGTCTCGTCTCGGAACGTGCCCCGGCGCATGATCCCCAGCCTACTTCGAGGCCTTGCCCTCGACATCGCCCGAGAGCGCGGCGATGAACGCCTCCTGGGGGACCTCGACGCGACCGACCATCTTCATGCGCTTCTTGCCCTCCTTCTGCTTCTCGATCAGCTTGCGCTTGCGGGTGATGTCGCCGCCGTAGCATTTGGCCAGCACGTCCTTGCGCATGGCGCGGATGTTCTCTCGCGCGATGATGCGCGCGCCGATGGCCGCCTGGATCGGCACCTCGAACTGCTGCCGCGGGATGAGTTTGCGCAGACGCTCAGTCATCATCGTGCCGTAGGCATACGCCTTCTCGCGGTGGACGATCGACGAGAACGCGTCGACCTTGTCGCCCTGCAGCAGGATGTCGACCTTCACCAGATCGGCCTCCTGCGTGCCCGCGGGCTCGTAGTCCAGGCTCGCGTAGCCCTGCGTGCGGCTCTTGAGCTGGTCGAAGAAGTCGAACACGATCTCGCCGAGGGGCATGTTGTAGCGCAGCTCCACGCGGTCCTCGGAGAGATAGTCCATGCCCAGCAGCGACCCGCGCCGCGTCTGGCAGAGCTCCATCACGGTGCCCACGTAGTCCTTGGGCGTGAGGATCGCCGCCTTCACGACCGGCTCGGCGACCGAGGCGACCCGGCCGTCGGGGTACTCGCTCGGGTTGGTGACCGTGACCTGGTCGCCGGTGTCGGTGGTGACCTCGTAGATCACGCTCGGCGCCGTCGTGATCAGGTCGAGGTCGAACTCGCGCGAGAGGCGCTCGGTGATGATCTCGAGGTGCAGCAGACCCAGGAACCCGCACCGGAACCCGAAGCCGAGGGCGACCGAGGTCTCGGGCTCGTACTGCAGCGAGGCATCCGACAGCTTGAGTTTGTCGAGCGCCTCGCGCAGGTCGCTGTAGTCGCTGCCGTCGATCGGGTAGATGCCCGAGAAGACCATGGGCTTCGGGTCGGTGTAGCCGGGCAGCGCCTCGGATGCGGGCTTGCGCAGATTCGTGATCGTGTCGCCGACCTTGGACTGGCGGACGTCTTTCACACCGGTGATGAGATAGCCCACCTCGCCGACGCCGAGGCCCTTCGTCGGGACCGGCTCGGGGCTGGACACGCCGATCTCGAGCAGGTCGTGCGTGGCCTTCGTCGACATCATCTGGATGCGCTCGCGTGGCTCGAGCTTGCCGTCGACCATGCGGACGTAAGTCACGACACCTCGGTACGAGTCGTACACCGAGTCGAAGATCATCGCGCGGGCCGGGGCATCCGCGTTCCCCTTCGGAGCCGGGATGCGCTCGACGATGCGATCGAGGAGGGTCTCGACGCCCATGCCCGTCTTGCCCGACACGCGCAGCACGTCGTCGGGGTCGCCGCCGATGAGGTTCGCCAGTTCGAGGGCGAACTTCTCGGGATCGGCTGCCGGCAGGTCGATCTTGTTCAGGACCGGGATGATCGTGAGGTCGTTCTCGAGGGCGAGGTACAGGTTGGCGAGGGTCTGCGCCTCGATGCCCTGGGCCGCGTCGACGAGGAGGACCGCGCCCTCGCAGGCCGCGAGCGAGCGCGAGACCTCGTAGGTGAAATCGACGTGCCCGGGGGTGTCGATCATGTTCAGCGCGTGGGTGCCCGCGGCCGTCGCCCACGGCATGCGCACCGCCTGCGACTTGATCGTGATGCCGCGCTCGCGCTCGATGTCCATGCGGTCGAGGTACTGCGCGCGCATGTCGCGGTCGGCGACCACGCCGGTGATCTGCAGCATGCGGTCGGCCAGCGTGGACTTGCCGTGGTCGATGTGGGCGATGATGCAGAAGTTGCGGATCAGCTCTGGAGGGGTCGCAGACGGCTCGAGAGGCTTCAGGGCGCGGGGTGACATGTCCGTTCGATTCTACGGTGACGAGCCTGGGACTCCCGCGCGAGGGCGAGCGGATGCCGCCGTCCGGCGCCGGATCAGCGCGGGGCGGGCAGCCGCCGCAGGCCTTCTTCGAGGTCGGCGAGGTCGCTGGCGACGCAGACGCGGATCCATCCCTCGCCCGACGCGCCGAACGCCGACCCCGGGGCGACCGCGACGCCCCGCTCGATCAGGAAGCGCTCCGCCCACGCCGCCACGTCGCCGTCCGTGGCGTGGGACACATCGATCCAGAGGTAGAACGCGCCGGTCGGCTCGAGGTAGCCGATGCCGCGCTCGTCGAGCACTCGGCACGCCGCGGCGAGATTCTCGCGGTAGGCCCTCGCCGCGATCTCGACGGGCTCCTGCGATCCGGTGAGCGCCGCGACGGCCGCCTCCTGCGCGGGAGCGTTGACACAGCTGATGGCCGCCTCCTGCACGGCGGGCATGACCGCCTCGAACCCGGGCGGCGTCACGAGCCACCCGACTCGGGCTCCGGTCATCGCGTACGTCTTCGACACCGAGAACACCGACAGCACCCGCTCGTCGCCGCCGGAAAGCGTCGCGAGGCTCACGTGCGGCTCGCCCCACGTGAACCGCTCGTAGACCTCGTCGCTGATGACCCACAGGTCGCGCGCGACGGCGAGATCCACGATCGCCTGCAGCGTCGCGCGCGAGAACGTCGAGCCGAGCGGGTTGGACGGCGAGTTGACGATGATCGCGCGGGTGCGCGGCGTGACGAGCCGTTCGAGCGCGTCGAGGTCGGGCTGGAAGCCGCGCTCGGGCGTGAGCGCGTACGGCACAGGCCGCGCCGACAGCATGTGGGCGTTCATCGTGAACGTGGTGTACCCGGGATCGGGCACGAGCACCTCGTCGCCCGGCGCCAGCACCAGCGCCATCGCCTGGTGCAGCGCCTGCGTTGCACCCGCCGTGACCCAGATGCGCTCCGTCCCGACCTGCAGGCCGTTCTGCCGGGCGAGCGTGGCGGCGATCGCCTCGCGCAGGCCCGAAATCCCGGCGTTCGCCGTGTACCGCGTGCGGCCCGCGCGCCAGGCCGCGGCCGCCGCGTCGCGCACGGGCTGCGCCACCTGCGCAGACGGCTCGCCCACCGCGAGCATGATCGTGCCGGGTCGCTGCAGCGCGATCTCGTAGATGTGACGGATGCCCGAGCCCGGCGTCGCGACGATGTGTGCGGCGATCTCGGGCATGGCTCCGATGCTACGCGCGTCGCGTGATGCTCCCCGTTCCCGTGGCCGGTCATCGGCCCGGCGTGGCGGGCCGAACAACGCGCGCCGCATTACTCTGACCTCATGGTGGTCCAGGTCGTGCTGGTGCACGGCATCCGCACGTCTGCGACCATGTGGCGCTCGCAGCTGGGGTATCTGGCCGAGCGGGGCAACCCCGCTGTCGCGGTCGACCTGCCCGGTCACGGCACGCGCATGGGCGAGCAGTTCACGCTCGAGTCGGTGTTCGCGACGATCGACGACGCTGTGCGGGATGCCGCGACCCGCGGGCCCGTGCTGCTGGTGGCGCACTCGATGGGCGGTCTCGTCTCGACCGAGTACGTGGGTGTCATGGATCCGCCGCCGGTGGCCGGATTCATCGCGGCGAGCTGCACCGCGATCCCCCGCGGGGCGGGCCTTGCGACCTACCGCCTGCTGGCGCGCGGCTTCGACCGGCTGCCCGGACGCGGCCAGCCGATCGCCGACCTCGTGCTCGACGCGACGATCCCGCCAGAGACGCGAGCCGACTTCGGCGCCGGCGGCTACGCCTACGACGCACAGGACATCGCCCTGCGCGCGCTGTCGGTGCTCGACCTGCTCAGCGCCCTGCAGCGCATCACGGTGCCGATGTGGTTCGTGAACGGGCAGTACGATCAGCTGCGCGTGAATGAGCGGCTCTTCACGCGGCTTGCCCCACACGCCGAGCTGATCGTCGTGCCCCGCACGAGCCATCTCGTGACGGCGATGCGCCCACACGTGTTCAACGCCGTGCTGAACCTCGCGATCTCGACTCTCGAGCAGACCTGATAGACTCGGTGTTTGGCTTGCGCGTGCGGTTCCCACACCGTGCGACCGCCGGAGGCGCCCCTCTACCGCCCACCCGGCACTTCCAACCGATAACTCCGAACGAAAGATACGTCGAACGTGGCGAACATCAAGTCGCAGATCAAGCGCAACAAGACCAACGAGAAGGCGCGCGAGCGCAACAAGGCCGTTAAGAGCGAGCTGAAGACCGAGGTGCGTCGCACCCGCGATGCCATCGCCGCCGGCGACAAGGCCGGCGCCGAGAAGGCCCTCAAGACGGCGACCAAGAAGCTCGACAAGGCCGTGAGCAAGGGCGTCATCCACCAGAACCAGGCTGCCAACCGCAAGTCGGCGATCGCCAAGCAGGTCGCGGCTCTCTGAGTCTGATCTTCGAAAGGCCCGTCCCCACCCAGGGGCGGGCCTTTTCGCTGTGCCGGCGCAGTCGTCGCGCGACCGCCGTGCTCAGCTGCCGTACGGAGCGCGGGTCGCGATCACCGTCACGAGTCGCTCGAGGGCGAAGACGGGGTCGCGCGAGGCACCCTTGACCTCGGCATCGGCTCGGGCGGCGGACATGATGGCGAGTCCCAGGGATGCCTCATTCCAGCCGGTGAGGTCGCGGCGGGCGCGATCGACCTGCCAGTCCTTCAGCCCGAGGCGCGCCGCGAGCGCGGCGGACGATTCGCGGTTGCCCGCGACCCTGGCCATCGTGCGGAGCTTCGACGCGATGGCCGCGACGAGCGGGACGGGGTCCGCCCCCGACGCGAGCGCGTGACGCAGCGTGATGAGGGCTTCGCCGTATCGTCCGGCGATCGCGGTGTCGGCGACAGTGAACGCGGAGGTCTCGACCCGGCCGCCGTAGTAGCGCTCGACGACCTGCTCGGTGACGTCGCCGGGCACGTCGTTGATGAGCTGCTGGCACGCGGCGGCGAGCTCGGTGAGGTCGTCGGCGAATGCGGAGACGAGCGCCCCCAGGGCGGCCGGTGCGATGCGCGTGCGGGCCGCGCTGAACTCCTCGGCGGCGAAGTCGTATCGGTCGGAGTCGCGCTTGACCGCGGGGCACGCCACCTCGACGCCCCCGCCCGTGCCGGAACGGACGGTGTCGAGCAGTTTCTTGCCCCGCACTGTCGCGCCGTTGTGCCGCAGCACGACGGTCGCACCCTCTTGCGGGTTCTCGAGGTAGGCGAGCGCCTCGGCGAGGAACGCGTCGGAGCACTTCTCGACTCCCGAGACGCGCACGAGGCGCGGCTCGCCGAACAGCGAGGGGGACGTGACGGCCAGGAGCGTCCCCGGCGCGTAGTCGTCGGCCCGCAGGTCGGTCACCTCGAGGCTCGGGTCTTCAGCGCGGAGGTAGTCGCGCACACCGGCGATCGCACGTTCGGCGCACACCTCTTCGGGGCCCGACACGAGCACGATCGGCGCGGGCTGCGGGTCTCGCCACTTCAGCTGCGGGATCGCGCTGCGCGCCGCCGGCGCACCGGTGGCACGCCCCCGCCCCGAGCGGCCTGCCGATGAACCCCGAGGTGCCGCTGCCATGCCGTCCAGCCTACCGACGGCCGGCGACAGCACCAGCGGGCGCCGGCGAGCACTGTCGGTGTGTCCGGTCACGTACATGGCTCCTGTGTGAGCTCACAGTCGCCGTTGACCCAAGCTCCCCCGGGGAGCGACCGCAGGTCGACGTCGCTGAACGTGAACGCCTAACCTCGCCGTCGACCCGAGTCCTGGCTGGACCGGGTATCGATATAGACACTCGTGACTCGCCCCGGCATGTCAGTTCAGTCGAATCGTCGTGGCTAGGATCAGGGGCAACGGTCGCGCTCGGGACTGCTGCACGGATAGGTGACAGTTCCTAGTCACGCCGCCAGTGCGACGGTCGTGTTCATGATGGCTTCGAACTCTATGGGCGTCAAACGCCCCAGGCGGGCCTGACGGCGCCGGCGGTGGTAGGTCCGCTCGATCCAGGTCACCATCGCGATCCGCGGCTGCTCCCGGGTGGTCCAGTAGCGGCGGTCAAGGACGTTTTTCTGCAGTAGCGCGAAGAAGCTCTCCATGGCCGCGTTGTCACCGCTGGAGCCGACTCGACCCATCGATCCGACCATGCGGTGACGGGCCAGCGCTCGGAGCATCTTCCGACTGCGGAATTGAGATCCCCTGTCCGAATGCACCACACAGCCGACGACATCACCGCGCATCGCGACGGCGTTCTCCAAGGCGTGCTCAAGTCGATTCTCCGCATGGTCTCGCACGTGGTTTGGTTTGCATTCCGGTTCGTCGGGCTCGTTCTCGGCGCGAGCAAGGGCACATCGCCAACGCAGCTGAACGCACCACCCTACCCACCGACACACACATCACCCCGGGAGTTCCCGCGATGCTCCCTCGTTATCGCGGCTAAGCACAGTGCGCGTATCAGTGTGGGAGGGACCCGGAGGACGGGCGCCGGGCGGTTCACCACGTTATTGTTTCATTCCACGTGAAGGTGGTAGCGCCTCGATCGCGAACTCCCGCACCAGCGGCTGGACCAACGCCCGAAACAGCTCCGTAACCACCATCGCGTCGGTCACCTACGGAGGGTCCACGAACGTGCCCGCCGGCGTCACAAGCCTCGCGTGCGCGTGCGACGGCGCCGTCCGCTGACCCGACAGCATCCGCGCGGCGTGTGCGGTGTCGAGAGCGTGAACCCGTCAAACGGGATGCGCGCGAGGGTCCCAGCAACGGCGGCGCCGGCGGCGACCGCTCCCGCCACACCGTGAGCTCGCGGGTGCCGCTCACCGCGACCAGTCCCTCGAGATCGGTGCGTCCGACGCGCACCCCCTCGTGCGCGAGGAACGCGAGCGTCTCGGCGCGCGGGTGCCCGTAGTCGTTGTCCGCACCGACCATGATGAGCGCGATCGCGGGTGCGGCGACGGCGTACAGCTCGGGATCCTGGTCGGCGCTGCCGTGATGCGCGACCTTCACGATCGCATACGGTGGCCGGACCTCTCCTGAGGCGACGAGCGCGCGCTGGGGGGACGCCGACAGGTCACCCAGGGAGAGCAGCGGCGGCACGCTCCCGCCGCGCACGTCCAGCACGACGCTCGCGTCGTTGCCCGACGGGAAGGCGCGACTGGCGAGCCGGGGCCACAGCACCCGCCACCGTGCATCGCCGAGCGTGCCGGTGAGACCGGTGCTCGCCGGCACGACGTCGGCCCCGCCCTTCCTCAGGTCGTCGAGCAGGCGCTCGTCGGCGGGGGACGCCGTCGGCCCGTGCAGCACGGTGCCGACCCGACCCACCACGGCATCCGCTCCCCCGACGTGATCGAGATCGAAGTGCGTCAGTGTGAGGAGGTCGACGTGGTCGACGCCGGTCTTCGCGAGGCATGCGCCGAGCGCCGCCGGGTCGGGTCCGGTGTCGATGAGCGCGATCGCACCCGCCGATCGCACGAGCAGCGCGTCGCCCTGCCCGACGTCGCACGCGATCACCGCCCACGACGGCGGGATCGTGAAGCGACCCGCGACTCCCGACACCGCCGCCGAGCCGGCCGCGACCCCCACAACCACGGCGAGGACCGCGCCCGCGACGACGCGCACGCGACGGTCCCGCGCCGCGACGACCAGTCCGACCGCGAGTCCGGCGCCTGCGAGCGCGACGAGGCCGAGCCAGCCCTCGGCCCACGCGAGCTGCCCGTTCGGCAGCGAGGCGAACGTCGTCGCGGTGGCCGCGATCCACGCCGCCGGCAGCCATGCGAGGGCCGCGAGCCCCGACGCGAGCACCGGCACAGGCGCGGCCAGGCACGCGGCGAGCCCGATCACCGTCGCGGGTGCCGCCGCGGGGCCCGCGATGAGGTTCGCGACCACACCGTAGACCGGCACGCTCGGGGCGATCAGCACCAGCAGCGGCCCGCACGCGAGCTGCGCGGCGAGCGGCACGGCGAGCGCGAAGGCCAGGGGGCGAGGCATCCATCGGGTCATTCCGCGCGCCAGCGGGCGCGCGAACAGCAGCAGCGCGCCCGTCGCGGCCACCGACAGGGCGAACCCGAGCGAGGTCGACAGCCACGGATCGGCCACGACGAGCACGGCGACCGCGAGGCACAGAAGAGACACCCCGACGCCCGCGCGGCCGAGTGCGACGGCGAGCATCGCGATCGCCGCCATCGCCCCCGCGCGAACGACGCTCGGCTCGGGCGTCACCAGCAGCACGAAGCCGCCGAGTGCCGCCAGGGCGACCGTCACCCGCATACCGCGGGATGCCCCGCACAGGGCTGCGGCGCCGAAGGCGAGTCCGACCACGAGCGCGCAGTTCGCCCCGGACACCGCGGTCAGGTGTGACAGTGAGGTGGCCTTCATCGCCTGGTCGAGCTCGGGCGCCACGAGCGACGTGTCGCCTGCGGCGAGCCCCGGCACGAGCTGCGCGCCAGGCTGCGGAAGACCGCGGGACGCGTCCACGAGTGCGCGGCGCAGCTGCCCCGCGATGCGCACGACACCCGACGCGGGCCGTACGACCTCGAGTCCGTGGGAGGCCGACACGTCGAGCACCGCACGCTCCCCCGGGTCGGACGCGCGCGCCGTGCCGCGCAGAGTGACCGCGGCACCCACGTCGAGCGCTTCTGGCGCGTCGACGTCGGCCGGGTCGACGCGCACGACGACGGCGAACTCCGCTGCCGTCAGCGCAGCGCCCGCTCCCGCGCGCACGGCGGTCGCGACCGCGTCGAACGAGATCCTGCCGTCGCTGCGCCGCTCGACCTTGCCGGTGACCACCGCATCGATCGTGAGCACCCGGCCGCCGCCGATCGCGTCCGCCGCGACGGCCGTGCGCGCAGGCGAGGCGAACGCGACGTTCGAGGCCGCGGCCGCCCCTGCGGCGAGTGCCAGGACGACCACGACCGCCCATCGCCGCGATGCGGGCCTCGGCACCCCGTCACCACGTCGGGCATGCGCCACGAGCGCGGCGATCGCCGCGAGCGCCGCCGCCCACAGCGCGAGCGCGAGTCCCGGCGCAGAGGCGGGAACCAGCGTCGCCGCGGCGGCGGCGGCCCACGACGCGGCGGCGACGGGGGTGAGACGCAGCGGCAGCCAGCGTACGGACCGCACGTCACACCGTCACCAGGTCGCGCAGCGCCTCGAGCATCTTGTCGCCGATGCCGGGCACGGCGAGGAGATCCTCGACGCTCGTGAAACGGCCGTTGGCCTCGCGCCAGTCGATGATGCGCTGCGCCATCGCCGGGCCGATGCGCGGCAGGGTGTCCAGCGCCGAGGCATCCGCGGTGTTGAGGTTCACGCGGCCGTCGCCCGCCGGCGCTGCCGCGACCTCGCCCGCCGGCGCCGCTGCTCCGGCCACCGGCACGACGAGCTGCTCGCCGTCGCCCACCGGCCGGGCGAGGTTCACGGCCGACTCGTCCGCGCCCTCTGCGAAGCCGCCCGCCGCCGCGACGGCGTCCACGACCCGCGCGCCCTCGTCGAGGCGGTAGAGACCCGGCGCCGCGACCGCGCCCGCGACGTGCACGTAGACGGATGCCGCGGCATCCGTCACCGCCTCGCCACCGCCCTCGATCGACACGGCCACGGTCTCGACCGGGGCGAGCGCGCCGCGGAGGATCCCGATCCCGACCGTCACCGCGAGCGCGACGATCACCAGCACGATCGCCGCCCCGACACCGAGGCGTCGTGCGGCAGGCAGCGGCGGAGGTTCGGGCGCGGGGTCTGTCACGCGTCCGACGCTAGAAGCGCATCACCGGCCCGGACCCATCCAAAGGCGCAACCCGTGGACAAGTCCGCCGCACGGCGCCCTGGGGAGGAGTCAGTGCGTCGAGAAGCTCACGACCTTGGGCGGGCGCACGACGGCGCGCGTGATCTCGCGGCCCGCGAGCGAGCGCACCACGCGCTCGTCGGCCCGAGCGAGCGCCTCGAGCTCTTCAGCTCCGATGCGTGCGGGCACCTCGATGGTGGCGCGCACCTTGCCGTCGATCTGCACGACCGCCTTCTGGGTCTCTTCGACCAGAAGCGTCGGGTCGGCGCTGCGCCACGGCACGAGGCCGACGAAGGCGTCGTAGCCGAGGATCTGCCACATCTCCTCCGCCGTGTGCGGGGCGAACAGGTCGAGGATCATCGCGGTGACCTCGGCCGCCTCGCGGACGGCCGGGTCGGCGGGGCCCGCGCCGGTGTCGATCGTCTTGCGGATCGCGTTGACCAGTTCCATGAGGCGCGCCACGACCACGTTGAACTTGGTCTGCTCTACCAGTCCGGGCACGTCCGCCAGCAGGCGGTGCGTCACGCGGCGAAGCGCCTGGTCGCCGTCTGCCCACACGACGTCGGGGTCGCTGGTGACGTCCTTGGCGACACGCCACGCGCGAGCGAGGAACTTCTGCGCGCCTGTCGTCGAGACGTCCGACCAGTCGATGTCGTCCTCGACCGGGCCCGCGAACGCGATGGCGGTGCGCACGGCGTCGGCGCCGGGATCGACCATGCTCGAGGCGAACTCGACGAGATTGCCCTTGCTCTTGGACATCTTCGCGCCGCCGAGCAGCACCATGCCCTGGTTGATGAGGTTCGAGAACGGCTCCGTGAAGTCGATGTGGCCCATGTCGTACAGCGCCTTGGTGATGAACCGCGCGTACAGCAGGTGCAGGATCGCATGCTCGACGCCGCCGATGTAGTAGTCGACCGGCTCCCACCTCGCCGCCTCGTCCTTCGGGAAGGGCCGCGTGGGGTCGTTCGGCGACAGGAAGCGCAGGAAGTACCACGAGCTGTCGACGAACGTGTCCATCGTGTCGGGGTCGCGCAGCGCCGGCTCCCCGGTCTCGGGGTCGGTCGTCTGCATCCACTCGGTCGCAGCCCCCAGCGGCGAGGTGCCCTTGGGAGCGAGGTCGAGGCCGTGCGCGTCGGGGAGCGTCAGGGGCAGCTGGTCGTCGGGCACGGGCACGATGCGGCCGTCGGCGGTGTGCACGACGGGGATCGGGGTGCCCCAGAAGCGCTGGCGCGAGATGAGCCAGTCGCGCAGACGATAGGACTTGGCCGCGCGGCCGGTCCCGGCCGCCTCGAGCTGCTCGATGATCCGGGCGATCGCGTTGCGCTTGCTCAGTCCGTCGAGAGAGCCCGAGTTGATCAGGCGTCCCTCGCCGGTGAGCGCGACGCCCGTCTTGGCGGGGTCGATGTCTGCGAGGGATGCCTCGAGCTCGGCCACCGCCGACTCGAGCGGCACGCCGTCATCGTCGGTGCCGATCACCGGGATGGCGCCGGTGATCGGCGCCGTGGTGTCGACGACGACCTTGACGGGCAGGTCGAACGCACGCGCGAAGTCGAGGTCGCGCTGGTCGTGCGCGGGGACGGCCATGACAGCGCCGTGGCCGTAGTCGGCCAGTACGTAGTCGGCGGCCCAGATCGGCAGGCGCTCGCCGTTGATCGGGTTGATCGCGTAGCGCTCCAGGAACACGCCCGTCTTCGGACGGTCGGTGCTCTGCCGCTCGATCTCGCTCTCGCGGCCGACCGAGTCCAGATAGTCCTGGAACCGCAGGCGCACCTCGGCCGGAGCACCCGCGGCCAGCTCGGCGGCCAGGTCGCTGTCGGGCGCGACGACGAAGAACGTCGCTCCATGCAGCGTGTCGGGGCGCGTCGAGAAGACCGTGACCGTCTCGGGGTGCCCCTCGATCTCGAAGTCGATGTCGGCGCCCACCGACCGGCCGATCCAGTTGCGCTGCATCCGGATCACCTTCGACGGCCAGAAGCCCTCGAGCTGGTTCAGGTCGTCCAGCAGCCGGTCGGCGTACTCGGTGATCTTGAAGTACCACTGCGTGAGCTTCTTCTTGACCACCTCGTGGCCGCAGCGCTCACAGCGCCCGTCGACGACCTGCTCGTTGGCGAGCACGGTCTGGTCGTTGGGGCACCAGTTGACGGGGCTGTCCTTGCGGTAGGCCAGGCCCCGCTCCAGCAGCTGCTGGAACAGCCACTGGTTCCAGCGGTAGTACTCGGGGTCGCTCGTGTGCAGGATGCGCGACCAGTCGTACGACGAACCGTAGTCGCGGAAGCTCTTCTTGTGCTGCGCGATGTTCGCGTACGTCCACTCGCGCGGATCGGCGCCGCGCTGGATGGCGGCGTTCTCCGCGGGGAGCCCGAACGAGTCCCAGCCGATCGGGTTCAGCACGTTGTACCCGCGGTGGCGCCAGAAGCGGGCAACGATGTCGACGTACGCGTAGCTCTCGGCGTGGCCCATGTGCAGATCGCCCGACGGGTACGGGAACATCCCGAGCACGTACTTGCGCGGACGCGTGTCGTCGTCGCCGCCGGCGCGGAACGGGTCTTCCTCGGCCCAGCGCGCCTGCCACTTCTGCTGGATCGCGTAGGGGTCGTAGCCGCTGCCCTCGGCGGGCGCGGCGGTGGTGGTCTGAGACACGGATGATGCCAATCGGTGGGATGCCGGGACGCGCGCGAGAGCGCGTCTTACAGGTTACCCGACCCCCGGTGCGAGGCTCCCGAGCGCGCTCACCACCCCGGCGGCAGCGTCGCCCCGATCGCGGCCAGGGGCGCGCGGGCCTTGATGCCGACCTCGGCGACCTCGGCCGCGGCATCCGATCGCCACGTGATCCCGCCGCCGGCGCCCACGTAGGCTCCCGCCTCGTGGGCCACGACGGAGCGGATCACCATCGCGAGGTCGAGCGCTCCGCGCTCGTCGACCCAGCCGAAGCATCCGGCGAACACGCCTCGGGGTCCTCGCTCGAGCCCGTGCAGGATCGTCATGGCCGACAGCTTCGGCGCCCCGGTCATGCTTCCGGCGGGGAACGCCGCGTCGAGCAGCTCGCCCAGGGTCGTACCCGGGACGAGCTCTCCCGACACGGTGCTGACGAGCTGATGCACGGCCGGATAGGACTCCACTTCGAGCAGGCCGTCCACGCCGACCGACGACGGCTCGCAGACGCGCGAGAGGTCGTTGCGCATGAGGTCGACGATCATGACGTTCTCGGCGCGCTCCTTCACGTCGGCGCGCAGCTCGGCGGCGAGCGCGGCATCCTCCGCGGGAGTGGCTCCGCGAGGCCGGGTGCCCTTGATCGGCTTGGTCCACACCACGCCGCTTCCGACCGTGAGGAACTGCTCGGGACTCGCGCTCGCCAGTGCGACTCCGGCGACGCGCACGAATCCGCCGTGGTGCGAGGGGGTGGCGGCGCGCAGGCGCCGATAGGCGGCGACGGCGTCAACGGGCCGGTCCACCTCGAATCGGGTCGTCAGGCACAGCTGGTAGGCATCCCCCTCGCGGATCCGATCGCGGCACGCCTCGATGAGCGCCGCATACTCACGGGGAAGGTGCCGAGCGGATGCCTCGGCCACCGGCGCCGGCGGCACGAGGCCGGGCGCGGGGGCGCCGAGGGCCAGCGCCACGAGTGCCGCGGCATCCGGCCCCTCACCCACCGCCCACGCGCGGCGAGCGCCGTGATCGAACGCGAGGAAGGTGTCGGCCCGCAACCACACCTCGGCGGGCACCGCCGGATCGGCCGGAGCCACGGGTGCACCCGCACGCGCAGCCGCCTGCTCGTAGCCGAGCCAGCCGACCCACCCGCCGCGGAACGGCCCGGTGGGCCCGTCGTCCACGTGCCGCGTGCCGCCGAGCACGGTCTCGCGCACGGCTGACGGATGCTCCTCCCGCCGTCCCGTGCCGAGGTAGCTCCACCCCGACCCGGCGTCCGGCCCGGCGTCGAGCCAGAACACGTCGCGCGCGCTCTCGGCGAGCGCGACGAACACCGCCTCGGGATCCACCCAGGCGTCGAGCAGCAGGGCGCGTGGACTCTCCGACATGATTCCCAGGCTAGACGCCGCCCGACGCCCGTATTCTCGTGACGTGAACGAGTTCCTGACGTGGCTGCTCGACGCCGTGCAGAGTGTCGATCCGGCGCTGCGGACGCTCGTCGCGGGCGTGGCGGTCATGCTCGAGACGAGCGTGCTGATCGGGCTGGTCGTGCCGGGCGACACCATCGTCATCGTCGCGGGCACCGCGGTCGCCTCTGCGCCGGAGGCCGTGCTGCTGATCGTCGCCGTCGTGATCGGGGCTCTCGTCGGCGAGAGCATCGGCTTCTGGCTGGGGCGTCTGCTCGGGCCGGCGATCCGCCACTCGCGCCTCGGGCGGCGGCTCGGCGAACACAACTGGGAACGCGCCGAACGATACCTGCAGCGCCGCGGCGGGCCGGCCATCTTCCTCTCGCGCTTCCTTCCGGTGCTGCACTCGCTCGTGCCGCTGACGGTGGGGATGAGCGGGTTCCGCTACCGGCGGTTCCTCGCGTGGACGGCGCCGGCCTGCGTGCTGTGGGCGGTCCTGTACGTGACGGTCGCCGCCACGGCCGCCGGTACGTACCGCAGCCTCGCCAACGAGCTGCACTTCGCGGGGTACATCTTCGTCGGCATCATCGTGGTGTTCCTCGCGCTCGTGGTGGTCGGAAAGAAGCTCATCGAGCGCTCGGAGCGCCGCCACCTCGAGGCATCCGTCGACGAGGACCCGACTGCCGAAGCGGACGCCGCGGACGAGGGCGATGTTGTGCTCCGTTCAGAGAGCGCCGAGGAGCGCATGACAGACTGAGGGGATGCCCGAGACCGCGCCCCCACTGCCGCACGCCAAGGTGCTGTGGCTGGCGCGCCTGGAACGCCGCTTCCATGCGTGGCGCGAGCGCCGCGCGCGCCGGCGCGGACAATTGCCGACGGTCATGGCGTTCCCGGGTTACGGCGGAGCGGACTGGGTGCGCGTCGTCGGGCGCGTGATGATCGTGCCGCCGGTCAAGCGCACCGGCTCGGGCGAGTATGCGGTGCGCGGCTGGCGCAGCTTCGTGGCGGTGCCGATCGGGTACGCGCAGGTCACGGTGCGCATCGGCGAGCACTCGCACGACATCGTCGCCGACCGCGGCGGCGTGGTCGACACCGTGATCCCCGCGCAGCTGGCCAGCGGCTGGCAGACGCTGACCATGCAGGTCGAAGGGCAGGAGCCCGTCGAGTCGCGCGTGTTCATCGTGGGCTCCGAGGTGCGCTTCGGCGTGGTGTCCGACGTCGACGACACCGTCATGGTGACCGCCCTGCCCCGGCCGCTCCTCGCGGCGTGGAACTCGTTCGTCGTCGACGAGCACGCGCGCCTGCCCGTCGCGGGCATGGCGGTGCTGCTCGAGCGGATCGTGCGCGAGAACGCGGGCGCGCCGCTCATCTACCTCTCCACCGGCGCGTGGAACATCGCACCGACGCTCAGCCGCTTTCTCACACGGCACCTGTTCCCCGCGGGCGCGATGCTGCTGACCGACTGGGGGCCGACGCACGACCGGTGGTTTCGCAGCGGCAAGGCGCACAAGGAGACGAACCTCCGGCGGCTGGCGGCGGAGTTCCCGCACGTGAAGTGGCTGCTCATCGGCGACGACGGCCAGCACGACGACGAGCTGTACACGACCTTCACCGCCGAGCACCCGTCGAATGTCGCCGCCGTCGCGATCCGGCGCCTGTCCCCTGCCGAGGCCGTGCTCGCGGGCGGTCGGACGGTCGTGGACGACCACTCCGCCGCCGACGTGCCGTGGGTGACAGGCGCTGACGGCGCCGAGCTGCTCGAACGCCTCGAAGAGGTCGGCATCCTCGCGGGCTGACCCGTCCCACCCCATCCCACCCTCCGGCCGCCTCCGGCCGGCAGTCTCATGGTCCTGTGTCGGATGTCGCGGGTAAGGTGACCGGCATGTGCGGACGCTTCGTCGTGGCCCAGGTCGGCTCCGAACTGGTGGGGGTGCTGCGCGTCGACGTCGAGTCCGACGACCTGCCCGAGCCGTCGTACAACGTCGCGCCAACCGCGAGAGCGGCCATCGTGCTCGACTCCGCGAAGACCGACCCGCCGACCCGCCGCCTGGAGCCAGCCCGCTGGGGACTGGTGCCGGCGTGGGCGAAAGACCTCTCCATCGGGGCGCGCGCCTTCAACGCGCGCGCCGAAGAGCTCGAAGACAAGCCCATGTTCCGCAAGGCCCTCGACAAGCGCCGGGCGGTGGTGGCGGCATCCGGGTATTACGAGTGGAAGCGCGTCGACGACCAGAAGATCCCGCACTACATCCACCCCGCGGATGGCTCGGCGCTGTTCTTCGCCGGTCTGTACGAGTGGTGGAAGGACCCGTCCAAGGCCGACGACGACCCGACGAAATGGGTGCTGAGCTTCACGATCCTCACGCGCGATTCGATCGGAGCGCTGGGCTCGATCCACGACCGTATGCCCCTGTTCCTCGACGCCGACCACGCCGACGCGTGGCTCGACACCGACACCGACAACGTGCGCGATGTGCTCGACGCCGCGATCGACGCAGCTCCCCTGGTCGCCGAGACGCTCGACAACCACGTCGTGTCGAAGGCGGTCGGCAATGTGCGCAACAACTCCCCCGAGCTCATCGAGCCGGTCGGCGAGTGAGCGCGGGGGCGGCGCGCGGAACGATCCGCGCGAAGGCGATGGTGCAGCTCATCGACGAGTCCGGCACGCGGCAGCTGGTCTACCGGCATCCCGCCGATCCCGCGTCCGGACCCGCCGACTTCCATCGCCTGCTCGGCGGGGGCATCGAGTTCGGCGAGCTCGCCGAGGCCGCCGCGATCCGCGAGATCGAAGAAGAGCTCGGGGTGCGCCTGCCCGCCGTCGACTTCCTCGGCGTCGGCGAGAGCGTCTTCGTGCACGAGGGCGAGCTCGGCCATGAGATCGTGTTCCTCTTCCGTGCGACCGTCGCGGGCGATGTCGTCGCCGACGACGGCGCGTGGTTCGACGACGAGGGCGTGCCGATGTACGTGCTGTGGCGCCCGCTCGACGATGCGTCGGGCATCCCGCTCTATCCCGAGGCTCTCGAAGAGCTCACACGGCAAGCGCCTACCCTGGAGGGGTGACCTCCGCACGCCTCCTCGCACCGCGCACTTCCGTGCCCGCGGTGCAGTGGCGCGCCCGCGAGCAGGCCCACCACGAGCGCGCCGACGCACTCACGGCGGGGCATCGCGCCCGCGCCGCGCGGGGCGAGACACATCCGGTCGAGGACTTCCTGTTCACGTACTACTCGTACAAGCCGGCGGTGCTGCGGCGGTGGCATCCGGGGGCCGGTGTCGAATTGACGGATGCCGCGACCGACGCGCGCGCCGCCTGGCGGTGGTACGCGCCCGGCGCCGAACCCGGCTCGCTCGTCGTCGACGCGACCGGGTTCCTCGCCGAGAAGCGCCGACTCGTCGACGCCACGGACCGCATCCTGCGCCTGACGGCCGGCCGCACCGCCCAGTTCGGGTGCTTCGGTCTGCACGAATGGGCAATGGTCTACCGGCAGGGCGAGCACCGGCATCCGGTGCCCCTGCGTCTCGGGCAGGACGCGACGGATGCGGTCGTCGAGGCGGCCGACCTTCGCTGCACGCACTTCGACGCGTTCCGCTTCTTCACCCCCGACGCCGCGCCGCGCAACCGCGAGCAGCCCACGCGCGAGCGCCAGCCCGACCTCGAGCAGCCCGGCTGCCTGCATGCGGGCATGGACCTCTACAAGTGGGCGATCAAGCTCGGTCCGCTCATTCCGGGCGAACTGCTGCTGGACGCGTTCGAGCTCGCGCGGGACATCCGCGTCGTCGACATGCAGGCATCGCCCTACGACCTCGACGCGTGGGGCTATGCGCCGATCGCGATCGAGCAGGCCGAGGGCAAGGCACAGTACGTCCGGCGCCAGCGCGGCTTCGCCGAGCGCGGTCAGACGCTGCGCACGCGACTTCTCACCGCCCTCGACGAGGCTCGCGCGATCGCGAGGATCAGCCGACCGGAGCGCAGGCGGCGCACGGCATGAGCCCGCGCCCCCCGGCCGCGAGCGCGAGCCGCAGGGCGGCCACGCGCGTGGCCGCCTCTTCGAGCCGGTCGCCCGGGATCGCGCCGGACTCGACCGCCGCGACGATGCCGTCCACCATGCGCGGGGCAGTCTCGGCCGTCGTGTAGATGACGGCGAGCACCATGTCGTTGCCGGCCGCGATCGCCGAGACGGCGTTGGCCACCGGGTCGGCGTAGGCGGGATCGCCCGAAGCTTCGAGCATGCCGAGATCGTCGGTGATGCTGACACCCTCGAACCCGAGGTCTTCTCGTGCGATCCGATGCCACACGGCAGACAGCGACGCAGGCGCCGGGTCGACCGCCGTGTAGGCGAGGTGCCCGAACATGAGCAGTGGCGCTCCCGCGTCGATTCCGGCTTGGAAGGGCACCGCGGCCGAGACCACCCACTCCTGCTGGGTCATTCCCGTCGCGGGGATGACCGTGTGCGAGTCGCCGGCCGCCGCGCCGTGACCCGGGAAGTGCTTGAGCGTCGACAGCACCTGGTCGCCCTCGCCGGCGACAGCGGCGCTCACCCGGTCGGCGCCGCCCTGCGGGGTGGTGCCGAGCGCCCGGCCGTAGATAAAGCTCGAAGGGTCGTCTGTGACATCGGCGACGATGCCGAAGTTCACGCCGATCCCCGACCGCTGCACGAGCGCGCCGCGGCCGGCGAAGGCATCCTGGGTGGCGGCGGGCGGCTCGTTCTTGAGTGTTCCCGCGGCAGGCAGCGCGTCCCAGCCCAGGCGCGACACGTCGCCGCCCTCCTGATCCACAGCGATCAGCGGCGGGAAGGCCGCATCAGGGGTCAGCGCCGCGGTGAGCGCGCGCAGGCCCGTCTCGTCGCTCGGGATGTTCTCGCCCATGAGAATGAACCCGCCGATGCCCGTCTGCGTCATGTAGTCGGCGAGGGTTGCGGCATCCGTCGTCGACACATGCCCCATCACGACGCTCGCCGCCTGCTCGCGCACCGTCATCGCGGCCACGCGTGCGGCCGCCTCGGCGCCGAGGTCGTCGGCCTGCGCCGCACGGACGACGACGGCAGCGGCGGCGGATGCTTCGTCGCCCGGTTCCGTCCTCGTGCCGGCCCACCCCGGGGCCGCCCCGATCGCGACGGCCGCGACCGCGATCCCGATCGTCGCCGTCACCCGCACGCGAAACCGTCCCACCCGACCAGCCTAGGCGCAGGCCGGGACGCGGCGACCCCACCGGTCGTGGGTGCGCCGCTCGGGCTCGTGCGGGTTCGCGCGTTCGGCGTCGACCTGGAACCCCAGCGGCCCGACGAGCGTGCCGGTCTCGCCGAGCGCGGCATCCGCCCACCCCGCGCCGAAGGCGGCGACCGCCTCGACCAGCGGCCCGTTCACGCGGTACTCGTCGACGTCGGTGCGCGGCGGCGCCTGGTTCGTGACGTCGTGGGTCTGGCGGCCGCGCGGTGCGGAGATCATCGCACCTGCCTGTCGCGCGGGATCGGGAGCGCCAGCGCGGCCTGCTGCTGTGTCGTGAGCGGCGCCTTGGTGATCAGCTCGTGCATGAATCCGAGCTTCTCGCGCACCGCGGGCACGATCTGGAACGGGTAGAGATCGCGCAGACCCATCGAGCGATTGATGCGGTTGAACGCCTCGGTCATCCACTCCCAGTCGGCCAGCAGTCGCTGCACGGACTCGTCCTGATAGGAGTGCAGCGGCACGACGTCGGTGTCGCGCATGTGCGTCACGTCGTTGTCGAGCCGGATGCCGATCGCCGACGCCGTCTGCAGGGTGCCGGTGGCGTGCAGGTAGTGCGCGAAGGTCTCGGCGAAGTCCTCCCACGGGTGCATCGTGGCGTACTCCGAGATGAATCTCTCGCGCCAATCGTCCGGCGCACCCATCGCATAGTGGCGCTTGAGGGCGTCCTGATAGCTCGAGCGCTCGTCGCCGAAGAGCTCACGGCAGCGCGCCCACGTCGCGTCGTCTTTGATGAGCGTGCCCTGATAGTAGTGGCCGACCTCGTGCCGCAGATGCCCGAGCATGGTGCGGTACGGCTCACCGAGCTTGACCCGCAGCGCCTCCCGGCGGTCATCGAGGCTCTCAGCGAGGTCGATCGTGACGATGCCGTTCGCGTGGCCGATCATGACGCGCTCACCCGACGAGAGGCTCGAGGTCAGGTCGAACCCGAGGCCGCCGGGCTGAATGTCCCACGGGATGATCGGAACACCCAGGTCGCCGAGCTGCAGCACGAGCCTGCGCTTGGCCTCCTCCGTCTTAGCGAGCTTCTCGAGGGCGATGGTGTCATCGGCAGCAGGACCGGTGCGGGTCAGCCGGCACGAGAAGCAGCGCCCTGCCGGCGCTTCCTGCCACACCAGCCAGTTGCACGCCCAGTCGCGGTTCGAGCAGGTGTACCAGGTGTCACCGTCGATGACCGTGCGGCCGTTGCGGATGCCGAAGAACTGCCGGGTCAGAATGTGGAAGGCGACTTCACCACCGCAGTTGGGGCATGCGAGAGCATCGAGATAGAGAAATCGCCGGCAGTGCGGACACCGCGGTTGATTGATCACGGACTCACCGTAGTGCCGTCCGGGCGCTCCGGCGTCGTCTCGACCCCGGTTCAGCCCGTCCGGGTCAGCGTGAGCCTCAGCAGCACGTCGTCGCCTGTGCGCGGGGAGCCGCGGCCGTCGGTGTTGTTGGTGAGCACCCACAGCGTGCCGTCGGGTGCGGCGGCGGCATCCCGCAATCGCCCCTCCTCCCCCGTGAGCGCCGCCGTCGGCTCGCCCGCGACCGCACCGGCCTGGGTGTCGACGGCCCACAGCCGCTCGCCGCGCAGGCCCGCGATGAACACGGTGTCGCCGACCGCGGCGATGCCGGAGGGGCTCGCCTGGTCGGTCGGCCACTGCGCGACCGGGTCGACGTAGCCGGCCTCGCCCGCCTGGCCTTCCACCACCGGCCAGCCGTAGTTCGCGCCGGGTTCGATGCGGTTGAGCTCGTCCCACGTGTTCTGTCCGAACTCGCTCGCCCACATCGTGCCGTCCGCCGTCCAGGCGATCCCCTGCACGTTGCGGTGCCCGAGGCTGTAGACCGCCGTGCCGAACGGGTTGCCCGGCGCCGGGTCGCCCTCCGGGGTGACCCGCAGGATCTTTCCGCCCAGGGATGCCGCATCCTGCGACGCCTCACGATTCCCGGCGTCGCCGGTGGTGACGTAGAGCATGCCGTCCGGACCGAACGCGATGCGGCCGCCGTTGTGGTTGCCTGAGCGCGCGATGCCGTCGATCACGACGTCAGGCGCCCCGAGCGCGAACGAGCCGGACACGCCGGTGAGCGGCATCCGCACCACCCGGTTGTCGCTCTCGGCGCCGTGATACGCGTACAGCCAGGTCGCGTCGCCGTCGCGGTGCACGGCAAGGCCATGCAGACCCGCCTCCCCGCCGGCGACGACCCCGGGCACGACGCCGACCTCGCGCACCGAGCCGGCCGTCGTCAGCTCGAGCACGCGCCCGTCGTCGCGCTGGCTGATGAGCGCTCCGCCCTCGTCGAGCGCCACTACCGACCACGGGGCGCGGAGGTCCACGGCGAGCGCCTCCGGCGCACCCGCGATCCGCCACCAGCCGTCGACCGCGGCGGCCGTCGCCGAGGGGGTCGGCGTCCCGGTCGCGGCGGGCGGGGCCGTCGTAGGCACAGGCCGCATGGGTGAAGGGGAAGTGCACCCGGATGCCGCCACCAGCGCGACAGCGAGCGTCGCGCCCGCGAGAATCGACCGGGCGATCCGTCTCATCCGCCGTCCGCGGCCCGCTCGAGCGCCGCGATGTCGATCTTCGTCATCGTGAACATCGCCTCCGCCGCGCGATGCGACCTTTCGGGGTCGGGATCGCGTAGCAGCTCGATGAGCCGTTCGGGCACGATCTGCCACGACAGACCCCAGCGGTCCTTGAGCCATCCGCAGGGCTGCTCCTGCCCGCCGTCGGCGGTGAGAGCGTCCCAGTAGCGGTCGACCTCGGACTGGTCGGCGCACGAGACGTACAGCGAGATCGCCTCGGTGAACGGGAACTGGGGCCCGGCATCCATCGCCTGGAAGTCCCTGCCGCCCAGCCGGAAGTGCGCGTGCATGACCTTGCCGCCCATGCCGGGCACCTCGTCAGGATAGGTGCCGATCGACACGATCTCAGATTCCGGGATCAGCGTCGTGTAGAAGGCGATCGCCGCCTCGGCATCGTTGTCGAACCACAGGAACGGCGTCACGTCGGTCATGGGATCAGACTCGTCCCGCGCGGCGTGCGGCGCAAGGGTGGGGCCTGCGGCGCGTTCAGCGGCAGGCCGTCGAGCCACAGCGCGAGGGTGCGTCGAACGGCTTCTGCCCCACCGAGTTCTGGGTGAGCAGGTCCTTCCGCGGCTCGGGGGCAGTGGGATCGTGTAGGAAGAAGTCCCCTACGAGCAACTCGCCGATCCGGTGCTGCTCATCGAGGTGGGTCAGCAGGCACAGTCGGTTCATCTCGGGGCTCTTCGAGAGGGCCACGGGGGGCGGCGGCGACCGCCGCGAGTGACCCCGCGGTCAGGCGCGGTTGAGACTTCGCCCGACGAAGGCGGGGCTGCCTTGGGGGCCATCGAGAATCGTCGGATCCGTCCGCCGACCGGCGCTCTGGCCGGGTTCGGCCGGGATTGGTCGGCAGCAGGTCACTTGACAACAAAGATGTCTCTCTGAAACATTTGTGCCAGTCCTGGTGAATACTTCTCTCGGTGCATGTTTTCAGTCAGGCCAACTCGGGCGTCAATGCCGACGCCCCGACGAAAGGTTCCACAGCGGATGTCTTCAACGACGAAGAAGCAGAATGAGGCTGACTGCGATGCGACAGCGTCGCCGCACAAGATCCTGCGGCTCTGGGAGGTCGTGGCGATCTCCGTCGGGTTCATGGGACCCGTCATGGCCATGTCCCTCAACGGCATCGGCGTGGCGGGCCTCGTCGGTTCGTCCGTGCCATTCACTTTCATCGTGTCGTTCATCGGGACGTTGCTCGTCGCGTATGCGTTCATCCGGCTGACTCGTTACATCACCCACGCCGGCTCGGTGTATGCCTTGGCCGGATCCACACTTGGGCCTCGCGCGGGCTTCTTCGGCGGCTTCGCCCTGTTGGGAACGTACCTGTTCTTCGCCGTGTGCATCGCGGGCGCGTGCGGAGTGTTCTTCGAAGCGATGATGGCGGAGCTCGGGGTCGCACTGCCGCCCTGGAGCTGGATCCTCGTTCCGCTGGTAGTCGCGGTGTTCGTCTTGCTTCTGAATGTCCGCGAGTCGACGGTGACGGCTCGCACTTTGCTCGGGATCGGATTCGTCGGGGTCGCCGCGATGATAGTGCTCTCAGTCGTGATCATCGCCCGCGTGGCGTCCGGCGATGCGCCCGTCTCCACCGGCGTCGACTTCGGCGCGCTGCTTCCCGGGGATGCCCCGATCAGCGCGGTCATGACGGCCGCGGTGTTCGGCTTCCTGTCCTGGGCGGGGTTCGAGTCGGGCACGTCCCTCGGCGAGGAGACCCGGAACCCCAAGCGCGTCGTGCCGATCGCCCTTCTGCTGGCAGTGGTCCTGGCGGGAGTCATCTACGTCCTCGTAATGTTTGCGCAGACCATCGGATTCGGCACGGATGAGGCGGGCGTCGCCGCTTTCGCGGGCGCTGCATCGACCCTCACGACGCTGGCGTCGACGTACATCGGCCAGTGGTTCGCCGTGCTGATCTCCATCTTCGCCTTTCTCGTGGCCTTCGCTTCCCTCCTCAGCTCGACAGCTGCCGCCGCTCGACTCCTGTTCGCCCTGGCGCGAGACGGTTTCGGTCCAAGGTCGTTCGCCAGCACCAGTGCCAAGACGGGCGTTCCCGTGCGCAGTACGGTGTTCGTCGTCTTGTTCACGGTCGTGCTCGCTGTCGGATTCGGGTTGTTCGGGGCGACCAGCGTCGACGTGTACTACTGGTTCGCGACCATCGCGGTACTGTGCATGGTCGTCGCTTACGGCATGACCTCGATCGGCGTCATCCGGCACACCTTCAGGCGCGACTCCATCATCCCGAAGTGGGAAGCGATCATCCCCGTGCTCGGACTGGCGTTCCTCGGATACGTGTACTTCATCCAGATCGCCGGCCAGCAGCCCCCCTACACCTACTTCCCGTGGATCGCCGGCGTCTGGTGTCTCCTCGGCCTGCTAACCGTCCTGGCCAAGCCCGCCCTCGCCGACCGCATCGGCTCGCGCCTGACCATCGAAGACCTGGATTAAGAACCGCATGACCCTCACCGACCAGATCCTCACGGCCCGCCCGAATCACAAACGCACCCGCGAAGGGGACCAGCCCGTCAGTATCGGAGCCGAACGCATGTCCAAGCAACTGCAAGACGCTGATCTCGACGAACTGATTTTCGTGGCGACGACTGGCATCGCCGCTCGCACGGAAGGGCGCTCGATGCGCCTTGCCGACTTCGACGAAAGCAGCTCCCTTGGGTGGGTGCCTGCCAACCTCGGCATCGGCTCGCTCGGCCACATCGTCAGCGACATCCCATATGGATCGACCGGCGATCTGCGACTCAAGCCCGACCTCGGCTCACTCGCTCGCGTCGACGGGATCCCCGGCCGACCTCCACTGAACATCGTGTTCGCCGACCTAGTCAACACGGATGGCTCGCCCTGGGAGAATTGCCCGCGGACGTTTCTGCGGAACGCCGTAGAGGAGCTCCACACCGAATTCGGCATCACCACGCGATCCTCGTTCGAGCACGAATTCGTGGACGTCAGTGCCACGGGCGACCACCATCCGTTCTCGTTGCAGGCGTTCCGTCGCGCTGAGCCGATCGGCTCGCAGCTCATGACCGTGCTGCACCGGGCCGGTCTCGACCCGGAGACTTGGTTGCCCGAATATGGACGTCATCAGTACGAGATCACCGTCGCTCCGACTGACCCGCTGTCGGCCGCCGACCGTGCGATCCTCGTGCGGGACATCGTGTATGACTTGTTCGATGCGCACGGGCGTGAAGCCACGTTCGCTCCCGTCGTCGCGCCCGGCGAGACGGGCAACGGCGTTCACGTGCACTTCGGCCTGGATGACGCGGATGGCAACACCCTCGTCTTCGACCCGGCGCGCCCGGCCCGGCTCTCAAGGGTCGCCGGTAGCTTCGCCGCGGGAATCGTTCGGCACGGTCCGGCCATGGCGGCGCTCTTCGCACCGCTCGCCACAAGCTACCTCCGCCTCGCGCCGCACAACTGGTCGACGTCTCGCGCCTTCCTGGGCCTGCAGAACAGGGAAGCGCTCTTGCGGATCTGTCCGACAAACGAGATCGACGGGCGCGACCCGAGCAGTCAGCTCCACTTCGAGTTCCGAGGCGGCGACATTGGAGCTAATCCGTGGATCCTGCTTGGCATGATCCTCCGTGCAGGCATGCAGGGCCTACGCGAGGAACTGGAGACCCCCGACATCATCGTAGGAGAGCTCGACCTCGACAATCGTCACGCCGGCCTGACAAAGCTGCCGCGCGATCTCGAGGCGGCGCTAGACACCCTCAAGGCGGACGAGCTCGTCTCCGGATGGTTCTCGCCGTCATTCCTCGCCACATTCGACGCCGTCAAGCGCGACGAGTTCGCCTCGGTGCAGGCACGCCCGCTCGCCGAGCAATGCGAAGTGTACGCACGTGTCTACTAGTCCCACGCCGCAGGGTGGCGCAAGTACGCCGACCGCCGCCATCCCCCCGCTTCTGGACCACCACTGCCACGGGGTCAGTACGAAGAACCTCGACCGCGAGGCGTTCGAGGCGCTCATCACGGAATCGGACTGGGCCGCGCCCGAGGGGACCACCCATTTCGACTCGCAGGTCGGCTTCGCCATCCGTCGGCATTGCGCCCCCGTTCTCGGACTCGCGCCATTCGCGACACCCGAGGAGTACCTTGAGCGCCGCCGCGCGCTGGGCGGTGCCGAGGCGAGCGAGCGGCTCCTTCGCGCGACGGGCATCACCGACTACTTCATCGAGGTCGGTCACCGCAACGATGAGGTCCTCGCCCCCGACCAGATGGCCGCAGCATCCGGAGGCCAGGCGTTCGAGATCGTCCGCCTCGAGCGGCTGGCCGAGGAACTCGTGCTCGACGGGTGCGACGCGGGCGAATTCCGCGAGGCGTACGATCGCCTGCTCGACGAGCGCCTGCAGACGGCGATCGGAGTCAAGTCGATCGCCGCCTACCGCATCGGTCTCGACTTCGCGCCGGACCGGCCCACAGACGCGGAAGTCGACGCCGCCGTGACCGCATGGCTGGAGCGAATCGCGGACGGCGCGGCGGGGCGGCTCGACGACGCGACGATCATCCGGCACCTGCTGTGGGCCGCGGTCGATCGGGAAAGCGCGATCCAGTTCCATATCGGCTACGGCGACACAGACGTAGATCTCCACCGGTGCAACCCGTTGCTCCTCACGGATTTCCTGCGAATGAGCCACGACTCGGGCGCACGCATCCTCCTCCTTCACTGCTACCCGTTCCACCGAGAGGCCGGATACCTCGCTCAGGTGTTTCCGCACGTCTACTTCGACGTGGGACTCGCGATCAATTACACCGGGTCTCGCTCCGACGAGGTGATCGCCGAAACGCTCGAGTTGGCCCCCTTCCATAAGATCCTCTTCTCGTCTGATGCATTCGGGGCGGCTGAGTTGTATTACCTGGGCGCCCTGCTGTTCCGACGCGGACTCGAGCGCGCCCTGGACACGTTCGCCAAGCGAGACGACTGGCCGGCGGCTGAGCGTGCCCGCATCACGGAGCTGATCGCGTGGCGCAACGCGCGTCGCGCGTATCGCCTCCACCACTCCGCGTTCGCGCCCACCCACTCGGGCCGTGCCGCTGCTGAGGGCAAGCCCGGCCGGACTGCGCAGGCGACGGCATGACCCCGACTCTCACGCGTCTCACCGAACTCGCGGGGAGTTGGAACACTGCCCTCGACCGAGAGATCCCGGCCGCGATCCAATTGCGCCACGTACTGCACGGCGCACCCTGCGTGTCGGGCGCGGAACACCCGACGAGGGAGCGGATCGCCAAAGCGTTGCGTGGCGTCATGCGCTTCGAGCCGATTGTGGACGCAGGCGGCGTCAGCCGTATCGGTCCCAGCGAAGGCCCGGCAATCGCCGTCCGTACCGAACTCGACGCATTGCCCGTCACCGAACTGAGCGGCGCACCATTCGCTGCGACGAACGGCGCGATGCACGCGTGCGGGCATGACGTCCACCAGGCGGCCCTGGTCGCGCTCGCGCGCGCCGCCGCCGGACTCGACCTGCCCCTCGGCCTGGTCGCGCTGCTCCAGCCACGGGAGGAGAGCTACCCGTCGGGTGCGCTCGAAATCGTCAACGCCGGCGTCTTGGAACGCTTCGATGTGGCACACGTCATCGGGGCGCACGTACATCCGGGCGTCCGCAACGCTGCCGTCGCGTCAGGCGCCGGCTTCATCAACTCCGCCGCGGACGAGATAGAGATCCAGGTGCACGGCCGAGGCGGACACGCCGCCTACCCGCACGAAGCAGCGGACACGATCGCGGCGATCGCGCAGATCGCGGTCGCCATCCCCGAGGTCATCCGCCGCACCGTCAGCCCGCTCAGGCCTGCGATCATCAGCATCGGCACGCTCACGGCGGGCGAGGGGGCCGCCAACGTACTCCCCGCCGAAGCCCGGATCTACGCCACCATGCGGACGACCGACCCCACCGACCGGCAACCGCTGTTCGACGCCATCCGCGACATGGCGGAACGGGTGGCTGCGGCCTACGGCACCGATGCGGACGTCACGCGGATCGAGGGCGAGCCCGCACTGATCAACGACGCCGCGCTTGCGACTGGGGTGGACGACTGGCTCGCCCGGCTCGGTGTCGATGGCGCCGAACCTATGCGTTCGCTCGGTGCCGACGACTTCTCCTATTACTGCGCCGCGGTGCCGTCGCTCATGATGTTTGTCGGCGTGGAGACGCTGGACCGCTCCCCTCAGCCGAGCCTCCACGACCCGCGATTCCTTCCTGACGATTCAGCGGTGGGGGCGGTGGCCCGTGCCCTGCTCGCAGGGTACCTCGCCGCAACCGAACGCGTGCTCAGCGTCGAGCACCACCGGTCCGACCTCACCGCGCGCGACCATGTCGGTGCCTGAACCGGGCGCTTCCGGCACGCGCGAACAGCTCACCGATCGCGACCATGCGGTGATCGCGGGGGTCGAGAAACTCCGGTTCTTCCCGCTCGCCGCCTGCGCTGGCCGAGGCGAGATCCTCGTCGAGCCCGGCGGGCGCGAATTGCTCGACCTGAGCGCGAGCTGGACCGCGGCCGCGTTCGGGCACGGTAACTCCGACATCGCAGGGGCGATCACCCGCGCCGTGGCCGAGGCACCCGGCGCCTCTATTCTGTCCGGCACCCACCCGGACGCCGTTGCCCTCGCCGAGGAGCTGCTCGAACTCGTCCCCAGCCGCCGGCCGAACCCCGAGCGCCGCGTCTACCTCGGTCACGCTGGGACCGACGCCAACGAGGTCGCCCTCCGCGGATGCCGCCACGCGACCGGCCGGCCGGGAATCATCGCGTTCCAGAACGGCTACCACGGCGGGTTCGGCGCAGCGCGGGCGGTGTCAGGAGTGCATGTGACCGCAGGCGTGCCCGCCGACCCCGAGGTAGTGTTCTTCCCGTACCCCGACCCGTACCGGCCCCATACCGGGGACGCAGGAACCGTCGTCGAGGACGTCCTTGCACGTGCTCGACGACAGCTCGAGCGAGGCACGACGGCGGCCGTGATCGTCGAACCGGTGCAATCCGACGGCGGCGTCATCGTTCCTCCCGCCGGGTTCCTCGCGGGGCTCCGTGCCCTCTGCGACACGCACGGCACTTACCTCGTCGTCGACGAGGTGAAGGTCGGGCTGGGCCGGACGGGTCGCACTCACGCGTTCGATGCCCACGGGATCCTCCCCGACGTCGTGACCCTCGGAAAGGCGCTTGGCGGAGGTCTCCCGCTCTCCGCCACCGTGGGGCCGGCCGAGGTCCTCGACGCGCCCGTGGCGTCCGCTCTGATGACCACAATCGGGAACCCCGTCTCGTGCGCGGCCGGCCGGACGGTCTTGGCGCTCGTGCGTGACGGTCATGCAACCCGGAACGCGGGTCTGCGTGGGGCACAGTTCCTCGCCGAACTCACGGCGTACCAGGAAAGCGGGCGCTCCGGTGCGGATCGGGTCGGTGACGTGCGCGGTCAGGGCCTCGCCATCGGGATCGAACTGGTCACCGACCGCACATCGGCCACGCCGGATAGCGAACTGACTGCGAAAGCCGTCTACCGGGCATGGGAGCTGGGGGTCGTCCTGTACCCGGTGCGCGGGAACGTGCTCGAGATCACCCCTCCACTTATGATCACCGCCGAGTCAGTGGATCGAGCGGTGCGGATACTGACCCGAGCGATCGACGACGCCGCGCAAGGAGCGGTGTCCGACGATCAGATCGCGGCATTCCGGGGTTGGCAGCGAATCGATTGAAACGCCCCGGCCTCGTTCATCTACCCGTTTGGCCAATCGGCGCGCATCCCCTCCATCGCCTCCACGCGTAACCGACCCGCCTCGCCGCGACGGTCGGTCACTCCGGCGATAACCGTCTCGACCACCGCCATCGCCGGTGCCAGCGAATCGAACGGCGACGGAGCCTCGACGTTCGCCGGGAGGACAGTGGCGGCGACACCCGCCGCGGGTGAGAGCCAGCGATCGGTGAACAGCACCAGGTCGGCGCCACGCCCCGCGACTCGCTGCGCGAACCGAACGAGCGCCGGATCGTACCGCCGATAGTCGAAGACCACGAACACGTCACCGCGGCCTGCGTCGGACATCGCAGCAAGTCGGGCGAACTCATCGGGCCCGAGGACCTCGACGTCGGGGCGGAGGAGGTTCAGGTGCGCGCCGAGATACTCGGCGAGAATCCAACTGAATCGCCCGCCGGTCAACCGCACCGGCCGTCGCGCGTCCGAGAGCAAAGCGACGCTCCGATCGAACTCGCTCCGAGGCAACTCGTTGATCGAGCTCTCGACGGTCGCCGAGAAGAGCCGGGCCACACGCGCCAGGTCACCATCCCCGGAGCCGAGGTCTGCGCGTCCATATTGCTCGAGCGGCGAACCCAGCCGCTCGTGGACCTCGCGCATCAACCGCTTCTGGAATGCGGGATACCCGCTGAATCCCAGCCGGCCGACGAAACGCACGACCGACGAAGGACTCACGCCCGCACGCTCGGCAAGTTCGGCGACAGTCTCCAGGCCCGCGATGGGATAGTTGGCCAACAGTGCGCGCCCGACCTTCCGGTCGACGGAACTCGAGGTGTCGAGCGACTCCCGCACTACCTCACTAAGTGGTCTCAGGTCGTCTGGTCGATCGCCCATTCAGCCCCCTTAGTCGCCAAGATGAAATGATTGTTCCACGAACGCTCCCTGTCGTCGTCGCCGACACGTGCAGGCCTCTCGGCACAACAGGTCGCTGGCGAGTCGAAGCGCAAGCGGCGCAGCATGACTCCCGCGTCGGCGCATGGCCCATCGAATGCTCGTGGCTCGCGCGGACCCCCGCGGCGGCGACAGTCGGGGCGCTGCATTCGCCGCCGCAACGCCGGCTGCGCGCGACATCAGGGTGCGTCCCATAGCGTGGTGTCACTTCCTGCGGTTCCTCGTCGTCGTTGACGATTGAGGGCCACCGTGGGATGACCAGTTGTTTCCGCCAAGAAGCAAAGAAGAGATCCCACGATGACCCA